>OZ242341.1:0-323700 GCA_965208545.1 Candidatus Poriferisocius sp. | reverse complement strand
CCGGAAGGTGATGGTGTTGCCGAACCGGTTGACTTCGTTTTGCGATGGGCCGATGAATGTGGCCTGCATCGCCGACGCAGAGCTGATGTGGAGCCAGGAGTATGCCGGGGTTACCACCTGCCAGCTGTAGGTGAGGCTGGTGAAGCTGTCTTCGATGTCGAAGCTGCGGTTGCCGTTGAGGGTCCTTACGACGGGGCCAACGGCGTAAACCTGGTCTAGGCCGGCGTCGGCGATGGGGGGTTCATTGCCGATCTGGGCTTGGGCAGCGGGGGCGATGGCGAGGATGGCCACGAGCAGGGTGGCAGCGGTGAGGATTCCGAGGGAGCGCCTAAAGATTGAGGTGTTTGCGGGGGAAACGGCCATATCTCACGAGGATACTTCCGCATGCCTTATATATAGGCGCGCTCGGTGGATTGGAATCTGCTGTTGCCGGGCGGTCTCTGGCTCAGTTGTTGGGCAGGCCGTCGGTGTAGGTGAGGGTGTTGTTGGGGGTGGCGGGGGTTCGGGGGCCTTCGAAGAGGATTCCGGTGAGGTTGAGGGGGTCGCAGGCGGCGATGGTTGTTTGCTGGCCGGTGCGGGGGTGGCGGCGGACCTTTTGGAGTTGGTCGGCGGCGGTGGGGAGGGCGAACTGCTCGCCGCTTTGGCCCGCTACAAAGCGGCCGCCTCTAACTAGGCCGCGGTCTTCGAAGCGGCGCAGGGCCTTGAGGATGTCTCGCCAGGGAGTGGCCGTAGGGGTGGCGGGGTGGTGGGCGAGGCTGCGGAACACCACGCCCCAGCAGGCCAGCAGTTGCTGGGCGACGGCCTCGGCAAGGTCGTCGGCGGGGAGCTCTTCGGGTGGGGGAACCAGGGACCAGCGACCGGGGGCGGCGTGGGTTTCGCGAGACGCGCCATTGTTAAAGGCGCGATTCATGCGCATGGCCCGGGTGCGCAGGGCTTGGGAGCGCAGGTTCTGACCGGGTCGGTGGCGGGTGGGACGGCGGTTGCTGCGGTTGAGCAGGGCCCGCACCGCGGCGAAGCCGTCGGCGGTGAACAGGCCGAGGGCGACGCCGTTCCACAGGGCCCTTTCGATGTCGTCGGGCAGGCGGTGGGTGGCGTCGGCCAGATCGGGCAGGAAGCTGGCGCCCTGGGACTGGAGGATGTCGGCGATCTCTTGGACGGGGCCGGCCTCGGGGGGCTCGGGGCTGTTGCTGCGGGCGGCGGCTAGGAGCCAGTGGAGGTCTTCTCGGAAGACGAGGGTGATGGGGGTGGCTTTGCGGGGGGCCATGGAGTTGGCTTTGGCCGGCGTGTATGGGGGCGTGAGGCGGAGCCAGGCCAGCTCGCCGCGGTAGCAGAGCTCGTCGAGCCACATGGGGTTGTAGTCGGGCAGGCGCTGTTGGATGATCTGGGATTCCCAGGCGCCGGCGGGAAGGTCGAGGCCTTGGAGCTGCTCGAGGACTTTGGTGAGGCCGGGGCGGCCCCGGACTGTGCTGTCGGGGGTTAGGTGGTGGTAGTCGAGGAGGAAGCGCATGAAGTCTTGGGGGGAGGCGGCTTGTACTGACTGACGCTTTTGTCTTCGGCTTAGGTAGGACATTCGTTGTAGTAATCGGCGGGAGCACCATTGTTCTGGCACCTGACCGGTGTGGTGGGGGGGTAGATGATCCGCACGCATAGCTGCCCCTTCGGACTCAAGAGCTGCCAATGCTTGATTGACCGTCGGAAGGTCTAGGGCAGTTCTTTCCGCTAGTTGCTCGGGGGTGGTGGGGCCGGTGGATTCGAGGTGGCCTCGGATGGTTTCGGTGGCTTTTTCGGGGCCTAGGGCGGTTTCGGCTAGTTCCGTGGTGGTCCAGAGGGGGGTGTTGGCGGCGTTGTTAGTGGTGCAGACCCGGTTTTTGGATTCCAGGGCTTCGTAGAGCTCCTGCCAGGCGGGGTTGGGGCGGGTGACTACTTGGTTGGTCAGCAGGTCGTGGAGCTCGTCGGGGGTTCTGGGGTCGGGGGTTATCTCCTCCACTACTTGGGCGATGGCGTCGGGGGTGATTTGGGAGAGGGTTGAGGCGTCGAGGGTGGGGGGCTGTTGTTCGCTTCGAGGGCGCAGGCCTCGGGGGACGGTTACGGCGTTGGTGCGGCGGTCGACGATCTCGGCGTCGTCCAAAAAGGCGTAGGGGCGGGCGTTGACTATCTCGTGGCTGAGCGGGGAGGGCTCGGCGGTGTCGCAGAAGTGGGTGCGGACTGCGCCGGAGCGGATATCGGTGAGGAGTTGTTTGAGGCCGTCAACGTCGAGGGCCTCGTGGAGGGTGTCGTGGAGGGTTTGGCGCACCAGCAGGTGGTCGGGGATCTCGATGGGGCCGGCCACGTTCTCCTGGCAGGCCGCCGCGCCGGGGAACACCGCGGCCATGATGTCGTCGGCCTCCATGCGCTGGATGGGGGGCGGGTTGCGCTTGCCGCCCCGGCTGCGCAGCACCACCAGGGCCCGGTTGAGGTTCCAGCGCCAGCGGGCGGTGAACATGGGCGAGTCCAGCACGGCCTGGGTGAGCACCTCCTCCACCGAGTCGGGGTGCAGGAATTGAGGGACGTCGCTGAGGGGGAAGCTGTGGTGGGGGCCGAGCGACAAGATGATGGCGTTGTCGTTGGCCGCCGCCTGGAGCTCGAAGTCGAAGCGGCGACAGAGGCGCTTGCGCAGGGCCAGGCCGAAGGCCCGGTTGATGCGCCCGCCGTAGGGGCTGTGGACCACGAGCTGCTGGCCGCCGGTGTCGTCGAAGAAGCGCTCGAACACGATGTTGGTGTGGGTGGGGACGGTGCCGAGGGCGGCTTGGGCGGCGGCGACGTAGAGCACGGCCTGTTCGGCGATCTCGGCGGTGACGCCGTGGGATTGGGCAAATTGTTGGTTGGCCTGAGCCAGGGTTGTGTCGTTTAGGGGGTTTGCGTCGGCGGTGTCGGGAAACAGCGTTGATATATAGGCGCGGAGGTTTGACACCTGCTGGGACAGCTCGGCGGTGCGGGCGGGGGCCTCGCCCAGCCAGAAGGGGACGGTGGGCGGGGCGTCGCCGGCGTCGATCACCCGCACGGTGCCGGCGGCCACCTGCTTGATGCGCCACGAGTGGGAGCCCAACAGGAAGATGTCGCCGGCCATCGACTCCACCGCCCAGTCTTCGTTGACGGTGCCGATGAAGGTGTCGTCGGGCTCGGCCACCACCCGGTAGTCGCCGTTCTCGCCGATGGCGCCCCCGGAGGTGAGGGCGGCCAGCCGGGCGCCCCGTTTGCCCCGCACCTCATGGTTGATGGAGTCGTGGTGGAGGTAGGCGCCCCGGGGGCCCCGGCCGGTGACCACTCCGGTGGCGGCCTGGTTGACGGCCTCGTCGAACTGTGCTTTGGTGAGGCTGGCGTAGGGGGCGGCCTTGGTGAACATGTCGTAGAGGCCCTGGGTGGTGTGGTTGTCGTCGGCGGCGGCCTCGGCGATGAGCTGCTGCACCAGGATGTCGAGGGGTGCGGTGGGGGGGCGGACGGCGTCGAGTTGGCCCTGGTTCACGGCGTGGATGAGGGCGAGGCACTCGATGAGCTCGTCGCGGGTGAGGGGCCACAGGCGGCCCTTGGGGGTGCCGTGGCGGCTGTGGTTGGAGCGGCCCACCCGCTGGAGGAAGGTGGCGATGCTGCGGGGCGAGCCCACCTGGCACACCAGCTCCACTGGGCCGATGTCGATGCCCAGCTCGAGGGAGGCGGTGGCTACCAGGGCTTTTAGGTCGCCGGCTCGGAGGCGGTGCTCGGTGCGGATGCGGCGCTCGGTGGACAGGGAGCCGTGGTGGGCGGCCACCGCGTCTTCGCCTAGGCGCTCGGCCAGCTGGTGGGCGATGCGCTCGGACATGCGGCGGGTGTTGACGAACACGATGGTTGTGTGGTGCTCGCCGATGAGGGTGGCCATGCGGTCGAGTATTTGGTCCATCTGGGCGTGGGAGACCACGGCGTCGAGCTCGTCGTCGATCAGCTCCAGGGCGATGTCGAGGTTTCGCTGGTGGCCGGTGTCGACGATGGTGCATTGGGGGGTGGGTTCGGTGGCGCCAGGCTCGGTGGAGCCAGCGCCGTTGTCGGACCGGTTGGCGGGCACGCCGGTGAGCAGGTCGGCGATGGTGGCGATGGGGTGCTGGGTGGCCGACAGGCCGATACGGGTGGGGCGGACGTCGGCGGCGTGCTCAAGGCGCTCGAGGGTGAGGGCCAGGTGGCTGCCCCGCTTGTCTCGGGCAGTGGCGTGGATCTCGTCGACGATCACCGTCTCCACGGTGCGCAGCACCTCTCGGCTCTTGGCCGCGGTCACCAGCAGGTAGAGCGACTCGGGGGTGGTGACCACGAAGTTGGCCGGTTTTTTGATCATGGCGGCCCGGGTGTGGGCCGGGGTGTCACCGGTGCGCACCGCCACGGTCAGCGGCGGGGGCTCTTGGCCTTGTTCACGAGCAATCTCGGCGATCTCGGCCAGGGGGCGCTCCAGGTTCTCGGCGATGTCGGTGGCCAGCGCCTTGAGCGGCGACACGTACACCACCTGGCTGGCCTTGGCCACCGTTTGGCCTTGGGCGTGGCGCTTGTAGAGGTTGTCGATGGCGATGAGGAACCCGGCCAGGGTCTTGCCCGACCCGGTGGGAGCGGCGATCAGCGTGTCTTGGCCCGAGGCGATGGCCGGCCACCCCTGGGCCTGTGCCTCGGTGGGCCCGCCCGGAAATCGCTGCTCAAACCACGCCGCCACCGCGGGGTGGAACTCAAAGCCGACATCGGCCAACACGCGAGGCTCGGCGTGGATCGGGGAAGCCACGGCGTCAGACTACCGGCCACCTGTGACATGCTCGGCGGGTGGGATCGACTTGGGGTGGGCGGATGTCGGGGCGGGACTATGACGCCCGGTGGGAGCGGCTGGAAGCCGAGGGGCTCAACCCGCATGGGGAGGCTGATTTCGTGGACTCGCTGCTGGGGGGCTCGGGGCGGATTCTCGATGCAGGGTGTGGGACAGGGCGGGTTGCGGTTGAGCTGGCCCGGCGGGGTTACGACGTGGCCGGGGTGGACATCGACGACGAGATGATCTCGGGGGCTCGGGCCAAGGCGCCGGAACTGGCCTGGCACCAGCTCGACTTGACGGTGTTCGACCTGGGCGAGACGTTCGACGCGGTGGTGATGGCGGGGAACGTGCTGCTGTTCACCGGGCCGGGCACCGAGGCAGATGTGGTAGGCCGCTGTGCCGCCCACCTCTCCCCCAGCGGTGTGTTGGTTGCCGGGTTTCAATTGCGGGGCGGGGGCTACGGGCTGGATCGTTATGACGCCGACTGCGCGGCGGCGGGTTTGGCCCTGTCGGAGCGGCATTCAACGTGGGAGCGAGGCTCTTGGGCGGGCGGTGACTACGCGGTCTCCGTACACCGCCCCATGTAAGAGGTGCGCAGTGCGGGGCGCGAGACTGGGAGGGTGCTGGGCGGGCCCGAGATCATCACGTTCTTGTTGCTGGCGCTGGGGGGTGCGCTGGCGGTGGGGAACATTGCCGCGCTGATCAATCCTGACGGGCCACGAAAGCGCCGGACGGGTCGGCCCGACATCCCTCCCCCGCCGGGCGCCCCCGACGAACCGGCGACCCCAAAGGTGGGGCGCAGCGTGGTGATGATCGTGGTGGGCCTGGTGATCGTGATTTGGGCCATCGCCAGCTTGATCGGCGGGTGAGCCTGCCCGGCCCTGTCACCCCGGCGAAGTAGGGTCGGGAGGGTTATGGCGTTGTTGGATGTGGCGGGGGTCACGGTGCGGTTCGGGGGGGTCACCGCGCTGCGGGACCTGTCGTTCACCGTGGACGAGGGCAGCATCTGCGGCCTGATCGGGCCCAACGGGGCGGGCAAGACCACCCTGTTCAACGTGGTCAGCCGGGTGTACGACGCCCAAGAGGGGGCGGTGGCGTTTGAGGGCGCCGACCTTTTGGCCCGCCCGGCCCACGCCATCAGCGGTATGGGCATCGGGCGCACCTTCCAGAATCTGGCGCTGTGGCCGGGAATGACCGTGATGCAGAACGTGATGGTGGGCGCCCACCACCGTTCCAATATCGGCGCGCTGCGGGCCGCGCTGCGATGGGGATCGGGCCGGGAAGAGGCCTCGCTGGCCCAAACCGCGTGGGAAGCGCTGGAAGAGCTGTCGCTCACCGACGTGGCCTTTCACCCCGCGGCGGGGCTGCCGTTCGGCACCCTGAAGCGGGTTGAGTTGGCCCGGGCGCTGGTGAGCCGGCCCCGGCTTCTGATGCTGGACGAGCCGGCCACCGGACTCACTCAGACCGAGGTGGGCGAGCTGGCCGACCTGCTGGTGGCCCTGGCCCAGCGGCACTCGCTGACGCTGCTGTTGGTGGAGCACCACATGGGGATGGTGATGGGGGTATCCGACAAAGTGGTGGTGCTGGACTTCGGGGCCAAGATCGCCGAGGGGACCCCCGCCGAAGTGCAGAACGACCCGGCGGTGGTGGAGGCCTACCTGGGGGCCGAGCAATGAGCGCGTCGTATCTGGAGGTGTCCGGGCTGAAGGCGGCCTACGGAGACATCCAGGTGCTGCACGGTATCGACTTCTCGGTGGACGAGGGGCAGATTGCGGTGATCTTGGGGGCCAACGGGGCGGGCAAAACCACCACGTTGCGGGCGCTGTGCGCCATGGTGTCAACCGAGGGCTCGGTGCGGCTGGCGGGAGAGGAGCTGTCGGGCCAGCGCACCGCCGACATCGTGCGCCGGGGGGTGGCCCACGTGCCCCAGGGGCGAGGGACGTTCCCCGACCTGAGCGTGGAGGAGAACCTGATGGCCGGGGCCTATGTGCGCTCCGACGCCGACGTTCGGGCTGACATGGAGCAATGGTTTGAAACCTTCCCGGTGCTGGGCGAGCGGCGGGGGCAGACGGCCGGCAGCCTGAGCGGGGGCGAACAGCAGATGCTGGCCATCGCCCGAGCGCTGATGCTGCGTCCGTCGCTTCTGCTGTTGGACGAGCCATCGCTGGGATTGGCGCCGATGATTACCCGATCGCTGTTTGAGCAGCTCACTGCCATCAACGCCACCGCCGGGACCACCATGCTGGTGGTGGAACAGAACGCCAGCCTGGCGCTGGGGGTGGCCGATGTGGCCTATGTGCTGGAGGCCGGGGAAGTGGCGCTGTCGGGCCCCGCCGACGAACTGGCCGCCGACGACAACGTCCGCCGGGCGTACCTGGGGTATTAGCGATGCCGGTTTTGGCCTCTGTGCTCGGTGTGTTCGACATCACCCTCGACAAGCTGTCGGACGGGGAGCTGTGGCTGGCCCAGTTCTTTCGGGGGCTGAGCGACGGGGCCACCTACGCCTCGGTTGCGCTGGCGCTAGTGATGATCTACAAGTCCACCGGATTCATCAACTTCGCCCAAGGCTCGCTGGCCCTTCTGGGGGTGTACCTGGCCTACATCTTCAGCGTGGAACAGGGTCTGCCGGTGGCCGTGGCGGTGGTGTGCGCCATGGTGGCCAGCTCGGCGGTGGCGATGTTCGTGGAACGGGTGTTCATTCGGCCGTTCCCGCCCGACCATGTGCTGCCCCTGGTGATAGTGACGCTGGGGCTCTTGTTGATCATCGATTCGGCGGTGGGGATCGTGTGGGGGTTCCGCACCCGCAGCCTGCCCAGCATGTTCCCCAGCGGTGCCCCCATCGAATGGGGCATCGCCCAGCTCACCTGGCGCACCATCGGCAACCTGGGCACGGTGTTCGCGGTGGTGGGGCTGCTGTATTTGCTGCTGTCGCGCACCAAGGTGGGATTGGCGTTTCGAGCGGTGTCGTCGAATCTGGAATCGGCCCGCCTCGTGGGCATCCGGGTGGGGCTGACGCTGGGGTTCGGATGGGCGCTGGCCGCGTCCATCGGCACCCTGGGCGGGGCGCTGGTGGTGCCCGATCTGCTGCTGGAGCCCTCGATCATGCTGAGGGTGCTGATCTTCTCGCTGGCCGCCGCGGCCCTGGGCGGGTTGGACAGCTTGGTGGGGGCGGTGATCGGCGGACTGGTGGTGGGATTGGCCCGCAACCTGCTGGTGACGTTCTTGGACCTGAGCGAGCTGGCCCTGGCCACTGCGGTGGCGGTGATCTTGGTGGTGCTGTTGGTGCGGCCGACGGGGCTGTTCGGATCGACTCGGGTGGAGCGGGTGTGATGCGCGCCATGGGGGCAGTGGCCGCGGGCAGCCGCCAGCACCGGCGGCGCCAAGTGATCGGGTGGGTGCTGTTTGCCCTGGTGGTGGCGGTGATTCCGTTTCTGATCGCCGACACCTACAGCCCGACCATCTTCGGCAACCGCTACACATTCGGACTGGGCAACCTCAGCCAGGCCATCGCCTTGATGGTGGCCATTTTGGGTTTGAACATTGCCACCGGCTACAGCGGGCAGCTCTCCTTGGGCCACAGCTTCTTCGTGGGGTCGGGGGCGTATCTCACCGCGGTGCTGGTGAACGAGTTCCACTGGTCGTATCTGTCGACGCTGGGGGTGGTGGTGCCGGGGCTGTTCGTGTTCGGCGTGCTGTTCGGAATCCCCGCGCTGCGCATCCAGGGGCTGTATCTGGGGCTGTTGACCTTTGCGGTGGCCGCGGTGTTCCCGTCGATCATCCGTCTCGACGAGATTAAGGACCGAACCGGGGGGAGCAATGGGCTATTGATCGACAGCGATCTGGAGGCGCCGACGTGGGCGCCGCTGGAAACGGTGACTGGATGGCTCCACGCCATTCCGGGAGTGGGGTCGCGGGTGCCCGACGGCTTGACCGGCCGCCAGGAAGAGGCGGTGTACAAGTACTTCCTTTTGGTGATCGTGGCGCTGGTGTGCTTCTGGCTGGTGCGCAACATCTTGGCCGGCCGGGTGGGGCGAGCCCTGGTGGCCATTCGGGACAACCAGCTGGGTGCCGCGGCCAACGGCGTGAACCTGGCCGCCTACAAGACGCTGAGCTTCGGGATCAGCGCGGCGGTGGGCGGGGTGGCCGGGACCATGCTGGCCATGCACTCGGGGTTCGTGGGGCCCGACGAATTCGGCTTCTCGATGGCCATTCTGTTGATCGTGGGGCTGATCGTGGGCGGCGCGGGAACCCTGCACGGCGCGGTGGTGGGCGGTTTGGCCATCCAGTTCGTGCCGGTTTGGTCGAGCCAGACTCAGACCCTGCCCGGAACCGACGTGGCCCTGGAGGGGCCGTACGGCACGGCTATTCTGGGCGGGCTGCTGATCGCCATCATCTTCGCGCTGCCGGGAGGGGCGGCCCACGGGTTCCGCCGCATCAAGGCCCGGCTGATGCCGGTGGCCCCTCAGCCTCCGACATGATCGACAGGATGAGCTCTTCGGGGCTGTAATTGTCGTTATATACGCGTAGGGTTACGGGACTGCTTCCAACCCGAAGCCAACCCCAGAAGGGATTTCTCAATGTCGAAACTTCTGCGAACCCTGTTCGGGCTGTTTGTTGTGTTCGCACTGGTGGCCAGTGCCTGCGGCAACGACGACGATGACGCACCGGTGAGTGAGCCGGCGCCGGCCGCTCCTGAAGACGAGCCTGCCCCTGAGCCCGAGGACGAGGACGAGCCTGCGCCCGCCCCTGAGCCCGAGGACGAGGACGAACCCGCCCCTGCCCCTGAGCCCGAGGACGAGGACGAACCCGCCCCTGCCCCTGAGCCCGAGGAGCCGTCTGATCCCAACATCGTGGAGTTGGGCGGCGGCGCGATGATCGACATCACCGAGTGCCCCGGTGAGTGGGACAACTACCAAGGCGTGACCGACTCTGAGATCCGCTTCGGCAGCAGCTTGCCCCGATCAGGCGCCCTGGCCGGATTCGGCACCATCAGCGACGGCGTCCAGCTCTACTTCGACCATGTCGGCCCCATTGACGGGCGCAACGTGGTGATGGTGAGCCGAGACGACGGCTACGTACCGGCCCGCACGCTGACCAACGTGGAGGAGATGATCGACGTTGAGAATCTGCTGGGGTTCGCCGGAATTCTGGGCAGCCCCAACAACCTGGCCGTCCACGACCTGTTGAACGAGAACTGCATCCCCCAACTTCTGAACTTGACCGGTTTGCCGGAGTGGGGCGACCCCAACAACTACCCGTGGACCACCGGAGCGCTGATGTCGTATGAGACCGAGGCTCGGATCTGGTGCCAGCACGTGGCCGATGAAATCGGCTCGGGGGCCACGGTGGCCATCCTCTCGTTGGACAATGACGCCGGCGAAGCGTGGCGGGTGGCCTTCAACGAGTGCGCTCCCGGCTTGGGACTAGACGTGGTGGATGAGGTCCAGCACGACCCGCAGGCCGACTCGGTGGGCGCTGATGTGATCACCCTGGCCGCCAGCGACGCCGACGTGCTCCTGGTGGCCTCGTCCGGAGCGTTCTGCGTCCAAGCGGTGCTCCAGGCGGCATCCAGTCCGTGGGAGCCGCTGGTGCTGGTGGCCAATGGGTGCCAGCGCATCGCCCTGTTCTGGGCACCCATCGGACCGCTGGCCAACGGGATTCGCCTGGTGAACACCCAAAAGGACCTGTCCGATGCCTCACTGGCCGACGACGAGTGGGTGCAGTTCGTGCGGGGCGCGCTGGAGAGCCAGGGCGTCGACCCCGATGCTGAATCGCACGCCCTGGGCTACATCTTCGGCGAGATCCTGCACGAGGTTCTGCTGGACGCGGCCGACATGGACGGCGGCATCAACCGCACCAACCTGATGCGGGCCATGTGGCAGATGAGCTTCGACTCCCGGGGCGCTATCGGAAATACGCCGCGAGCCATGGACGGAGCCAACGACTCCTACATGGTGGAAGCCGGGCGGATCGAAGAGCTGGTGGTGGACGCCGACGGCGCCCGCTACGTGCCCATCAGCGACGTGATCGACTACGAGGGCGAGACCGGCACCTTCGGCAACTAGGAGACCGTGATCGGCACCGAGGAGTAGCCGGCCACATTCGACATCTGCACCCGGCGCAGGCCCTCTTCGTTTACCTCGAAGGCGGGCCAGCGTCGGGCGATCTCCTCGATGGCCACCCGGCTCTCCAGGCGGGCCAACGCCGCGCCCAGACAGACATGCAAGCCGTGGCCCAGGCCGACGGCCAGGCCCGGCTCGCGGGTGATGTCGAAGCGGTCGGGATCGTCGTAGCGACGAGGATCGCGGTTGGCCGCTCCGGTGATCAGGAAAACGGGCTTGTCCTTGGGGATGGTCACCCCGTGCCATTCGGAATCGACGGTGGAATAGCGACCCTGGTACTGCGAGGGAGCCCAGTAGCGGAGAATCTCCTCCACGGCGTTTCCTAGTACGGAGGGGTCGTCGAGCACCTTGGCCCACTGGTCGGGATGGCGGTGGAACAACACCATGGCGTTGCCCACCAGCTTGGTGACAGTTTCAGAGCCAGCGGCGGCCAACAGTGTGCCGAACCCGGCAATCTCGGCGTCGTCGAGGTGGGTTGTGCCTCCGTCTTCGGTCTCCACTTCGGCCTCAATCAGGGCAGTCAGCATGTCGTCGGCCGGTTCGGCCCGCTTCTGTTGGGAGAGCTGGAACAGGTACATGCCCTGGGCCATGCCCGCCTCGGCGGCGGCCCGGCTGCCCATGGCCGAGCCCTCCTCGCGGTGGAGCATCTCGTCGGTCCAGTGCCTGATCTGCTGGCGGTCTTCGGGGGGCACGCCCAAGATGGTGGAGATGATCTCGACGGGGAACGGGGCGGCGAACTCCTCGAGGATGTCGAACTGGCGCCGGCCCATGAGCGGGTCGAGATAGCCGCTGATGATGTCGCGCACCAGGTCTTCGTATTTGCCGATCGACAGGGGGGTGAACGAGCGGGACACCAGCTTGCGATAGCGGGTGTGCTCGGGCGGGTCCATGGAGATGATCGACCCCATGTCGGAGGGCTCGCCTGACGAGAGCTGCTCGTAGGTCTGGCCGTGGGTGGAGGTGAAAGTCTCGAAGTCGCGGTGGGCGGTCACCACGTCGTCGAAGCGGCTCAGGGCGTAGAAGTCGTACTGCTCGCTGTAGTAGCAGGGAGCGTGTTCCCGCAGGTCGGCGTAGGTGTCGTAGGGATCGTCGAAGAAGTCACGGCTGAACGGATCGAACTCGACGGTCTTGGTCTGTCCCATGTCTCCAGTATTGACTATGAGCCGCTGGTGTCAAACAGCGCGGTGCCGATGGCCTCGGCGGCCTCGGCGGTGGGGCCCTGCCAGGCGATGGCGCCGTGGTCCAACAGCACGGCCCGGTCGCACAAGGCCAGGGCGTGGCCCATGTGCTGCTCCACGATGAGCAACGAGGTGCCGGCGTCGCGGATGCGGCCTAGCACGGCGTACACCTCGTCGGTGACGATGGGGGCCAGACCCAGCGACAGCTCGTCGGCGATGAGCAGCCGGGGGGTCTCCACCAGCACCCGGGCCATGGCCAGCATGCGCTGCTCGCCGCCCGACAGGGTGCCGGCGATCTGGCGACGGCGCTGGGCGATGGGGGGGAACAGCTGGAAGGCCTTGCTGAGGGCGTCGCGCACCCCGGAGCGATCGTGGGTGCGGGAGAAGGCCAGGGTGAGGTTCTCCTCCACCGAGAAATCGGGGAACACGGCCCGGCCCTCGGGCACGTGTACCACCCCGGCTTTGGCGTAGCGGTGGGCCCGCACCTTGGTGAAGTCGTTGCCGTCGACCATCACCTCGCCCTCGGTGGGCACAACCAGGCCGCTGGCCACCCGGGCCACGGTGGTCTTGCCCGCACCGTTGCGGCCCAAAAGGGCCACGGTCTCGCCCTCCCCCACTGACAGCGACACGTCGAACAGCGCCCGGAACGGCCCGTAGGCGGCGCTCACCCGGCGCATCTCTAGCACCGGGATGTCCAAGGGAGCGGGCGCTGCCACGGCGTTGCCGTTTCCGTTGGCCATCTCGGCGGGGGGCCCGGCGGTGGTCTCGCCCGGGCCGGTCATTGCGTGCCTGCCACAAAATCGCCTAGATAGGCGGCCCGAACCTGGTCGTCGCGCATCACATCGGGAGTGGAGCCGTGGGTGATCAGCTTGCCAAAGTCGAGCACGTAGGTGCGCTCGGTGAACGAGGCCACCAGCTCCACGTCGTGTTCCACCAGAAGCAGGCCGAAGCCCTGCTCGGCCTGGATGCGGGCCAGGGTATCGGCCAGGGCGTTGGTCTCGTCGCGGTCGAGGCCAGAGGAGGGCTCGTCGAGCAGCACCACCCGGGGCTGGGTCATAAGGGCCCGGGCCACCTCCACCAACCGGCTCTGGCCCAGGCTGAGGGCCTCTATGGGCTCGTCGCCCATACCCCCTAAGCCGAGGCTCTCCAGCAAGGCGTCGCAACGCTCGATCTCGGCGGGCTTGGGCAGGCCGAGTCCGAGCACGTCTTTCCACAGGGCGCCGGTGCCGCTGCGGATGCGGTGGGCGAACAGCAGGTGGTCGCGCACCGACGAGCCGCTGAACAGCTCCACCCGCTGGAAGGTGCGCCCAATGCCCAAGCGGGCCCGGCGGTAGACGGGCAGGCGGGTGATGTCTTGGCCGTCGAAGCTCACCGATCCGGCGTCGGGGCGCAGCAGGCCCAAAAGGCAGTTGAACAGGGTGGTCTTGCCCGCGCCGTTGGGGCCGATGAGGCCCACCCGCTCCCCCGCGTCGAGCGCGATGTCTACGTTTTCGACGGCGGTGATGCCGGCGAACCGCTTGGTGATGCCGTTGGCCATCAGCAAGCTCATGGCTCGTCTCCTGCCTCGGCCCCTAGGTCAACTCCTGAGCCGGTGGCGGCTGCGGCCACGGCCGGTTGTCGGCGGGAGAACATGCGCTGCATCATGGCCTGGGAGCGGCGCTTGCCGTGCTCCAGCAGGCCTTCGGGATGGCGGGCGAAGGAGATGGCGGCAAAGCCGAACAGCACGTACCGCCATGCCCCATCCAAGCCCAGCCAGCGGTCGAGCACCAGTTCGGGGAAGATCACGAAGGCGACGCCGGCCTGGATGCCGCCCTCCACGGTGCGGGCCCCGAGCACCACCACGATGACCAGCCAGAACAGGCCGGTCTGGGGATCGAAGTTGGCTTCGTATCCCACCAGCCTCTCCTCCATGGCCAACAGCCCTCCGCCGATGGCGGCGATGCCCGCCGACACCGAGAACACGATGACCCGCGACCGCCAGGAGATGACCCCGATGGACTCGGCCGCGGTCTCCGAGCCCCGCAGTGCCCGCAGGGCCATGCCAGTGCTGCTCTCGCGGATGAGGATGATCACAACGCCGACCAGGATCAGGATGGCGACGCACAAGATGAGGAAGTTCTCCCGACTGGAGAAGTCGACGCCCAAGAACTCGGGGCGGGGCACGCCCCGGCCGTGGAACAACGAACCGCCCACCCAGCTGTACTTCACCAACACGTCGTGGAAGAACAGCGCGAAGGCCAAGGTGGCGATGGCCAGCCAGATGCCGCCCAGGCGCATGACCGGGATGCTGAGCACCGCCCCCACCGCCGCGGCGATGGCCGCACCCGCCACCATGCCCACGATCACCGAGATGTCCCAGCGCTGGGCGAACTGCATGGCCCCGAACGCGCCGATGGCCGCGAACGTCACCTGGCACAGGGCGATCTGGCCGCCGAGACCGGTGAACACCACGATGGACAGAAAGATGATTGAGAAGATCACCGAATGGGTGATGCGGGAGATCCAGAAGTTGTTGGCGTAGGCGAAGGTCCAGACGCCCACCGCGGTGAAAAAGGCCAGGGCCATGATGCGGGTGTAGATGGTCATGCCCCTACCACGGCTGGTGGCGGCCAGCGCGGGCGGGGGCGGTGACACACCGAGCAGCGGGTCGGCGCCGGCGACCTGGCGGCGAATGGCGGGCCAGAACACGATGATGGCAAACAGCATCACGTAGGGCAGCGCCGGTCCCTGCAACTCGGCCAAGATGACGTTGTCGCGGGGAACGTGCGTGCGCATCTGGGTGGTGACCACCCCCAGCAGCAGACCCCCGAACAGGGCGGCGGGCAGGCTCACCAACCGGCCCAGCGCGGCCGCGGCCAGCGCCGAGATCACGATGGGGAAGAACCCGGTTGGCTCCAAAACCGTGCCCAGCGACGAGGTGGTGGGCACCAGCAGCACCCCGGCCAGGCCGGCGAAAAAGCTGGACAGCATCCACGAGCCCGACGACACCCAGTCGGCGTTGACCCCGTTGAGCTCGGTCATGCGGGGGCTCTGCACCACCGCCCGGATGCGCAGGCCCAAGCGGGTGTAGCGGAACAGGGCGGCCAGGGCCAGCGCCGCGGCCACCACGATCACGAAGGCGGCGATCTCGTCGCGGGTTACGGGGTAGCGGCCGAACAGGCGATACACGGTGGTGCCGTCGGGGATGATGCCCACCGCTCCGAAGGGCTGCTCGCGGTTGTAGTCCACGATGAGCTTGAACAGCTCCGGCAGCGCCACCAGCAGGCCGAGCGAGATCACCAGCTTGGACACCGCGGAGGAAGCGTGGACGTGGCGGAATATCAGCCTCTCCAGCAGCAAGCCGAGCAACGGGGCCACCAGCACCACCGCCACCAGCACTGCCGACCAGATGGGCCAGTCGCGCCTCACGTGCAGCTCGAAGTAGGTGGCGGCGCTGATGAACGCCTGGGCGCCGAAGGCCAGGTTGAACACGCCCGACGTCTTGTAGGTGAGCACGAAGCTCATGGCCACCAGGGCGAACCCCGCGCCGATGGGCAGGCCCTGGAAGAACGCCCGAATGGTGTCCTCCACGACCCCGGCGGCGAGGATGCTGGCGGTCATCGTTGGCTCAGCCTCCGCTTAGCAGGGCCCTCAGTTAACGAACGAGAAGGCCTCGGGCTCGTGCCAGTCAGTCCTGGCAACCTCCCAGCACTGCCAAGGTTTGCCGGGCTCGCCGGTCCACTGCACGAAAGCGCCGTCCACGATCTCTACGGCATTGATGCAGCGGTATTCGTAGTCGGCGTCGGGATTGTCGTTGGGCAGGGCGATCTGGCGGCTCCAGTCGATGGGGTTGGTGAGCCCATCGTGGCTGTAGTCGTCAAAGCCTCGCACTGCTTCCATCAGGGAGGCCCGGTCGAATTCGGGGCCAGCGGCCAGCAGTCCGTCGTAGAAGAGGTGGGCGTTGAGCCAGCCGACGATGGTCTGCTCCTCGAGCTTGAGGTCGGCGGTGTACTCGAAGAACCTCCGCTGGAGCTCGCTGTCGATCTCAGCCTCGAAGGGCACGAACTGGACGAACACCAAGTCGCCCTCGAACAGGTCGGCGTTGGCGGCCACGAACTCGTGGTTGTAGGTGTTCGGGTGGTACATGGTGACTTGGTCGCGGTAGTCCTGCTTGGCCAGTTCTTGGGCGATAGTGCGCATTCCGTTGAGGTCGAGGCAGGTGAAGATGAAATCGACGCCCTTGTCCTTCATTTCCGAGACTTGGGGGGCGATGCCGCCAGCCATTCCGAACTCGATGGAGGTGTCGAAGAACTCCACGGTCATGCCCCCGGCTTCTGCGCTGTAGTGCTCGATGGAGTCGCGGGTGCCCTCGGCGCAGACCTTGGAGTTCTCGCTGTTGCCGTAGCCGAAGACTCCGATCTTGGTGGCCCCAACTTGGGTGGCGACATAGGGGAACAGCTGGTGGATGCAGCCGATGCAACTGGGGGCGATGTTGCCGACAATGTTCCACCGGTCGGCGAACTCGTTGTGGATGTTCCAGCCGAAGACGGGCACTCCGGCGTCGTTTAGGGTGTCGGCCCCGAAGAACAGCAGGGTGGCCACGAAGGCGGCCAACGAATCGTCCTCTTCCACCATGGCCAACGACTCGGGAAGGTTTTGGAAGAGCTGGTCGTCGCGCTTGGTGGCCAGCACCAGCTCGCGGCCGTAGATGCCGCCGGTGTCGTTGATGAAGTTGAAGTAGGCCTCGATGCCGTCGTTGTAGGCCCCGATGTTGGTGCCTAGGGCGTTGTTGGAGATGGTGACGATGGAGGTGACCTTGATCTCGTCGTCGTTTACCCCCGGCACGCCGGAGATGGGCACGAAATCGTGGCGGTGCTCGGGCTCCTTGGGCTCCTCGGGCTCGGGTTCAGCTTCGGGCTCAGGCGCGGGCTCGTCGTCGGTTTCCTCGGTGGCCGGGGCGGGCTCGTCGTCGGTTTCCTCGGGGGCCTCTTCAGGAGCGGGTTCGTCGTCGGTTTCCTCGGGGGCGGGGGCGGGCTCATCGTCGGGTGCCTCTTCAGGAGCGGGCGCCGCGGTGGCGGCGGGTGCGCCGCCTTCGTCGTCGTTCCCGGCGTTGCCGCAGGCCGTGGCCACCAAAGCCAGTACGGCGAGCGCAGCGAATATCAGCTTCCACCAACGAGCAGTCATCAGATCCCCCTAGACGTCTGTCCCGGTCAAACTAGCCCAACCCGACAGGGTAAGGCAGGGCGGTCAGTGGCTGGTGCGGTAGTCGCCGAATTTGGAGTCGCGCTCCGACAGGGTGGTGGTGAGGCCCTTCTTCTTGATCGAGCCCACGAAGTCGGCCATGGCCTGGGTGTGGGTGCCCAGCGCACACAGCTCGGTTCCGGCCCGGATGCCAGATCGCATGCCCATGTGCTCCATCTGGCGGTGGACCACCCGTTTGTTCATCTGGAGCAGCTCGGTGGGCACCTGGGCGATGCGCTCGGCGATGTCGAGCACGGCGTCTTCCAGCTCGTCTTCGGGATAAGCGGCGTTGGCCCAGCCCCGCTCCACGGCCTCGAGGCCGGTCACGTAGTCGCCGGTGAGCATCATCTCCATGGCCTTGCGCATGCCCAGGAACCAGGCGTGGAAGTGCATGTCGGGGACGCCGAACCGCACGGCGGGATAGCCCATCTTGGCGTCCTCGGCCATGTAGACCAGGTCGCAGCCGGTGGCCAGCTCGCTGCCCCCGGCCAGGCAGTAGCCGTGGACCTGGGCGATGACCGGCTTGGCCAGATCCCAGATGCTCATCCAGCCCTCGGTTACGTGGCGGGGCCACTGGCCCTCGCCGCCGGGGGTGTAGAAGGGCAGCTCGTAGCCCTCGTTTCCCCCGCTCAGGTCGTATCCGGCGGAGAACGACGGGCCGGCGCCACAGACGATGCTGACCTTGACGTCGTCGTCTCTGTCGGCCTCTTCCAGCGCTTCGAGAACGGCGCCCCGCAGCGGGTGGATGAGGCTGTTGCGCTTTTCGGGACGGTTCATGGTGACCCGCCGCACATGAGGGCGGGGATTGTCGATCAGGACGATGTTGTCGCTCATGGCCGACAACCGTAACCTGCGGGCCGATGTTTGCTCTCACCGCAGCAGGCCCGGTTTTTCGGCCATGAGCGAGCCCCTGATCATCGCCTCCACCAAGGGTGCCCAGGTGGCGCTACACGACTTGGGCGGCCATGGGCCACCGGTGCTGATGACCCACGCCAACGGGTTCTGCGGGCTGATGTGGCAACCGGTGGCTCGGGAGCTGGCGTCGGTGGCCCGCTGCTGGGCGCTGGACTTCCGGGGCCACGGCGACAGCGTGTCGGGGCCAGATGAGGACTACGACTGGGGCGGGATGGCCGATGACGTGCTGGCTGCGGTGGAGGCGATCGACCCGATACCTCGCCTTGCGGTGGGCCACTCTTTGGGCGGGGCATCGATCCTGAAGGCCGAGCAGGCCCGACCGGGGACCTTTGATCAGGCCTGGATGTTCGAACCGGTGACCATTCCGGCGTTCAGCCTGCCCCGCGACGGGGTCATGGCGCTGGGCGACATCGCCCGAATGCGCAAGGAGGTCTTCGAGTCTCGCCAAGCGGCCTATGACCGGTATGGGTCTCGGCTCCCATTCAGCCTGTTGGATTCCGAGGTGCTGCGGGCCTACGTGGACCACGGATTTCGGGATCTGCCCGACGGCACGGTGACCATGAAATGCCCCCGCGATGTGGAGGCGACCATCTTCGAGAATCCCGACCGCTCGGCGTTCGACCGCCTGGGCGAAGTGGCCACCGCGGTGACCGTGGTGGTGGGCACCGACGCCGACCCGCCGGCCATGGCCGCCCCGCTCATCGCCGAACAGCTTCCCAACGCCACCCTGGAGCGGTTTGACGACCTGACCCACTTCGGACCCTTCCAAGACCCGCCCCGCATCGCCGCTTCCATAGCCGCCGCCCTATTCTCGGACTGAGACTATGCAACTCCACAAACTGCCCAGCAGGCTGAAGGCTGCGTACCGCGGGTCGAACGTAGGGAATCGGGTTCAACACTTCGAAGAATGGACTGATCGAGCGCACGCCGAGGACGCCGATCCCACCGCCTACAACCACGCCGAAACCGTCAAGGAGTACTACAACCTTTGCAGCGAGTTCATGGTGTTCGGCTGGGGCGAATCCCTGCACTTCGCTCCCCTGTCACCCCAAGAGACCCTGGAGGACTCCAAGGTCCGGCATCAGCGACTGATGATCGAAAAGCTGGAGCTGCGCGAGGGCATGACGGTGGTGGATGTGGGCTGCGGCATCGGCGGGCCGATGCGCCGGGTGGTTCGTGAAGCCGGTGTTCAGGTTGTGGGAGTGAACAACAGCGAAGTCCAGTTGGAACGGACGAAGGCGTTGAACGCGGCGGCGGGAATCGAAGACATGGTCGACTACATGGCATGCAGCTTCATGGACATGGGTGCCGCCGCCGATGACACGTTCGACCGGGCCTACGCCATCGAGTCGACGTGCCATGCCCCGGACAAGGCCGCCGCATTCGCCGAGATTTACCGGGTGCTGAAGCCGGGCGCCCTGTTTTGGGGCCAGGAAATGTGCATGACCGACAAGTTCGACCCCCAAGACGATCAGCACCAGGCCATGAAACGAGACCTGATGCACGGAATAGCGCTCCATGACATCGCCACCACAAACGAGGTGGATCGGGCGCTCGAAAAGGCAGGTTTCCAGATCATCGAGGGCAAGGACCGAGGCGTGGTGGACGATGATCTGTCGACACCGTGGTATCAGCCCATGGACACCAACCGGGGCACCCGGGGCAGCGACTTGCGCCGGATTCCGCTGAGCCGCAAGGTGATGCACGGGGCGTCGAGACTGGCCCAAGGGCTGAGAATCATCCCGAAGGACTCCGCCGACGTTGTGGAGCTTCTGGATGAAACCGCCAAGGCCTACGTGGCCGGAGGCAAGACCGGGATCTTCACCCCGCTGTACTGCTTCTTGGCTCGCAAGCCCGAGACGACGTAGCGATCCTTCGCGGTACCGCCGTGGTACCGCCGCTGAACCGGCGGGCTAGAGGATCGCCCCCGACTCTTTCATGGCGGCGATGTCGTCCCAGGCGATGCCGGCTTCAAGGAGGAGGGTCTCGGTGTGCTCGCCGTGTTCGGGGGCTCGGTCGACGGAGACGGGCTGCTCGTTGAACATGGCGGGGTTTGCCACGAGCTGGACTTCTTGCCCGTCGCCGGTGGTCATAGCCGGGAGGTAGCCGTTGGCGACGACCTGGGGGTCTTCGTAGAGCTCGCTGAGGGTCTGGAACGGGATCCACACCCCTTTGAAGTCGGCCAGGGCCTCCTTCCAGTAGGCCAGGGTCTGGGACTCGAACACCTCGTCGAGGAGGGCGACGCACTCCTGGTTGTTCTCGGCCCGGGCGGCCATGTCGACAAATTTGGGATCGTCGGTCAGCTCGGGGCGGCCGATGCACTCGCAGAGCTGGGCCCAGTGCTTGTCGGCCTGGAGCAGGATGAAGCTGAGGAAGCGGTCGTCGGATGTGCGGTAGGTGTTGACCACGGGGTTGGGTGTCTTGGTGCGGTCGTGGGGCGGGAGCCGTTCCATGCCGAAGAGCTTGCCTGCGATGACCAGGGGCGAGAGCTGCCACATGGCGGTGGCCAGCAGCGACACGTCGACAATGGAGGGCTCACCGGTGGAGGCCCGCTGGTAGAGGGCGGCGGCGATGGCCCCGGCGGTGGCCATGCCCCCCATTACGTCGCCGAAGGCGGGGGCGGGCTGGCTCATGGGCCAGCCATCGGGGCGGGCTGGCAGGGTGGCGCCCATGCCGCCCCGAGCCCAGAATGAGGCGCCGTCGTAGCCGCCCTTCTCGGCGTCGGGGCCGTGGGGGCCCTGGCCCGAGCCCCGGGCGATGATGATCTGGGGGTTGCGCTCCCGCAGATCGTCGGTGTCGATGCGGAGCTTGCGGCGCACCGGGGGCATGTAGTTGGTAAGGAACACATCGGCGGTCTCCACCAGCTTCATCAGCATCTCCCGGCCGTCGGGGTGGGCCAGGTTCAAGCCGATGGAGCGTTTGCCCCGGTTGGGCTGTTCGATCATGAAGTTCACGCCGCCAGCGCCGCCGGGGACGAGGCCCGAAGTGATTAGCCCCCGCTGGGGGTCGCCGGTGACCGGGTGCTCCACTTTGATGACGTCGGCGCCCCAGTCGACCAGCACCGAGCCGCCGGAGGGAACGAACATCCAGCTGGCCACCTCGATGACGCGGATGCCTTCGAGGGGGCGGCTGGGCGGGGCTGTGTTCTCGCTCACCACACCAGCTCCAGGTTGTCGATTTGGCGGATGCCTTGGCTGAACTCCAACTCCAAGCCGTCGGCCAAGCGGTACTCGGGCACCCGGGCGTGCCACTCTTCGAGGGCCACCCGCAGCTCCATGCGGGCCAAGTGGGAGCCCAGGCAACGGTGGACCCCGGCCCCGAAAGCGATGTGCTTTTTGGACTCCCGGTCGAAGTCCACCTCATCGGGCGTGGGCCAGGCCCGCTCGTCGGTGTTGGCCGAGCCGATGAGGACGTGGATGCGGGTGCCGGCAGAGATGGGGCAGCCATTGACCTCGGTGTCGACGGCGGTGAGGCGGGCCGCACTGGCCACCGGGCTCTCGTAGCGCAGCATCTCCTCTACGGCGTGGGGGATCATCTCGGGCTCGTCCACCAGCCGCTGGCGATGGCCGGGATTCTGGGCCAGAAACGCCACCATGCACTCCAGCGAAGCCGACACGGTGTCGAGCCCGGCCAGGAAGAACAGGTAGCCAATGTCGACCACGTCGTCGCGGGAAAGGGGCTGGCCCTCGACCTCGGCGTCGATAAGGGTGGACAAGAAGTCGTCTTGGCGCTCGGCCATGCGGGCTTCCACCACCTCTTCAAGGGCGGCGTAGATCTTTTGGCCGGTGGCTTTCACCTTCTCCCGGCGCTCTTCCATGGAGCGGGCCGGCGGGCGAATGATGCCGTCTTTGAGGGCCAGGAACTCGTCTACTCGGCTGACCGGCAGGCCCAGCAGCTCCAAGAAGATGGTTGAGGGCATGGGCTCGGCGATGTCGTGGTGGAAGTTGCAGTGGCCTTGGTCGGCCACCTTGTCGATGAGGTCGCGGATCAACTCCCGCACTCGGGGCTCGTGCTTGGCCATCTGCTTGGGGGCGAACAACGGATCGAGCGCCTTGCGGTGCTTGCGATGGTGGGGTGGATCGATCTGGAGGGGCACTAAGGGGCGGATGTTGCCGATCTCTACGGCGCCGGGATCGGAGGAGAACACCTCGGGGGTCTGGAAGGCCCGCATCACGTCCTCATGGCGGCTCAGGGTGATCGCTCCGGACTGGCTTCGACCGGCCAGTTCGGTTACCGGGGCGTTGTCGCGGATCTCCCGATAGGTGTCGTGGGGATTGCGGGCCACCTCGGGGGGCTCGAGCGAGTATTTCTTGGCGTCGGTCATCAGGTCTCCTCGGTCAGGATGATGGCGTCTTCGGGGCAGTTCATGAACGCACGGCGGGCTTGGTCGGCCAGCTCGGGGGCCACGGTGCGCTCGCCGGTGGGCTGGCAGTAGCCGTCGTCATCGGCGTCGAACAGGTCGGGGGCCAGCATGTAGCAGCGCCCGTGGCCCTGGCAGAGCTCGGTGTCGACCCGAATGCGCATCAGCGAGCATCGTAGGCCAAGCGGCCGGGGCGGCTCACAGCGGCGCTTACGGGATGGGGAGGACGCCGAGGCCGTCGGGGAAGTTGAGGCCGTAATCGATGGTCTCGGGGGCCATGGGCTGGTTTTCAGCGTCGAAGCGGATACGGCGCACGGTGCCCTGGCCGGAGGTGGGGCCGATGTTTCCGCCGTTGAGGGCGAGGGCCAAGTCGGCGTAGTAGAGGGTGCCGTCGGGGCCCACGGCGATGCCCAGCGGGGAACCGGTGCTGATGGGCTCGAGGCCCAGTCCCTCGCCCTCGGGCGGGGCCAGCACGGTGCGCAGGTAGTTGCCGTCGCCGTCGTACTGGTTGATGACGCCGGTAAGCGTGTCGGATACGTACCAACCACCGTGGCCGTCGGCCGCGATGCCGGTGGTGAGGGTCACGCCGTCGCCAACGGCGATGAACAGATCGACGGTTACTGCTTCGGGATCGCACTCGTCTTCGCTGCGGGGCAGGTTGGAGTAGCGCTGTATTCCGATGGTGGGTGGGCGGGCCGAGGCCACCAGCACGTCGTCGCCGTCGGCGGCCAGCTGCTGGGCGGTGGCGATGTCGTCAGCCACCACGCAGCGGGCGCCGTCGTAGGGCGGGAACCATACGGTGAGCTGGCCGGTGCCCGGTCCTGAAGCCTGGTTGCCCACGTCGGTGGTGAGCAGGCGGCCGTCAGGCAGGAAGGCGCAGCCGTAGGGCTCGGGCTGGTTGTCGGCAGCTTCGAAATCAGGGGTGAGCTTGCCGACCTGGGTGGCGGTGAGGGTGCCGAGTGAATCGCCGTCGAGATCGAAGATGCCGAATCCGGCGGGGATTTCGGGCTGGCCGGTGTCCTCGCCAGCAATGAACCGGCCGTCGCCGGTGAAGCACACCTGGCCGTTGATGTCGCGGCCGTCGGGATCCTCACGGGCGTTGGTGATGAGACGCTGGGTGGCACCGTTGTCGCCGTACACCACCAGGTTGTTGCCCTGGGGGCTGAACACCAGGTAGGTGGGCGGGTCGAGGGGCTCGGTTTGCAGGGGAGGGTTGAAGCCGATGCTGGCCACCAGGCGATCGAATCCGTCGGCGGGGCCGGGGATGGTGGTGGTGTCGTTGAGAGCCAGCAGGCTGATGCGGTTGTAGGAGGCGCCGGGACGGGGGACGGTGCGGGCTGTGCAGCTGCCGTCTTCTTCGAGCACGCACAGGTAGCCGCCCGAGGGGCGGTCGTCGCGCTCGGACACCAGCACGCCATAGGCCGACGCGCCCACGGCGGCGGCATCGCTCCCCTCTCGGAGCCAGGCGGCGGGGTCGCCCAGGCCGCTGGAGGTGACGGTGAGCTCGAATGGGTCGGTTTGGATCGACAGGGTGAGATGGGGGTCGGTGCCCGGCGGCGGGGTCTTGAAGTCGAAGCCCACGTCGCAGGGGGCGTCGACGCAGCGGCCCGATGCCCCCACTAGGCGGACCTGGCCGGCTTGGGGCTCGGGCTCGGCGGTGGGGGCGGTTTGCTCGGCGGCCTCCACATCGGGGGCCACGGTGTAGCGGAACACCCCGGAGGTCTCTGATGGGCCAGCCGATCCCGGCTCGCGGAAGCCAGCCACCGCCCACATGTCGTCGCCCACGACGGCCACTCCCCCGGAGATCAGCCCGGTGAGCTCGTCGGACCACAGCACCTCGCCGTTGTCGAGGCGCAGGGCCCGCAGGGTGAAGTCGAGCGAGCCCACGAACACCACGCCGCTCACCTCGGTGGTGGGCGAATAGGTGGGGCCGACGGCCTGCTGCTGCCAAACGATGTCACCGGTGGCGGCGTCGAAGGCGTGCATGCAGGGGCAGTCGGCCACCCCGGTGCCGCCGGCGATGATCCCGTCGGCGTAGGCCGCCGGGCCGATGAAGCCGCCGCTGGAGAAGTTGGGGCGGATCACGTTGTCGGCGGTGGCTCGGGTGCTCCACACCAAATCGCCGGTGTCGCGGTTCACCACGTAGAACACGGCGTCTTTGTTGCCCAGGCCGACCAGGTCTTGTCCGTTGGCGCTGAACAGCACTGGCACCCCGGCAAAGTCGGAGTCGTCGTTGTTGGGGGGATGAGGCTGGAAACTCCAGGCCGACTCGCCGGTGTCGATGTTCACCGCGAACAGGGCCTCGGTGTAGGGCCCCCAGCCGTCGGGGGAGGTGGGACAGTTGGCGCTGCCGGCGAACATCAGGCGGCGCTCGAGGTCGACCGACGGTGATCCCCAGACGCCTCCGCAACCCCGGTGGTCGCCGCCCTCGAGGTCGAAGTGCCAGAGCTCTTCGCCGGTGGCCAGGCTGACGGCCACCACTCCGGCCGGGAAGGGGGCGTTGTGGGTGTCGAAGGTGGCGATGACCCGGTCTTCCACAACGATGGGGGTGGTCTCGAACTCGGTGGGCCAGCCGGGCTCGCCGCGGGCGTGGGTCCAGATCACGGTGCCGTCGGCGGCGTTCAGGGCGTGAATGGTGCGTCCGGCGTTGAATACCACCGCGGGAGTGCCGTTGATGAGCGTGTAAGAGGCCGACGAGGTGATCTGCCCGGCGTAGACGTTGTCGTGGTACTCGGCGTCGTAGTGCCAGAGCTCGGTGCCGTCGGCGGCATCGAGGGCGTAGAACCGCCCGGCCCAGTCGCCCACGTAGAGCGTGCCGTCGACCACCACCGGGGCGGCGGTGACCACGTCGCTGGTGTTGAAGTACCAGATGCGGCGGAGACTGGCGGCGGTGTCGGGGGTGATGCCGCTATCGCAGGGATAGGAGAAGGTGCGGTCGATGCCGTGCCCCCACATCGGCCAGTCGCAGGTGGGGCCGGCAGGGGCGGTGTCGGGCGTAGTAGTGGCGGCGGGCGCCGGAGCGGTTGGGGCGGGGGCCTCGGTTGGAGCCGCGGTCGGGGCGGCTGTTGGCACAGGGGCGGCGGGCTGCTCGTCGTCGCTTCCGCAGGCGGCCGCTACTAGAGAGAGGGCGAGGCAGAGGGCGGCTAGGCGCGGTACCCGAGTCTTGATCTGGCGATGCTAGTAAACCTCCCATCCGGTGAGACGGGAACCGACATGGAATGGGAGACTGAAGGCGAATGACCGTTGACACCGCTCCGGCCCAAGTCGAGGTTCCCAACACGGCCGAACGCCGGTTCAGCCAGTCGATGGTGGTGTCGGGCACCCGGTGCCTGCTGACTTATCTGGTGCTCCCGTTTCTGCTGCCGGTGCTGGGGGTGGCCGACTCGGTGGGGCCGGCCATCAGCCTGCCCATCGGGCTGGTGGCCATCGTGTTCAACGGGCTGAGCATCCGACGGTTCTGGGGGTCCGACCACCGGCTGAAGTGGCCGGTGAGCACGATCAACGTTCTGGTGATCGGGTTGCTGTGCTACCTGACTGTCAGTGACATCGTCGAGCTCGCCGGCTGACCCCGGCGATTCCGCTGCTCTTAGCCACTCCAAAGTGGCCAGCAACCCGCTGGTGCGGGGCTTGTGGATTCTGGGCGGACTGCTGTGTGTCGGTTTGGGGGCTCTTGGGGTGATCGTTCCGGGCCTGCCGTCCACGATCTTCTTCATCATGGCCGCGGCGGCGTTCAGCCGGTCGAGCGAGCGGATGGAGCGGTGGGTGCTGAATCTGCCGGGGGTTGGGAAACTGGTGGCCGACTACCGGTCTGGGTTGGGCATGCCGTGGCGGGCGAAAGTCATCGCAGGATCGATGATCGTGGTGGCGGTGGGGCTGAGTACGGGTCTGGCGCTGAGCTCTTGGACGTGGAGAGGGATCGTGATCGGGTTGGGAATAGTGGGGCTGGCGTACATCTTTGGGCGAGTGCCTACATCAAAGTCTGACCCAAAATAGATCTCAAAGATTTTCAATCTATTTTCATGATTTTCAGGTAAGATCAAAATGGAGCCGGGGCGGGGTAAAAAGCATTCGTCCGCTCTGCCACCCGCCCCGGCTTCACCCAACAGTGTAACGCAATGTGCGCATCAGGCGAAACGCCTTTATTCACTAGAGGTTGGCGATCTCGTGCTCGATGCGGGATTCGATGTAGGCGCGGGCGTTGGCTATGCGGGTGGGGAGATGCATCGAGGGGAATAGGCCGTCGGAGGGCTTGTAGCCCTTGAGGATCTGCTTGGCGATGGTGTCTTTGTGGACCTCGGTGGGACCGTCGGCAATGCCCATGACCGGGCCGGACAGCCACATAGAGGTGAGGGGCATGAGGTTGGACACGCCGAGTGAGCCGTGGGCGTGCATGGCCCGGTACACCACGTCGATCAACACCTTCGGGGTGGCCACCTTGACGCCGGCGATGTGCTGGCGGACCTTGGCGTAGTCGCCCTCGTTGTCGATCAGCCAGGCGGTGTGGAGTACCTGGAGGCGGAACTGCTGGATCTGGATCCACGAGTCGGCGATCCAGTGCTGGATGGACTGCTTCTCGCCAATCAGTGAGCCCTTGGTCTCCCGGGACAGCACCCGCTCGCACATCATGTCGAGCGCCCGCTGGGCCACCCCCACCGAGCGCATTCCGTGGTGGACCCGACCGCCGCCGAGGCGGGTCTGGGCGATCTTGAAGCCCGACCCCTCGTCGCCCAGCAGGTTCTCGGCCGGCACCCTCACGTCGTTGAAGCGGAGATAGGCGTGATCGCCTTCTTCAAGATCCTCGGTGCCGAGGCCCACGTTGGCCACCACCTCGATGCCGGGGGTGTCGGTGGGCACCAGCATCATCGACGAACCTCGGTACACCGACACGTCGGGGTTGGTGATGAGCATGACGATCATGAACCGGGCGTACTTGAAGTTGGAGGCGAACCACTTTTCGCCGTTGATCACCCACTCGTCGCCGTCGCGGTGGGCCCTACAGGTGAAGTAGTTGGGGTCGGAGCCGCCCTGGGGTTCGGTCATGGCGTAGGTGGAGGAGATCTTGCCGTCGAGCAGCGGCTGGAGGTAGAGCTCCTTCTGCTCGTCGGTGCCGTAGTGGGCGATGATCTCGGCGTTGCCCGAGTCGGGGGCCTGGCAGCCGAACACCACCTGGGCCCACAGCGCCCGGCCCAGGATCTCGTTCATCAGGGCCAGCTTCACCTGTCCGTAGCCGAGGCCGCCGAGGTGGGGGCCCATGTGGCAGGCCCACAGGCCGTTGTCCTGCACCTGCTTCTGGAGGGGTGCGATCAGAGAATTGGCCGTTTCGTTGGTGCGGTCGAAGGGGTTGACCTCGCCCCGGAAGTAAAGATCAATGGGCTCGATCTCCTCGGTGACGAAGGTGTCCATCCAGTCGAGCTTCTCTTGGAATTCGGGTTCGACGGAAAAATCGATGGCCATGGCACTACCGCACTCTCTGGGTTGGATTTACAGTGGTTCTTTATGAAGTTCGAGATGACTCCGGGCGAGATTTTAGCGGCCGCCCGAGCCCCCGAACCCGGTGACGAAGGGTACGACCCGTTTGACGCATTCGACCAAGCCCAGGGGGCCGAGCACTCCATCAACCCCTACGACGTGTACACCGAGCTGCTGGCCCAGTGCCCGGTTCACCAGGGAAGCGTGTCGCAGATGCTGGGGGCGGTGAGCGTGAGCGACCTGATGGCCGGCGACCGGGACATCGTGAACGTGCTCTCATACGACGGGGTGGAGGCAGTGCTGCGGGACGGGGCCACGTTCTCATCGGCGGGCTACGCCGAGTCGATGGGGCTAGTGATGGGCCACACCATCTTGGAGATGGACGAGCCCGAGCACGGGCGGTACCGCAAGCTGATCCAGCAGGCGTTCACCCGCCGGGAGATGGAGCGGTGGGAGCACGAGATCGTGAACCCGGTGCTGGACCACTACATCGACGCTTTTGTCGAGCGGGGGCGGGCCGATCTGGTACACGAGCTGATGTTCGTGTTCCCGGTACACGTGATCGCCATTGCGTTAGGGCTGCCGGAGTCCGATCTGCCCGCCTTTTACCGCCGGGCGGTGGAGATCACCAACATGGCCTCTCAGATCGAGCGGGGCTTCGCCGCCTCGCAATGGCTGTACGACTACCTGGAGCCGGTGGTGGAAGATCGGCGGGCCGAACCGCAGGAGGACCTGATCAGCCTGCTGGCCCACGCCGAGCTGGACGAGCAGCGGCTCACCAACGACGAGATCATCGCCTTCTGCCGCTTGCTACTGCCGGCGGGGGCGGAGACCACCTACCGGGCGGCCAGCAACATGATGGTGGGGTTGCTCTCGAATCCGGACCAGTTCGACGCAGTGCGGGCCGACCGGTCGCTGGTGACCGCCGCGGTGGAGGAGGCGCTGCGGTGGGAGGCGCCCCTGACCGGAATTTCCCGCACCGCGACGGCCGATGCAGTGGTGGACGGCATCGAAGTTCGGGCGGGGACGGCGGTGAACACCTCATTGGGCTCGGCCAACCACGACCCTTCCCGCTGGGACGATCCCGAGGCGTTCGACATCTTCCGCCAGCCCAAATCGCACATTGCCTTCGCCACCGGGCCGCACCTGTGCCTGGGAATCCACCTGGCCCGAATGGAGATGCGGGCGGTGCTGGAGCACCTGCTCGACCGTCTCCCCGGCCTGCGCCTCGACCCCGATGCTGAGCCCCCCAACATCGCCGGCCTCGCCTTCCGGGCGCCCGCCACCCTCTCGGTGCTGTGGGACGTTTGAGCCGCTAGAGCTTGGTGGTTTGGGCCAGGGCGGCGGCGTCGCGGGCTAGGTCGAGGACGACGCGGCCGAATGCCTCCATGCGGGGGTTGTCGGCCCCGCCGGCCACAAAGCGGGCGTAGCCGCCCTCGAGCACGATGGCCAGCTTGAAGCGGGCCAGGATCACGTAGTAGTCGATCTCATCGACGTCGCGGCCCGACATGGTGGCGTAGCGCTCCAGCAGGTCGTCGCGGAAGGGCAAGCCCTCGTAATCGACGTAACCCACCGAGGGGCGGCTGGCCTCGTCCTCGGGCCAGTTCATCACCACCCAGGCGAGGTCGAGCAGCGGGTCGCCCACGGTGCCCATCTCCCAGTCGACGACGGCGGCCATGCGGGCGGGGGCGCCGTGATGGAACATCACATTGGCGAACTGGTAGTCGCCGTGCATGATGCCCGGGGTATAGCTGCGGGGGGTGCGGCCCCGGAGCCAGTCGCCAGCGTTGTCGAGGCCGGGGATGTCGCGGAACTTGAATCGGTCGAGGTGGGCGTACCAGCGGTCGACCTGGCGCTCGTGGAATCCGTCGGGCCGGCCCAGACCCTCGAGGCCGTTGGCCTGCCAGTCGACCTTGGACAGCCGGGCGATGGCGTCGACCAGCTCGTAGGCCAGGGCGGGGCGGGCGTCCATGTCGGAGGCGAACGGCTCGGGCCAGCCGGGCTCGCTGATGGGCGACCAGCCGTCGACGAAGTCCATGAGGTAGAAGGCCGCTCCGATGATGCTGGTGTCGTCGGTGCCGCCCGCGGCCCGCGCGTGGGGGACGTCGGTGTCGGCTAGCGCGGAGAGGATGCGGTACTCCCGCATCATGGTCTCGTTGCGGCCCTCGGGGACCTTGCGGGGCGGTCGGCGCAGGGCCCAGCGGTGCTCGCCCCGGCACACCTCGAAGATCTCGTTGGAGGCGCCGCCGGAGACGAACCGGCTGGTGACGGGCTCGCCTTGGCCGGGGAGGCCTTGAGCGTCCATCCACTCCCCCAGCGCGAAGGGCTCGATCAGGCCCTTGGTGCGCTCGGCCTCGGAGGCCTCATCGGTGTCGGAGCGCGAGAAGACGCTGGAATCCGTGGCTGATTCGGTTTGTTCGCTCATGCGGCAGGGCGAAGCGTGAGGAGCTCTTTGAGATTCTCGGACATGACCTTGCGTTGGTTTTCGGGGCTTTGGTCTTCCACTTCCTTGATGAAGTCGAGGGGCTTGCCGAGGCCCTCGGGATGGGGGAAGTCGGAGCCGAACAGCACCCGGTCGATGCCGATGTCGTCGATGAGGCCCGACACGTCCTCCTCATAGAAGGGGCTCACCGAGATGTGGCGACGGAAGGTCTCCACTGGGTCTTCGGCGAACTCCTGGGGCATCTTGCCGTAGGCCTGGGACAGCTCCGACAACAGCGGGGCTACCCAGGTGGAGCCGTTCTCTATGCAGGCCACCCGAACGTTGGGATGGCGCTCGAACAGGCCGTGGCAGATCATGGCAGCAATGGTGTCGAAGATGGGGCGGCCATGGCTGATGACCAGTCGGAAGGCGGCGGGCTTGAACGGCAGGAACTCGTCGCGGCCGCCTTCCCAATCGCTGGCGTAAATGTCATAGCCGGAATCGGAGGCATGGCAGGTGACCAGGATCCCGGTCTGCTCCACCGCATTCCAGAAGTCGTCGAACTCGGGCAGTCCCATGGAGCGGGAGCCCCGCACGGCGGGCACCGGGGCGGGGCGGATCAGCACGGCCCGGGCGCCGTTGTCCACGGCCCACTCCAGCTCTTCGATGGCCCGGCGGGGGTCGGGCAGGGTGATGATCGGCGTGGGGAAGATGCGGTCGTGGTAGTTGAACGTCCACTCGTCCAGCATCCACCGGTTGAATGCGGTTATGGCGGCGTGGGTGAGGTCGATATCGTCCTTCATCCGCTCTTCGAGCAATGAGGCCAGGGTGGGGAACAGCAGCGTGGCGTACACCCCCTGCTCGTCGAGCAGCTTGACGCGGTCGTCGGGGTGGCGGAAGGCGGGCAGGCAGCGGATGGGTTTGCCGGAGAACTGGCGCAGGGTCTTGCCTTCGGGGTTGTTGCCCCGGTGGTACTCCTCCCAGGCGCCGGGAGGGGCGACCACCTCGAAGGTGGGGTTGGGGATGTACTCGCTGATCTTGTTGTTGATGGCGATCTTGGTGCGGCCCTCGATGTCCACGTAGCGGATGGCGCTGCTGTAGCGCTCGGGCAGGTGGCGGGTGAAGGCGTCGATCGGCTCATAGAGGTGGTTGTCGGCGTCGTAGGCGTGATAGTCGAGGTTCATGGCTCCTCCGGGGAGAGGATTTCGGGGGTTGAATCGGTGACGAGAACCGTGTCGCGAGCATATTCCTCGCCGGTGCCCGCGCTCACGCTGAGCACCATGTGTTCCTCGAGGACTTCGCTTGCTCCGTAGCGGGAGTTGATGACTGGGGGCTCGAATCCCATGCCGCTTCCTCGCACCAGCCAATCGCCGTCGGGGGCGGCCTTGCGGAGATCTAGGCCGGTGGCGCCGGGTATGCAGGCAGCGATGAGGGCGGCATGGGGGCGGGTGGCAGGCGAGGTGGCGCTGGCGGTGCGACCCTGGCCGCCCTCGTAGTGGGAGCGGAGGCAGCTGAAATCGACGATGTTGCCCTCGACTCGGGGCTCGGCGGCGGGGGTGGATGATCCGGCCAGGGCCATGGCCTCCACGCCGGCGGCCAGCCGCTGGGCATCGGTGCCGGGGTGAGCGAGGGCGACGGCCACGGCTTCGGCAGCCACGGCGCAGGCCGCCCGGATGGCGTCGATTTCCGAGGGCATCTTGGTGCGGCGGGCCTGGAGCAAGACGTCATCAACAGGGACGACATCGGCGTTGGGGGCCACGGCGCTGAGCAGCCCGGCCATTCCCGGCGACCAGGCGTCGACCCCGACCCGCAGGGCGGTGGCCATGCCCGGATTGGCGGCAAGGCGCTGGTAGATGATCGCCCCGTTCCAGGTGATGCCGTGGAGGTGGTCGAGATCGATGTCGTCGGGGACGCCCTCATCCCAGGTGGACAGCAGGAAGATCTCGCCGGTGGCGACATTCAGGGTGCAGACCGGACCGAATGGGCGGGTGCCGGCGGTCCAGAGCTGGTGGGCGCCGGTGATGTAGTTGATGTGGTCTTGTCGGCCGGCGACCAGCATGTCGATGCCGGCGGCGGCCAGGGCCTCGACGGCTCGGGCTCGGCGCTGGAGGTGGAGGCTCATGTCGGCACCTCGATGAGGGACGAAGAGTGATGAGTCATCGCGGCACCTCGAACGGGTCGTAGGGGTGGCTGCCGCCCAGGGGGATCCAGCCGTTTTCGGTGACGGCCACGATCTCCTCGGCCCGATATCCGCCCGTGCCGTCTTCCCAGATGGCGGGCTCCAGCACCATGACCATGCCGGGCTCCAGGGTGTTGGCGGCGTCGAAGTCGGGACCGTTGTCGGTGCCCAGGAAGGGCATCTCGGCGCTCTCGACGCCCACTCCGTGAACGAGGTAGAAGTGGGGCATCCACGGGCGCTCGCCGTCGGGCTGGTGGGCGGCGTCGGCGGCAGTGGCGGCCGCGCACACCTCGGCAAAGGAGGCGCCGGGGGCAATGGCCTCGTAGGAAGCGTCCATGACCGCCAGCCACCGCTCGAAGCAGCGCTGCTCGGCGGTGGTGGGCGGGCGGCCGACCGTCCAGGTGCGCCCGAAGTCGGAGGCGTAGCCGTGGTAGTCGCTGCCGGCGTCCACCCAGATGAGGTCGCCCTCGGCATAGACGGGGTCGCCCGACCAGGTGGGGAAGGCCAGGTGCCCGGTGGTGGTGCGGGGGCCGTCGGCCATGCGCCGGGCCATGGGCTGGAAGATGACGTCGATCATGTTGGCGTCGATGCCCTCTTCTCGGAGGCGGCGGAGGAACACCGCGGCCAGCTCGCTGCGACGCACGCCAGGCACCAGGGCCTCTTGCACGGTGGCCATGGCCCTGCTGGTGCGGGCTTGGGCCTGGTGGATGCAGGCCAGCTCGTCGATTGTCTTGCGGAGCTTGACCGCGCCCATGGTGTTGGCGGCGTCGGTGATCTCGGCGGCCGACAGGACGCCGGTGCGGCGCATGGCCCCGGTCATCAGATCGATGCCGACCCGCCCGCCGCGGGCGTGTTGGCCGAGGATGGCTTCGAGCTGGGCACCGAGGTCGGCGGCGCCCTCGTCGATGTCGGGCCACACCGCCGGATGGGGATCGACGTCGAGGCCATCGGGATCCCCACCCAAAAGGCAGGGCTGGGGCTGGTCGGCGAGCACCACCGCCACCGGACGGTTGGCCGAGGCGTGGGTGGCGTCGACCCCCTTGGGAAGGCAGTCGGTGGCGTAGGCCACGTGAGGGGCGTGGAGCAACACCAAGGCATCGAGCCCGTCGACGGCCATCTGGAATTGCAGCTTGGCGTAGCGATCCCGCCGCAGCCGCTCCACGTCGAGCTCAAGTTCGGGAGCGGCGCGGGCGATGGGCATGGGCTGAGCTTATGGCGATGCCGATTAGGTGATGCCGTCGGCTCGCAGGGAGGCCAACTCGTCGGGGGTGAGGTTGCAGAATTCGGCGAGCACTTCGTCGGTGTGCTGGCCGACGCGGGGGGCTCCGGTGGGGACGGGCGGCGGCTGGCCGTCGAAGCGGGGGTAGGGAGCCTGCTGGCGTAGGGGGCCGACCACCGGATCGTCGATGGCGACCAGGTCGCCGCGGGCGATGACGTGGGGATCGTTGGCGATGTCGGCGGCGTCGTAGGCGGTGGCCGCCGGCACATCGTGAGCCACACAGCAGGCCTCGATGTCGGCAGCATCGAGCTGGGCGGTCCAGTCGCTCACGATCTGGTTGATCTCGCCTCCGTTGGCGACTCGGGCGCTGGCGGTGGCGAATTTGGGGTCCTCTACCAGCTCGGGTCGGTCCATGGCAGTACATAGCCGGGCGAAATTGGCCTGGGTGGCCGCGGTGATGCACACCCAGCGGCCGTCGCGGCTGGGGTAGTTATTGATCGGAGCCGAGTGGTCGACCCGGTTGCCGACGCGGTTTCGCACCAGGCCGAGGTGGTGGTAGGCAGCGTGGGTCCACTCCATGATGCGCAGCACCGACCCGTACAGGTAGGCGTCGATCACCCCGCCCTCCCCGCTACCGCCGATGTCCCGGTCATACAACAGGGCGGTGGCAGCCTGCGCGGCGAACACCCCAGTGAGGTAGTCGGCAACAGTGACGCCGGGGCGCATTGGGGCGCGGTCGGGCTCACCGGTGAGGTGCAGAAGGCCGCCGTAGGCCACGCCGTTGCGGTCGAGGCCGGGGAGCAGCGACTTGGGGCCGTCCTGGCCGTACCCGCTGATGCGCACGGTGACCAGGCGGCGGGGAAGCACCTCGGGGTGGATGTTCCAGCGTTCCAGGGTGCCGGGGCGGAAGTTCTCGCACAGCACGTCGGCATGGGCGGCCAGCTCTCGGAACAGCTCCTGGCCCCGGGGCTGGCGCAAGTTGAGGGTGACCGACTTTCGACCCCGGCCCTCCACGGCCCAGAACAGCGAGTAGGGATGGTCGCTCCCCTCCCCTGGCTCCCCCTCCCCGGGCTCCCTCTCCTCTTCCCTAGGGCCGGGGTTGGCGTACGGGCCGAGGGTGCGGAGGGGATCGCCGGCGCCGGGCTGCTCGATCTTGATGACCTCGGCGCCCTGCTCGCCGAGGATGCCGGCGCAGAACGGGGCGGCGATCCGGGTGCCCACGTCGAGCACCCGCAGACCGGCCAGCGGTTTACGCATCCCGGTGCTCGGCGAAGACTTCCTTCATCGAGGACTTCTGCATGCGCCGGTCCAACGCCCCCAGAGCGGTGTCGGTGTTGTGCATCCAGTGGTGAGCCATGAAGTGGTAGTCCCAGGAGTCCCTCTGGCCCATGAACTCCAGCGTCTTGTTGATAGACCGCTTCACCACCGCAGCGGTGGCCGGGGGGACTTGGGCGATGGCCTCGGCCATCTCGTGCACGACAGCGGCCAACTCGTCGCGGGGCACCACCCGGTTGACCATGCCCAAGCGCTCGGCGTCTGCGGCAGAGATGGTCTGGGCGGTGAGCAGGAATTCCTTGGCCTTGCGGGGGGGCATCTCCCAGGGCTCGATGAGGATCTCCACCGCGGCGCCGGTCATGCGCAGCACCGGGTTCTGGAAGGAGGCGTCTTCGGAGGCCACGATCAAGTCGCACATGCAGGCCAGCATCACCCCCGCCGCGATGCACTTGCCGTGCACTGCGGCAATGGTGGGCTTGGGGAAATCGCGTATGCGCAGGCAGCGATCGAAGTACATGGTCTTCTCGTGGTGGAATTTGCCCTCGGGGGTGGCCCGCATGAGCCGCCACTTGTCGGGCTCCACGTCGCCCACCAGGGCCTTCAGGTCGTGGCCCGCGGAGAAGTGGCGGCCGTTGGCGGCCATCACCACCACCCGCACCTCGTCGTCGGCCTCGGCCAGGTCGAAGGCGGCGTCGAGCTCGTCGATGAGCTGGGTGTCTTGGGCGTTGGCCACATCAGGCCGGTTCAAGGTGATGGTGGCCACAGCCTCGTCGACCCTGTATTCGATGGTGTCGAAATCGGTGCTCATAAGAACTCCTAACGAGGTTCCCTCGGTAGGCCGAGGGTTCTTTCCCCGATGATGTTGCGCTGGATTTCGCTGGTTCCGGCGAAGATCGTCGCAGCTTGATAGTACAGCCAGGATCGCTGCCAGCGGCCCTCGCCGGGATTGTGGGGGTCGCCCCGCCACAGGGGGCCGGCGGCACCCAGCACATCCATGGCGGTGCGGTGCAGGCGCTGGCTCATCTCGCTCCAAAAGAGCTTGGCGGTGGCCGACTCCGGGCCGTGGTCGCGGCCGTGGGCCAGCCGGGACAGCACCCGCCAGTTCTGGAGCTGGAATAGGCGGACTTCGATGTAGGAGCGGGCCAAGGCCTGGCGGACCACAGGGTCTTGGTTGCGCCCGGTTTCGGCGGCCAGGCGGAATAGCTCTTCGAGGAGCTGGAGATGGATGACGAGCTGGCGGGGATTGGTGCCCCGCTCCACGCTGAGGGTGGATTGCGACACCCGCCAGCCGTTGCCCGGCTCGCCGATGACCTGGCCATCGGCCACGAACACGTCGTTGAGGAAGACCTCGTTGAAGTCGGACTCGTCGGTCATTTGGCGCAGGGGATGGATGTCCACACCAGGGGCGTGCATGTCGACCATGAAGGCGGTGATACCCCGGTGCTTGGGCGCGTCGGGGTGGGAACGGGCCAGGCACAGGCCCCAGTCGGCGAACTGAGCGTAAGACGTCCACACCTTCTGGCCGCTGAGCCGCCAGCCGCCGTCGGCGGGGGTGGCCCGAGTGGACAGCGAGGCCAAGTCGCTACCGGCATCGGGCTCGCTGAACAGCTGGCAGAAGAGCTGTTCGGCGGGGAGGATAGAGGGGAGCCAGCGCTGCTTCTGCTCGTCGGTGCCGTGGGCCAGGATGGTGGGGCCGATCAGGTTCACGCCCAGGCGCCCGACCAGCTCGGGGGCCCGAGCTCGGGCCAGCTCCTCCTGGACGATGTAGTGGTGGAGAGGACCGGCCCCCCGGCCACCGAACTCGGTAGGCCAGGACACGCCGACCAAGCGGGCTTCGGCTAGTGCGGCCTGCCACTTGCGGAGGAAGGCAACTTCTTCAGCCAGATCGTCGAATAGCGGGGGCAGCCCTTGGCCGTACTCCCAGGGCAGATTCTCCTGAAGCCACTGGCGGCATTCGTGTCGGAACGCTTCTTGCTCCGGTGTGGGGGCTAGGTCCACTGGCGCCTGACTAGGCGGCGGTGACGAAGATGCGCTCGCTGGCGAAGCCGCCGATGCCGACGTGGTTGCCGTCGATCTCCACGGTGGTGGTGCCATCGGGCGAGGAGGCGGTGATGATCCCCTGCGCACCGGGGATTACCGAAGAGCCCTCCAGGAAGTCGAGCAGCCCCTCGGTGAACTCCAACTCTTCGGTGATGCGGGAAACCACGAAGCGCTGGCCCACCTCGACTTCGGCCAACGCCTGGGTTGGAGGGGCCTGGTAGTCAGACCCGGGGATGGGGTTGCCGTGGGGGCAGGTGGTGGGGTCGTCGAGCACCCGCATCATGGCCTGCTCCACCAGAGGCGAGATGACGTGCTCCCACTTGCCGGCCTCGGCGTGGGCGTCGGCCCACGACAGGCCCAGCACCTGGGTGAGGAATACCTCGGCCAGGCGATGGCGGCGCACCACCCGCTCAGCCAAGTCCATACCGTCGGGGGACAGCTCGATGGACCGGCCCTTGAGGGTGACCAAACCTTCGGCCTCCAAACGGTGAATCATCTCGGACACCGCGGGGCGGGACACTTCGAGGCGCTCGGCCACCCGAGCTTGGATGACGTCGACGTCGTCTTCGGCCAGCTCGAAGATGGTTTCGCAGTATTCCTCGAAGGCCGGATGCCACTCGGGGGTCACGTAGTGAGCCACGACTGGGAGTTTATCGAGTGGATTCCGCCAACAGCCGGGCCAACTCGGCGCGGTCGGGCTTTCCCGAGGGCATCGTGGGCATGTCGTGGATCGGGATCAGCCGTTCGGGGGTCATGAAGCGGGCCGCTCCGGCCTCGGAGAACCAGCGGCGGCACTCCTCCAATTCGAAGGCACCGTCGACCACCACGAAAGCGGCCACCCGTTCGCCAAGGCGGTCGTCGGGCTCCCCCAGCGCCACCGCCTGGCTCACCGCTGGGTGGGATTCGAGTATGGCCTCCACCTCGATGGCGTCGATGTTCTCGCCGCCCCGGATGATCTTGTCGCCCAGTCGCCCGATGACGGTGAGATAGCCGTCGACGTCGATGGTGCCCAGGTCGCCGGTGCGGAACCAGCCGTCCTCGGTGAAGGCGGCCGCAGTGTGGGCGGGGTCGAGATAGCCGACGGTAACTTCGGGGCCGAACACCTGGATCTCGCCATGCTCGTCGATCCTGATTTGGGTGGGGGCGAATGGGCGGCCGTCGGTGTTGGCCATGCGCTCGGGGTCGTCGGCGGCGGTGCAGGTGGTGACCGTAGGGGCCTCAGTGGAGCCGTAGGCCCGCTTGACGACGCATCTAAAGGCGTCTCGGGCCCGATTCACGAAGGCCGGGGTCACGCTGGAGCCGCCAATGGACAGGAATCGGAAAGAAGCGGTGCGGCTGGGACTGAAGTCGGGATGGTCCATGAGGTCGTTGAAGAAGGTGGGCGGGCCGATCATGTAGGTGACCTGCTCTTCTTCGATGAGCGACAGCGCCTTGCCCGGGTCCCAGCGGGCCATGAGCACGGTCTTCATCGGCACGGCGCCGGGGACGAGCACCCCGTGAAGCAGGCCGGCGACGTGGGCCAACGATGCGGGGAATAGAACGGAGTCTTCGGAGGTGAGGCCCTGGAAGGAGATGGTCTGGCGGGTCTTGTAGGCCAGGGCGGCCTGGGTGTGGACCACGCCCTTGGGCACGCCGGAGGAGCCGGAGGTGAACATGATGAGAGCCCGGTCGTCGGGCCGGTCTTGGATGCTGCGGCGGTGGGAGGCATCGCCGGTGGCGGGGTGGTCGGATGGGTCCAACAGGCGGTCGATGCCGAGCGCGGCGAAGGCGTGGAATCGCTGGCGACCCTCGTCGGCATACAACAGAGGAACGGCCACCGCGCCGGCCTGCCAGCACGCCCGATAGGCCACCACGGCCTCGGGGCTGGTGGAGAGTTGGAAGGCGGTGGGCTGGCCCGGCTCGAAGGTGGCCGCGGTTTGAGCGGCCCAGGCAAACACCTCGTCTGAGGACAGGCGGCGGTCGCCGGCGACGATGAGATCGTCCCGCCGGGGCACCACGGTGAGCATCTCGTGGATCATGGGTCGTCTGCGAAGCGCTCGGTCAGCAGCGCCTTCACGCCCGTTAGGTTGATCTTGCCCGAGTCGAGCCAGGGCAGGTCGTCGGGGGTGTTGTAGACCGCGATGTGGCGGGGGACCTTGTAGGAGGCGACCCGCTCGGCGACATGGGTTCTGAGCTCTTCGGCGGTGAGCGATTGTCCCGGCCTTAGCACCACGGCGGCGGCCACGTCTTCGAGGCGGTCGGGATGGGGCACCCCGCACACGAAGGCGTGGGTGACCTCGTCGGGTTCCTCTAGGACCAGCTCGATCTCTCGAGGAGCGATGTTCATGCCCGACGACTTGATGAGGTCGCCCATCCGGCCGGTGAAATAGAAGTACCCGTCGTCGTCGAAGTAGCCGCTGTCGCCGGTGCGGTACCAGCCATCGGGGGTGAAGGTGTCGGCTGGGTCCACCTTGTATAGCCGGGACATGAGGGCGTAGCCCCGCACCCACACCTCGCCCCGCACCCCCGTCGGGCAGTCTTCCCCGGTCTCGGGATTCACAATCCGGTGTTCCATGCCGGGCACCGCCCAGCCGAACGAGCCCCGCTTCTCCTCGGGCAGCCGGGAGCCCATCACGCCCAGGGTGTGGGGCCCCAGCGTCTCGGTCATGCCCAGGGAGTTGACCCTCAGTTCGGGATCTTCGATCTGCATTTCGGGGGGAAGTAGGGCATAGAGACTGCCGCCTCGCACCGAGGAGAGGTCGCGTTGGGTGAAGTCGGGATGGTTGACGAGCAATTGGGCCATGTGGGGCCAGCCGAAGACCAAAGTCACCTTCTCCCTCTCGATGAGGGCGAGGGTGGAGCCGGGCTCGAATCTCTCGTCAAAGACGAGGCAGGTTCCGGCGTAGATCGAACCCACCAGTGACATCACCATGCCCCCTACCCAGAACAGGGGCATGGCGGTGTAGATGCGGTCGCCGGGTTCCAAGTCCCGGAACTGCCACAGATTGTGGGCGTGGCACACCACCGACATCTGGGTGTGGACGGCCCCTTTGGGCGACGAGGTACTGCCCGACGTGTACACCACGGTGAATTCGTCGGTCGGTCTCACCTGGGCTTCGGCGGTGGCGAGCGCTTCGTCGCTGACGGCTTCTCCGGCGGTCAGCAGATCGTCCATCGGCGCGGCCCACGGGGCGTCGCACTGGCCCCAGACCCACACCGAGCGCAGGAGAGGGTGCGACGAGGAGTCGATAACCGGGTCTTGACCGGGGGACACGACTTCTTCGAGTCGGGCCAGATAGTCGTGGCCCAGGAATCGGGACACGGTCAGCAGCACCTCCACATCGGCGTGGCGCAGCACCCAGTCGAGCTCTCGAGACTTGTAGTAGGTGTTGGCCAGCACGCCGATGGCCCCAATGCGGCCGATGGCCAGCCAGGCGGCGACCCAGTCCGGGCTGTTGGGGGCAAGGAGCCCCACCCGGGTGCCCTTGCCCACACCGATGGCCAGAAGACCCTTGGCCATGGCCGCTGAGGCGGCCTCGGCGTCGGCGAAGGTCATCCTCCGGTCATCGAGCACTCCGAGTTCCCGGGGGCCATGGGCCTCGACCGCGGCCCGGATCATCTGGGGAACGGTCGGTTCGAACGGCGGGAACTCGACCGGTTGCGTTCTGGGACCGGGCTCGGCGGTGTTGGGCATCTATGGGCTCTGGGAAGGGGCGATGACCGATTCGCCGTAGCGGCGCATGGTGTCGAGGGTGGCTTCGATGTCGTCGCCGGGGAGATTGACCGTGATCCACGTGACTCCCAGCGCTTCCAGGTCGGCCAGCGCGGCGATGTGAGCGTCGGCATCAAAGTCGGGGTCGGCCGGTCGGCCGCCGACGTGGTTTAGATAGCTGACGTCGATGTCGGCCGGATCGCGACCCGCCTCGTCGACATAGGTCCACAGCTCGTCGAGCATGGCCGACAGGTCGTCGAGGGTTTCCAGAGGAGGCGTCTTGGCCGTGGTGGCCAATACCCGGGGGGCGGGGAACGGCGTCCAGCCGTTGGCGACGGTGGCCACCCTCCGGCGGGCCCGCTTGGAGTTGCCCCCGATCCAGATGGGGGGATGGGGCTTTTGCACCGGCTTGGGGTTGGCGGTCTGGCCCAGAGCAGTGAAATTGCTGCCCTCGTAGGCGAAATCGTCGGTTGTCCAGATGCCGATCATGGCCTCAAGCGCCTCGTCGAAGATCTGGTTGCGGTTGTTGAAGTCGACGCCGAGGGCCTTGAACTCGCCCTTGAGATAGCCGGAGCCGGTGGCGAAGATGAACCGCCCGCCGGAGAAGGCGTCGATGGTGGCGATGGCCTTGGCCATGATGAACGGGTTCCGGTAGGGCACCACCACGATGTTGGGGATGAGCTTGATGCGGTCGGTGACCGCGGCGCAGAAGGCCAGAGCGGCAAACGGGTCCACGGCATCGTGGCCACCGGCATTGAGCCAGCGGTCTGTGGGAGCGGGGTGGTCGGTGAAGCCCAGTCCGTCGAACCCGGACTCCTCGGCGGTGCGGGCGAAATCCACCACGCCCTGCTTGGTTGTCAGCTTCTGGTCCCAGGGGTGGGCCACCATCGGAAACGTCACTGCGAACTTCATGGGTCTCCTTTTTCGTGCGCGCCCTACTGTGCAGCACCGCTCCGGGCGTCGCAAGCGGCCCGCCATTGCGGATAGCGATGATCGCAGGCCTCGGCCCAGTGGGGCCGGGGCTCGACCCGGCGACCGGTGCGGGCCCAGCGGCGGGCTTGGGCCAGGTCGTTGGACTCCAGACCGGCGCTGATGCGGGCCATCCAGGCCGCTCCCCTGGCCGCCCCCTCAGGCACGGCGGTGACGTCCACTGGCAGGTTGGTGGCGTCGGCCAAGGCCTGCATCCAGCGCTCCACATGGGTACCCCCGCCCACGGCCACGATGCGCTCGGGGCTGGCGCTGGCCACGTCGAGATGGTGGCGGACCACGAACCCGGCGGCCTCGTAAGCGGCGGCCAGGACGTCGGAAGGACCATGGCCCACATCGAGGCCCACCAGAGCGGCCCGCAGGTCGGGATCGTGGCGGGGGGTGCGCTCGCCCCGGATGTAGGGCACCCAAAGCGGCACGCGGTCGGGATGGGACGGATCGGCAGCCGGATCGCCGGTGAGAGCCCGCACCCGCTCTAGGAACAGCCCGCCGGCATTGCTCGGCCCGCCAATGGCGGCCAGGCCGGGCTGGAGATGGGGAATGGTCCACAGTCCCTCGGCCTCGGGCCACCCCTCGACCACCGCCCAGGTAATGAGGGTGGTGCCGCAGATCACCAGCACATCGCCGGGCGAGTCGGCCCCGGCCACCAGCTGCTCGGCCAGTGCGTCCACCGTGCCCGCTGCCACTGGCGCATCGCCCCGAAAGCCGACGGGGGCCGAGCCCATGGCCAGCTCGGGGAGGCGGGCGGGGTCGCACCACTGGGGGTCCCAGCCATCGGTGCCGAATACCGGCAGGCAGGTCATGGCGGTGATGGCGTCGATGGCGGCGGCGGCGCACAGCGCCTGGCTGGCCACCGCCTGGGCGGGCCAATAGGCGTGGGCGTGGGGCACGGCCTGTTCCAGCGAGCGGAGAAACCCGACAAACTCGCCGTCGGGATGGTGGCCCCGGTGGTCGCCGTACAAGATGCCCGGCGAGACCGGCGTCCCTTCGGCGTCGACCGCGGCCAGCGACGGGACCATGGCGGCCAAGCCGATGCCCGCCACTCGGTGCCCGGCGGAAACGATGTCGCAGGCCTCGACGACGCTGGTGCCCCAAACCACGGCGGCATCGTGTTCGAGCACCGCCGGTGTGGGGGCGTTGACGGCGTGGGGTATTCGGGCGCGGGCCCGGATGTCGCCGTCGTCGTCGACGGCCACCGCCTTGACCGAGGTGGTGCCGATGTCGATGCCCACCGTCACCTGGACTGCCTCATCCACAGCCATCAACCCTACGCTTGTGGCGTGAGCAAACCGAGGGCGCTGGTGACCGCCCCGCTGCGGGGGCCGGGCTTGGACCGGCTGCGGGATGTGGCCGACGTGGAACTCGATCCGTGGATCGAGCACCAGCCGATCCGGCTCTTGGGGGCCGATGATCTGGCCGCCCGCCTAGCGGAGATGTCGGCCGACCTGCTGGTGTGCGAAGCCGACGAGTGCAAGGGACCGGTGTTCGAGCAGCCGCTGCGGGCGGTGGCCTCCACCCGGGGCGACCCCACCAACGTGGATGTGGCCGGGGCCACCGCGGCAGGCATCCCAGTGCTGCACGCACCGGGGCGCAACGCCGACGGGGTGGCCGAGATGGCGGTGGCGCTGATGTTTGCCGTCAACCGCCACGTGATCATGGGCGACCGGGACATGCGGGCGGGCACGGTGTTCACAGAAACCATTCCTTATCAGCGCTATCGGGCCTGGCAGATGGCCGGGCGCACCGTGGGTCTGGTGGGGCTGGGGGCAGTGGGGCGAGCAGCCAAATGGCGGTTCGAGGGCCTGGGGATGAAGGTGATCGCCCACGACCCCTATCAGCCTGACGCCGACTGCGAATTGGACGAGCTGCTGGCCAACGCCGATGTGGTGTCGATGCACGCCCCGGTGCTGCCCGATACGGAGGGAATGATCGGTGCCGATCAGTTTGCGGCCATGCGGCGGGGGTCCATCTACTTGAACACCGCCCGAGCCGCGCTGCACGACACTGAAGCCCTGGTGGAGGCCTTGTCGTCGGGGCATCTGGGGGGCGCGGGCCTCGACCACGTGCAGGGCGAGATCCTGCCGGCAGATCACCCGCTGACCACACTCGACAACGTGGTGCTGACGCCGCACATAGGCGGCGCCACCTATGACACCGAGGTGAATCAGACCGACATGGTGGTTGAGGACATCTGCCGGCTGTTGGCCGGCGAGCGTCCCCACCGCCTGGCCAACCCGGAGGTATGGCGATGACCGACCACGCCGACATTCGAGCTCAAGTGGTAGCGGCCGCTCAGGCGATGGACGCCGCGGGACTGGTGGTGGGCACCGCGGGAAACGTGTCGGGACGGGGCGATGACGGGATGATCTGGCTGACGCCGTCGTCGCTGCCCTACGACCAAGTGAGCGTGGACAACCTGGCGGCGGTGGACCTGGACGGGAACTTGCTGGAGGGCACGTCTCGGCCGTCCACCGAGAAGGCCATGCACCTGGCCTGTTATCGGGCTTTCCCCGAGGTGGGCGGGGTGGTGCACTGTCACCCGATTCACGCCTCGATGTTCGCGGTGGCCCATAGGAGCATCCCCGCGGTGATCGAGGAGGTCATCGTGTATCTGGGCGGGGACGTGCCGGTGAGCGATTATCGGACCACCGGTTCCGAAGAGCTGGGCGAAGAAGTGGTGCGCCACCTGGCCGACCGCTCAGCGGTGCTGATGGCCAACCACGGAATGATGTGCGTCGGCGAGTCGCCCGACCACGCCCTGCACGCCGCCCTGGTGGCCGAGCACACCGCCCGCATCGTGTGGGGTGCCAGCCGTCTCGGCGACGTCGTCGAATTGCCCGACAAAGCCCGCTCCGACTTCGAAGGCGTCTATACCTACCTCCGCAGCGAAACCTGGTCGGCCTCGTAGCGGTCAGACGCTGGCGAGTTCGAGGGGGACGATTTCTTCGAGAGAGATGGGGCGGTCGGCGACGCCTTCGAAGGCATCGTTGGCCGAGTAGACCTCTTCGCCCCGCAAACGGGCCTCGGGGTCGTCGAGGTCGACCGGCCACACGATGCCCATGCGGGACTGGGCGAGGTAGTAGGAATCCACGTCAGGAACGTCGATGCCCATGGCCTGGAGGGTGCGTCCGGGGTAGGCCATGCTCATCATCCCCTCGGTGAACACGGCGTCGTCGTCGACGATGACCCGATCGCAGTCGAACTCCAGCCGGTGGGCACCGGTCTGCACGATGCTGCGGTCGTAGAAGCCCCGGATGGCGTCGCGGTCACCGCCGGGGCTGGCGATGGGATCGTCGGGGTTCGACCAGATGATGTACTGGGGCTTCTCACTGAGGGTGGCCACCACTCCCTCGATGTCGGCCTGGGCCTCGCACTTCATATGGTCCAGCACCAACCCCAGTACATGGCGCCTCCGGGGATCTGTCTCGGCCTCCAGCCGCTCTTCCACCAAGCGCCACGTCTTATTCGGATTCATCTTCATCGGCTTCGCCTTTCACTTTGGCTTCGACGTAGAGGCTAACGGTCAACCCTCGACCTACTCCAAGGGGGCGATCTCGTCGAGGCTGATGGGCCGGTCGGCGATGCCTTCGAATCGATCGCCCTCGGCGTACACCTCTTCACCCGACAGTCGGGCCTCGGGGTCGTCAGGGTCGATGGGCCACACGATGCCCATGCGGACTTGGGACAGGTAGTAGGACTCGGTGTCGGGCACGGTGATGCCCATGGCCTCGAGGGTGCAGCCGGGATAGGCCATGCGCATGACCCCCTCGGTGAACACGGCGTCGTCGTCGACTATGACCCGGTCGAGTTCCAGTTCCCATCGGTGGGCGCCGGTTTGCACCAGGGCACGGTCATACAGGTCGCGTATGGCGTCTTTGGAGCCGCCGGGGCTGGCAACAGGATCGTCGGCGTGGGGCCAGATCTTGTATTGAGGCTTGTCGCTGAGGGTGTCGATAACTCCCTCAATGTCGAGGCGGAGCTCGCGCTTTATGTGGTCCAACACGAGCCCCAAGACGTGGCGCCGCCGAGGATCGGTTTCGGTTTCCAGCCGCTCGGCCACCAGCCGCCACGAGTTGTCGGGATTGATCTTCATCGGGACCGTCCTTGCTCGGGCTCCGACGATAGGGGCTGGACCAGGGAAACGTCACTAGTGTCGCTGGGCGATGAGCGATCGGGAGTTTGCCGGGAAGACGGCCATCGTCGGCATCGGCAGCACCGACTTTGCCCGGTTGTATCGCTCGACCGATCCTGAGCGCACCGGCGAGGCACTGGCCACCGAGGCCATCGCCGCGGCAATTGCCGATGCCGGGCTGGAGAAATCGCAGATCGATGGGCTCATCACCGGAGGGCTACCCCACTACGAGCCGGTGGCCTACCGCACCGGGCTCACCGACGTTCGCTTCGTGGTGGACTACCCGGGGGCCGGGCGCATGTGCGCCATGGCCCTGATGCACGCTGCCACCGCCGTTCACCACGGATTGGCCGACTACGTGGTGCTGTTCAACTCGGTGGTGTTCCGCTCCCAGGGCGTCAAATTCGGGGCCCAGGGCCAAGGGCTGCTGTACGACACCATCTACGGCATGGCCTCGCCGGGGGCGCAGTACTCGCTGGCCTTCACCCGCTACCAGGCGGAGTATGGGGGCACCGAGGAGCAACTCGGTGCCATCCCAGTGGCCATCCGCTCCCACGCCCAGATGACTCCGGGGGCGATCATGCAGCAAGAAATGACCGTCGACGACTACCTGGCTGCCCGCTACATCGCCCAGCCGCTGCGACTGTTCGACTACTGCCTGATCAACGACGGAGCGGTGGCCTATGTGGTGACCACCGCCGAGCGGGCCCGGGATCTGGCCCATCCCCCGGTGCTGATCGCCGGCACCGCGGGCCGGGCCAACTTCCGGGAGTGGTACGTGGACTTGGGGTTTTGGGACGAGGCCTGCCGGTCGATGAAGGCCGACCTCTTCGACCCGCTAGGAGTGACCACCGACGACATCGATTGCCTCCAGGTGTACGACAACTTCAGCGTGTCGGTGCTGTGGGGACTGGAGGGGTTCGGCTTCGCTCCCAAGGGCCACGGACTGGAGTGGGTGCAGAACGGCCGCATCGCCCTGGGCGGAGAACTTCCGGTGAATACCAGCGGGGGGATGCTGAGCGAGTCGTACCTCCAGGGGTGGAACCAGCACGCCGAGGCGGTGCGCCAGCTGCGGGGCGAGGCCGGGGAGCGTCAGGTTCCCGACTGCGACTGGTCGCTGTACTGGTGCTTGTCGGCTTTGCCGGGGGCGTCGCTCTTATGCCGGGACGGGCTGCTGTGAGCGACGGGGGCACCTACACCAAGCCGTTGCCGACGGTGACTCACGAGGATCGGGAGTTCTGGGCCGCAGCGCGAGAGCACCGCTTCGTGCTGCCCAAATGCCGGGCCTGCGGGCACGTGTGGTTCCCGCCCTATGCCTCCTGCCCGGCGTGCCTGGCGTTCGACCGGGGGTGGACCGAGGCATCGGGCCGGGGCACGGTGTGGGGCTTCACCATCATGCGGCAGCCCTACATCCCGTCGTTCGAGCCGGAACTCCCTTACAACGTGGTGCTGGTGGAGTTGGAGGAGGGGCCGATGGTGTACTCCAACCTCGTCGGGATCGACAACGACAACATCGCCTGCGGCCTGGAAGTGGAAGCGGTGTTCGAGGACGCCACCGAAGAGATCACCCTCATCAAGTTCCGCCCTGTTTGAGCGGCCGCCGTTGTTGGACTAGATGCTGGTTAGGCCGTGGGCGTGGCCGGCGGTGTAGCCGCCGTCGACGGGGAGGGCGACACCGGTGACGAACGAGGAGTCGTCGGAGGCCAAGAAGAAGGCCGCTCCGGCGATCTCTGAGGGGAGACCCCAGCGCTTGAGCTTGTGCTGGTCGCGAATGCTGTCGGCGATGGGCCCGAGATGGGGGATGACCGACTGGAACATGGGGGTGTCGATGAATCCGGGGCAGATGGCGTTGGCCCTGATGTTGGCCGGGCCGTAGTCGTTGGCGATGTTCTTGGTGAGCAGGATCACCCCGCCCTTGGAGGCGTTGTAGGTGCTGCCCCCCTCGCATCCCTCGAGACCTTCCACGCTGGCGATGGTGATTATGCTCCCCGAGCGGGCCTCCACCATCGGCTTGAGGGCAGCCCGGCACGACAGCATGGTGCCCTTGAGGTTGATGTCCTGCACCCGGTCCCACTCCTCGACATCGAGGGTGTGAACCTGGCCGCCGCCGGCGACCCCGGCCGCGGTGACCAACACGTCGAGGCGACCGTGGTCTTGGATGATCTGGCCGACCAGCTCCTCTTGGGCGTCGGCGTCGCGCACGTCTACGAGATGGAAGCTGGACGCGGGGGCCGCTTCTTCCACCGCCTTCCAGCCATCGCTCTCAGCGATGTCGGAGCCGATCACCACGGCCCCCTCTTCGGCGAACCGCTCTGCGGAGGCCAGGCCGATGCCCGAAGCCGCCCCGGTGACCCACGCCACTCTGCCATCTAGTCGTCCCATCGGTGTTGCCTCGCTCTCTTGTGGGGTCAGCGGAATCGTAGGGTGCAGAGCGGGGTCTTACGCACCCCTGGGGCCAATCAGCGTGCCGAGAAGAGCACCGGTGGGCTTGTCCGGGGCGACCACCCCCCGGTCAGTCAATCCGAAGAAACCGGCGGTCCGGCCGGTGAGGACGTGAACCGCCTCATGTATGTGGGGGGTGCGGGCTGGTGGGATAGGGTCCTGGCCCGTGATTCTCAGCGTTTCCGCCCTTCGCAGTGGAAGTGCCAGCCGATTTTGGCGTCGTAGCCGCGGGGTGATTGCGGTTGGGGTGTGCGTGGCGGTGTGGGTGCTGGGGCCTGCGCAGGCTGGTGCGCAGCAGTCTCAGCCGGCTCTGGAAGACATTGCGGTTCGAGATGAGCTGATCGCGGCGCAGGAATCGTTGCTCAACGCGTATCGGTGTTTGTTCGATGTAGACACCGAGGTGGTGCCGGGGGGTTGCGCTGACGGGAAACCCGCGGGCGAGCCGATGCCATTGCCAGATGTGGTGGGCGAACCCACCTCTAGCGACGTGGCGGTGCGCGACCGTCTGGTCACGATCCAAGAGGCTCTGCTCAACGCGTACCGCTGCCTGTTCGGCGTCGATGTGGAGGTTTTGCCCGACGGCTGCCCGAGCCGAGCCGTACCTGTGCCGTTTGGCGGTGGGGATCCCGCAGACACGCAATCGCCGCAGCCCAATGCTCCGTTGTCGTATAGGCAGTCTTTGGAGGTTGCTTCCCGATTGGCGACCAGTTTTGTATCGCCTAGCGGCTGTACGGTTCCGTTGGAATCACCTGATCTGATGCCGAACGCCTCGCGCGACTCGTACCGTGCGGGAATTCACCAGGGAGTGGACTTCGCCTGTTTCGACCGCACGGTGAAGGCGGCGCTTGACGGGCGAGTGGTGGTGGCGGTGGGCGATTACACCACACCCCCGTCGCGGGACTTCGACGCGGTTCTGGCGACCACCTTCGACTTGGGCGCCACGCCCCCCTACGTCCTCATCATGTTGTACGGCAACTACGTGGTGATCGACCACGGCATGATCGACGGAGTGGGCCACGTGGCGTCGCTTTATGTCCACCTCGACGCCCTCGACCCCGATATCAAAATCGGAGGGGAGATTGCCGCAGGCCAACCGCTTGGGGTCATGGGCAGCACCGGCACCTTGCAGGCCGCTGCCGGGGTGTACGCCCAGGGCATTCACCTGCACTGGGAGCTGCACATCAATGGCCACTACCTCGCCAAAGGCCTGTCAATCGCCGAAACCGAAGAGGTCTACCGCGCCCTGTTCCAGCTCGGCTGAATCTGTCTTATGGAATGGAGTTTGCCAACTCCTTAGGCCACCAAACGGACCCGCTGGTGCTTGACGGCCCCCAGGTGCAGATGGCCGTGGCGCTCGGGCTCGTCGACCAGCTCTAGGCGGGGCAAAAGGGGCAGGATGGCCTTGAGCATGGCCCGCAGCTCCCAGCGGGCCAGGTTGGCACCCAGACAGAAGTGGACGCCGTGGCCGAAGGCCATGTGGTGGTTGGGGTTGCGGCCCACGTCGAAGCGGTAAGGATCGTCGAACACCGCGGCGTCCCGGTTGGCCGACGGGTAGAACACGCCCACGGTGTCGCCCTCCCTGATCATTTGACCGTGGCGCTCCACGTCGGCGGTGGCGGTGCGGGCGAACTGGATGACCGGAGAAGTCCACCGCAGGATCTCCTCCACCGCGGGCTCGATCATCGACTCATCGGCCAGGAGGCGGTCGATCTGGTCGCGGTTCTGGAGCAGGGCGGTCACACCGGAGGTGGTGGCGTTGCGGGTGGTTTCGTTGCCGGCGCCCAGCAGCAGGGTGATGTAGCCGGTTAGTTGCTGGGTGTTGAGCGGGCAGCCGTCGACCTCGCCCTGGATCACCGCTCCGGTGAGGTCGTCACGGGGCTCGGCCTGGCAGTCGTCAATGATCGTGCCGATATAGGCGCTGAAGTCCTTGCCCATCCGGAATCTCATGTCGTCGTAGGTCTCACCCGGCTCGGCCCAGCGCATGTGCTCCTCGTCGTTGAACCCCATCTCGGTGAACTTGTGGACCTTCGACCAGTCCTCGATGTCTAGTCCCATGAGATCGCAGATGGTGGCCAGGGGCAGCTTGACCGCGTAGTCCAGCACCAGGTCGGCCTCGCCGTCGCGCTCCAATATCTCCACGAACTCCCCGGTGAACCGGGCGGCGTACTGGGCGAGGTGATCCTCGTGCTCCCGCATGGCACGGGGGGTGAATCGCCGGGCGGTGAGCAGGCGAAACCGAGTGTGACGGGGCCGGTCCAAGAACACCATGTCCATGGGTTCGTCCAGGTCCCAGCCCAGTTCGGTGAGCCGCCGTTCCCGGCGCTCCCACATGCCCTTGTCGTCTTCGATGGAAGCCAGGCGAAGGCGGGGGCCACCGTTGATGAACAGCTTGTCGTTGGAGGACACCCAGTGGATGTCTTCGTGGCGGGTGATGGCCCAGAACGGCTCGATGTCGGGACGCTCGTACCAGTGCACCGGGGCTTCGGACCTCAGTAGATCCCATGCCGCCCACGGATAGCCGCGGTTCTGGTACAGATCGGTGGAGTGAATGTCGATCTCGTCGAGCGATAGTTCCCTGGCGTCTGTGATGGTCATGCGTTGCTCCCCCGCGCTTGCTGACAGAGACATATTGGCAGAGCAGCTTGCTTTTGCCACAAGTGCTACCGACGGAGACCTTCCCACAGTTGGGAGCGGAGGGGTTCGGGGGCTACCAGTTCGAAGGCTTGATTGTCTAGGCGGGCGAAGCCTTCCAACGGGTAACCGGGGCGCCACCACAGGGCGTTGGGGCTGACCGAGTTGGGGCCGCCCAGATATCGGATGTAGCTGGCGGCCAGCATGGTGGCGGAGTCGTCCACGAACTGCTCATCGAGCTCCACGGGACAGACCATGACGGTGTGGGCCGCGGGCACAGTCACCACCGCGCCCATCTCGCCGACGTCGGGCACGGTGCGGGCAAAGTCGAGCAGGTGGCCGGTGACGAAAAGAGAGTCGCCGGTGAGAATCCGGAATTGTTCGGGCAAATCGTCCCCCTCCAAGGGGGAAAGCGGCTCGTCCATCAGAGTGTTGGCCAGCGCCGCCGCCATCACCTCGCCCTGCTTCACGCCCCATTCGCTGAAGTAGCTGCGGTCTACCGGGCAGGCGGCGCCGTCCAAATCCACCGACAGGCAGGCAGACAGGCCCAGCGGCAGGGGATCGCTCACTGCGTCGATCTGGCTCAGATGGTGGGCGCCGACCACTCTGACCCGCAGATCAGGCTGAAGTTGCTCGTAGTCGCCCAGGCGCTCGGCCAGCAGGTCGGGCGCGAAATCGTCGAGGCGGGCAACGTGGCTGTAGATGATGAGCCGCCAATCCTCGGGATCGGCTGCCCGACAGGTTTGAGCCAGATTGGACAGGCCCAGCACGCAGTCCATGTCTTCGACGGTCACAGTGCCCTCAGCCTCGTCGACGGCGTGTTCGCCAAATCGGGCGTGCACGACGCTCTCCACGTGGTTGAGGAAGTCGCGGAGTTGCTCTGGGGACCACCACGGAGCCCAGGCGCAGGTAACAGGCGGAGCAGACACGGGCTCCTCCCCTCATTCATCAGCAATAGAGGGGAAGTTTGAGTTGACCGTAGCGGGTCTGTGCTGGGGACCGCTTGTGGAAATCTAATTTATTTGCATCTATTTCGGTTTATTTTGGATTGGCGGGCATTGTCATCGTTGGCCATTAGTGTGGGGACGTGGCTGACGAGGCGCTCATAGACATCATCAAACGGCAGGGACTACGGAAACTGGACCAGCCGATAGAGCTGGCCAGCGGGGCCATGTCCAGCGATTTCGTCGACGTCAAGGTGGCCCTCTGTCGATGGGCCGACCTTCGGGTGGCCTGCCGGGCGATTGTTCAGCAGGTACAAGAGGCCGGCATCGAGTTCGATGCGGCCGGTGGGATGACCATGGGAGCCGACTCGCTAGCGGTGGGCATCGCCGCCGAGACCAACGGCCAGTGGTTTTCGGTTCGAAAGGAGCCGAAGAAGCGGGGAACGAGACAGCAGATCGAAGGCACCCCCCTCGGTCCGGGCCACCGGGTGCTGCTCCTCGAGGACGCAACCACGACCGGGGGCTCCACGGAGAAGGCCTATGAGGTGATACGCGACACCGGGGCCGAAGTGGTGGCCGTGGCCACAGTGATCGACCGGGGAGACACCGCCCGTCGCCGCTTCGAGGCACTGGGCTTGCCGTACTTCCCCGCTGTTACCTACACCGATCTCGGCATCGAGCCGGTAGTGCCGCCTGGCTGAGCCTTCCTGGGGCTAATCCCCTCAGGCGGAGCGCAGGGTGGTGGCGGGGAGGGTCTCTAGCTGCTCGAGCAGCGACTTGCCGTCGAGGCGGGTCGGGGTGCCGGCCACGAGGATGTGGTCGACGCCGGAGGGGGCGTCGGCTATGAGGCGCTCGCCGTTGGCGGGCATGTCGTGGACCCGGCGGATGGGGCCGACGTCGAGGCTGTCCCAATCGACCACGGTGACATCGGCCACCGCGCCGGGACGCAGGTAGCCCCGGTCGGGGGCCAGACCGAGCATTTCAGCCAGTTCGCCGGTGAGCTTGTGGATGCCAGCTTCGGGGGCCATCACCTCACGGTCGCGCACCCAGCGAGACAGAAAGTCGGTGGGCATTACCGCATCGCAGATCTGGCCGACGTGGGCACCGGCGTCAGACAAACCCATGACCGCCCCCTCGGCCTGCATCAGGGAGGTCACGCCGTCGACCTCGTCGTTGGCAAAGGTGATCTCGAAGCGAGTGAGCAACCCATCGGCCAGCGCGACGTCGCACATGGCATCCCACGGGGTGCAGCCCCGCTCGGCGGCCACTCCCCCGACGGTGTTACCTACCAGCTCGGGCTGGTTGGGCGACTCCACGATGGCCAGGGTGTCCCAGCGGGAGGCCAGCAGGCCGTTGGCATCGAGGTCGGCTTGCACCCGGGCCCGCCAGTCGGGATCGGCGTACAGGGTGGGGCGGTCTTCGTGGGCCAGGGCTACCAGTTCTTTGAACGATCCCATGGTGTAGAAGGAGGTGGGTTCGATCATGGTTACGTGCTGGGTGATGGGACGACAGGTGACCTGTACCCACACATCGGCTCCGGCGGCCCGGCCGGCTAGGTGGTCGGCCAGCTTGGTGCGGTAGTCGGCCCGAGAGGAGGCCGCCGCCGGATAGGTGAGGATGGACGACCAGTTGAGCCGACGGCCCAGCTTGGGCTGGAAGTCGTACACCCAGCGGTAGTTCTCCCCCGGCGCCACATGCACCACGCCCCGGCCGATCTCGGCGGTAACCCCGATGAGGGCCTCGGTCTCCTCCTGGGAAGCGGCGATGGATGGCACCGGTCGGCCGCCGTCACCCAAATGGAATCCGGCCCGATCGGTGGAGAACCCCAGGGCGCCGCCCTGGATGGCCTCGGCCACCGCCGCCTTCATCTGGTTGATTTCCTCGGGGGTGGCCTCCCGCTCATAGGCGTCTTGGCCCATGACGTAGAGCCGCACCGCAGTGTGGCCCACGTAGCCGCCGAAGTTCACGGCCAGACCTCGTTGCTGGATCACATCGAGATATTCGCCGTAGGTCTCGAAGTCCCAGTTGACGCCGGCTTCCAAGGTGGCCACCCGCATGTCCTCAACCTTGTCGAGGGTGCGGATGAGCGAGGCTCGGTCGGCGGCCTTGGTGGGGGCGATGCTGTAGCCGCAGCTGCCGGCCACCACCGAGGTGACCCCGTGCCAGCACGACGACGACAGCCAGGGGTCCCAGAGCACTTGGGGGTCGTAGTGGGTGTGGCAGTCGATGAAGCCGGGGCAGACGAGGCGGCCGGTGGCGTCGATTTCGGTGGGGGCTTTGACGGTTTCGTCGACTTCGGTGATGCGGCCGTTGGTGATGCCTATGTCGGCGCGGCGGCCTGGTTGGCCGGTGCCGTCTATGACGGTGCCGCCGCGGATGGAGATTTGTGCAGTCACGGGTTCAATTTAGGCCACAACGATCATGTGGCGTGGTGGCGGGTCCTGTCGCCTGACGGCGGCCTGGCCGTCGGAGCGGCCAGGTCCGCCTCCGGCGCCACCCCCCACCACGCCTATAGCGGGAGCCCCCCACTCTTGTTGGAAATAAGGGGGGTTAGTGCTTTGTGAGGTACAGCTTGTCGCGGACCGCCTCGGGGCCGAGGACTTGGTAGTTCATGGCTTCGAGGATGGTTACTGCTCGGGCTACCAGATCGGCGTTGGTGGCGAGCTGGCCTCGGCTGAGGTAGATGTTGTCTTCCAGGCCGACCCGCACGTTGCCCCCGGCGATGGCGGCCAGGCCGACATAGGGAAGCTGGCCGCGGCCCAATGAGAACGCCGAGAAGATCCAGTCGTCGGGCAGGTTGTTGACCATGGCCATGAACGTGTTGAGATCGTCGGGGGCGCCCCACGGGATGCCCATGCACAGCTGCACCATGACGGGATCGTCGATGAGCCCCTCGTCCACCAGGTGCTTGGCCAACCAGAGGTGGCCGGTGTCGAAGATCTCTATCTCCGGGCGCACACCCAGCTTCTGCACTTGGCGGGCCATCTCGTAGAGCACCGACGGGCTGTTGACCATGATGTAGTCGCCTTCGCCGAAGTTCATGGTGCCGCAGTCGAGGGTGGTGATCTCGGGCATCAGCTCCCTCACGTGGGCCAGCCGCTCGGTGGCCCCGGCCATGTCGGTGCCCTCATCGGCGGGGGGCAGGGGCTCCTCGGCCGAGCCGAGGGTGAGATCGCCGCCCATGCCGGAGGTGAGGTTGAGCACCACGTCGGTGCTGGACGACCGGATCCGCTCCACCACCTCGGCATACAGCTCCACGTCGCGGGCCGGCTCGCCGGTCTCGGGATTGCGGACGTGGATGTGGACAATGGCCGCGCCGGCTACCGCGGCGTCGATGGCGGCCTCGGCGATCTGCTGGGGGGTGATGGGCACCAGGTCGGACTTGGACGTGGTGTCGCCGCTGCCGGTGATGGCACAGGTGATGAAGACTCCGGTCATGCGGGGGCCAGCTCGCTTTCTTGCGCTCGGCGGTTTAGAACCCGGAGCTTGCAATAGATGTCGTCGCTGTTGACGTAGCAGCCCCGGAAAAGGCGGCGACCGGTGGCGGTTTCGAACGGCTCCCGGGCATGCTGCACCCGCCGGTTGTCGAACACCGCCACATCACCGGGCTCCAGCTTGTAGGTGATTAGAAATCGGGGATCGCGAGATAGCCGGGCCAGCTTGTGGGCCGCCCGGTAGGCCCGGGGAACGTCTTCGGGGGCCATGTCGGGGTAGGTCCGCACCGGGTAGAACGTGCGCAGAGTGAGGGGTGTACCGGCCACGCCCAGATCGATCAGCGGCCCCGACCAGCGCCAATCGACCTCGGCGCCCCGCCCATGGAACACCCACGGCAGCGTGGTGAGGGTCTCATAGGCCTCAGGGTCGTGCTCTTCGATGTGGCGGGCAATGGCCAAGCCGTCGCTCATCTGGCTGGCTCCGCCAACGCAGGAGTTCTCGATGCAGTGGAAGAACTGAAAGCCCGGCGGCGTCTCCAACGAGGGCAAATCAGTGTGGGGGGCGAGGCCGATGCTCATGTAGGCGGTGGAGGTGGGGTCGGGGACGGCCTCGATGTCCCACACCGGGCCGAAATGGGAGTCGCGCAGCACCCCGACCCGCCGGGCCACGGACTCCAACTGGTTGGGATCGAGCGAAAGCGACCTCAACCGGGTTAGGCCGTAGGCGGCCAGATCGTTGAGCCAGAGACGGAAGGTCTCGGGGTCGGATAGCACCGTCGGCCCGTGGTAGGTGACCGGCTCGGACAACACAGTGGAGTCCCAGGGGATGGGATCGGGAAGGAAACTCTGGGGCCGGAACTGACCGTCGGCGATGTGACGGAGCCAGCCGGGGTGATAGCGAGAGACCACGTTGTCGTGGGCCCACCGCACCGCCAGCGCCCCGTCGGCCTCCGCCCAGGCCTCGGCTATCTGCCAGTGGTCGCCCAATTCACCGGGATCGAGCAGGCCTTCTCTAGAGGAGGGCTCGAATTCGCGCTGCTCGGCCAACCACCACCGGTAGCAGCGCAACTCGGTGCCATCGGCCCACGCGGCCACCACGAACTCGCCGTCGAGACGAACGCCGCTAAGCGGATGCCACTCGTAACGGTAAAAGTCAGGCGTGAGCGGTCCCGCCATCGCCATAAGCGTATACCAGCAATATGATTACCGGTATGCCTTCTCGCCAGCTCGATTTTCCGGTTTTCGACGCCGATAACCACATGTATGAGACCACCGAGGCGCTCACCAAACACCTGCCTGATAGCCACCGAGGGCTCATCGACTACATCGACCACAACGGCCGCACCAAGATCATGGTGAGGGGCAAGATCAGCGAGTACATCCCCAACCCCACGTTTCAGCGGGTGGGTTCGCCCGGCGCCCAAGAGGAGTACTTCAAGCACGGCAATCCCGACGGCAAGTCGCGTCGAGAGATCATGAGACCCATCGACGCACTCCCCGCATTCTTTGATCCCCAGCCCCGTCTGGAGCTGATGGACGAGCTAGGCCTGAACTACGCCATGATGTATCCCACATTGGCGTCGCTGGTGGAGGAGCGGTTCCGGGACGCCCCCGACGAGTGCCACATCGTCATCCACGCCCTCAACCAGTGGATGCTGGAGCACTGGACGTTCAACTACGAGGGCCGAATTTTCCCGGTGCCCATCGTGACCCTGCCCATTGTGGACAAGGCCATCGAGGAGCTGGAGTGGTGCGTGGAGCGGGGGGCCCGGGCGGTTCTCATTCGTCCCGCCCCGCCTCCCGGCCTCCGAGGACCGCGATCGTTCGCACTGCCGGAGTTCGATCCGCTCTGGGAGCGGGTGGTGGAACTCGACGTGCTGGTAACCATGCACGCCTCCGACAGCGGTTACACCCGGTTCACCAACGAGTGGGAGGGTGCCAGCGGGGAGATGATGGCGTTCAACCAGTCGCTATTCCAGATGTCGGTGATGCACAACCGGGCCATCGAAGATGCCGTGACCTCCTGGGTGGCCCACGGCGCGCTTACCCGGCACCCCAAGCTGAAGGTGGCCATCATTGAGAACGGCAGCTCATGGGTACGCCCGCTGCTCTCCCACTTGGAGACGTGCTACCAGCGGTTCCCCCATGCCTGGGAGGAACATCCCGTGGACGCCATCAGGCGCAATATCTGGATCCACCCCTTCCACGAGGACGACCCGGTGGGGCTGATCGATGTGGTGGGCGTGGACAATGTGGTGTTCGGCTCGGACTATCCCCATGTGGAGGGCATGGCCGACCCGATCTCGTTCGTGGACCAGCTCGAAGGGCTGCCCGATGATCAGGTCCGCAAGGTGATGGGCGGCAACATGTCCCGCCTGATGAAGGTGGCCTAGGGCCTAGCTCCCTGCGGCAACAAGCACCGGTTCGATGTTGAGGAATCGGGCCAGGTTGTCGCACATGATGGTTTTGATGTTGGCGTCGCTCATGTCTTTGAGCTGGGTGGTGGCGTAGAGGGCGGGGAAAGGCAGTCCCTCGCTGTGGGGAAAGTCGGAGCCAAACACGATGGGCTCGATGCCCACCGCATCCACCACCCGGGCCACGTTCTCCTCGGGGAAGGGCGCCACGATGAAGTGGTCGCGGAAGATGTCGCTGGGGCGGCGGTCGAGCTTCGGGCCCCACTTGGCCCCCCGGCCCATTAGAAAGGCGTGGTCCATCTTGCGAAGGATGTAGGGCAGCCAAACCGTGCCCTGCTCCGACAGGCACACCCTCACGTTGGGGAAGCGGCCAAACAGGTTGTGAAGCACCATGGCGGCCACCGTCTCCATGGCGGGGCGGTCGCCCCAGTAGAGCACCCATTGGAGGGCGTCGAACTCGCCCAGCCCGTCTTCGGGGTCCTCGCTCCAGTCGGCCCCGTTCTTCTGGTAGTCGGTGGCTCCCAGGTGGGTCACCACCCGGGCCTCGGCCTCGTTGATGCGGGCCCAGAAGCCGTCGTAGACCGGGTCGGCCATGGAGCGGCCTCCCCTCGGGTCGAGGCGACCGCCGTGGGCGTGGCCGCTGATGATCTGGACGACGGTGGCCCCTTGACTGAGCACCAACTCGACCTCGGCGACGGCCTCGTCGGGGTCGGCCAGCGACACGTAGGCGGGAAGGAATAGGCGATCGAGGTATCCCCAGCCGATCTCCTCGTTGATCCACCGGTTGTAGGCCCGGGTGTTGGCGTAGATGCCGTCGACGTCGTCGGCGAACTCGTACTCCAGCGATAGCACCTGGTTGGGAAACATGAGGGCGGCGCCGATGCCCTGGCTGTCCATGAGGGCCAAGCGCAGGTCGCGGTTGCCCCACGACTCCTCCTGGTCGCGGAAGTAGGCAATCAACTCGACCCGCTCCTCCATGGAGAGGTTGCGGTAGGGGTTGAGCCGGGAAAGCGTCATCCCCGGGGAGTGGATGTTGGACTGGCCGGCTTTCATCTGGTTCTCGTCGCCGGCGGTGGGCACGGCGCGGGCGGCCACCTCGGCGGCGGCCTCATCGTCGGAAGCCACCAGAGCCACCGCCTGGTTGAGACGGGACGGCCGCCCCCCGAACACCCCGACCCAGCGGCCCTGCTCATCGGCCTCGAAGGTGACCGCCTTGTGCCGCCACTTGGGGTCGACGTAGTTCACATACAGATCGCGGGGTTCCACAAAGTGGTTGTCGGCATCGTTGATGAGAAATGGCAACTCGACGTGTGGCTGCGTCTGGGCCAGAACCATAACCGCCATGGTACGGGAGGCTAGGAGATCGGTGTCAGGTGGGTGGCTGTACAGAAGAGACCCGAGCTACGCAATCGGGCTAACGGCCGAGGGTGTCGCGTAGGGAGGGGCGGGCACATTCGCGGCCTGGAGCTTGGGGCAATCCCCTATATTCCCATTGCGTGAATTTCACTTGTCGACGCCGAGCAATCGCCGCGTTTGTGGCGATTTGCCTGCTGGTGCCCATATTGGCAGGGGCCAACATCTCCGCGCAGAGAACGCCCGAGGGCGGGACAGCGCACCAGGACATCGCGGTACGCGACGAGCTCATTGCGGCCCAAGAATCACTGCTCAACGTCTACCGCTGCCGATTCGGCGTCGATGCACACGCTGTACTTGGCGGATGTGCCGACGGCTTGCCTTTACTTGAGCCGTCATCACCTGAGGGATTCGCAGGCAACCCCACTCGACAGGACATTGTGGTGCGTGACGAGCTCATTGCGGCCCAAGAATCACTGCTCAACGTCTACCGCTGCCGATTCGGCGTCGATACCCACTTGGTACCCAGCGGCTGCGCCGGTCAGCCCATTCAACCCGAAGCCGTCCAGGCACTAGCAGTACCGTTTACCGACATTGCTTCTGGCACGTCTCATTCGTGTGGCATCAGAGTGGACGGCACTGTTGCCTGCTGGGGCTTCAACAACTACGGGCAGGCAGATACCCCCACAGGCACGTTTGCTGCCATCACCGCCGGCACCTGGCATTCGTGCGGCATAAGAACCAACGGCAACGCACACTGCTGGGGCAACAGCAACTGGGGCCAGGCGGAGGCACCGGGCGGCAGGTTTGAGGCCGTCTCAGCTGGATCTTGGCATACGTGTGGCGTCAGAGCAGGCGGAGCCATCGCCTGTTGGGGCAACAGTCAGCGGGGCCAATCCGACATACCCCCGGGAACATTTATCGCAGTTTCCTCCGGCGGGGGACATACCTGCGGCATCAAGGCCGATGGCTCCGCGCAATGCTGGGGGGACAACCGCAGGGGCCAGGCCGAAGCACCCGAAGGCACGTTCATTGCCATAGACGCCGGCAGCGATCATACGTGTGGCATCAAAGCCGGCGGCACCGTCGGTTGCTGGGGCGACAGCACTCCGGTGGGTTGTCCCGATGGGCACACTCATGTCGACGGCGTGTACCAGTGCTTGGGGGATGACAGATTCGACCGAACCGACGCGCCTCCGGGCAACTTCATTGCCGTTGCGGGTGGCAACAACCACTCATGCGGCCTCAAAGCCGAGGGAATCGTGGAATGCTGGGGGGCCAACAACGCCGGTCAGCGGGACGTTCCACCGAGTCAATTCACCGCTATCGCCGCCGGCAACCAGTTTTCGTGCGGAATCAACACCGAGGGAGCCGTCGTGTGTTGGGGCGACCATAATTCAGGCCGGACTGGTGCATCCGACGGCGCCTTCACTGATGTCACCACTGCCCACCAGCACACTTGCGGCATCAAGACCGATGGCTCCGCCCAATGCTGGGGCGACAACCGCTGGGGCCAAGCCGACGCACCTCAAGGAGTGTTCACCGCCATTTCCACAGGACCGTGGTTTTCGTGCGGCATTAGGGACAGCGGCACTATCGCCTGCTGGGGCAACAACGAACACGGTCAGACAAGCGCACCTTTGGGATTGTTCACCTCCGTCGCCGCGGGAGACTCGCATGCGTGCGCAATCAGAATCGACCGCACCATCGCCTGCTGGGGCGACAACCGTTCGGGCCAGGCCGCCTCCCCTGACGGCCCCTTTGCCGCCATCACGGCCGGCGACGACTTCTCGTGCGGAATCAAAACCGACCGCACCATCGCCTGCTGGGGCGACAGTGGCTTCGGGCGGGCGGACGCACCCTTGGGAGCATTCGATGCTGTTGCCGCTGGCGCATCCCACTCGTGCGGAATAAGAACCGGCGGAACCGTCGCTTGTTGGGGCAGCAACAGACACGGACAGACCGATGCGCCCCAAGGACCATTCACTGCCATCTCAGCGGGAAGCTGGCATTCGTGTGGAATCAGGATCGGCGGAACCATTGCCTGCTGGGGTGACAATCGCTGGGGCCAAACCGTTGCTCCAGACGGCGTATTTGTCGCCGTCACCGCGGGAAGCTCGCACTCGTGTGGGATCAGGATCGGCGGAACTGTCGAATGCTGGGACTGGACTACGAACCTCCCCGAAGGGGTCCGCTGGCGGGTTTCATCAACTTCCTGAGGCTCTGGCGTTCAGAGGCCGAGGGCGTCACGGAGGGCGGGGCGGGGGTTGAGGTCGGCGAGGGCGGCTTCGCAGCGGGCGAGGAAGGCGGCGGCGAATGCCTGGCGGCCAGGGGAGGCGTCTTCGGGGAAGGTGACTACCTGGCAGCTGGCGGGGACGGTGTAGGCGGCGTGGATGCGGTGGGCCAGCCAGGCGTCGTCAAAGGAGATGGGCTGGGCGCCATGGGCGATGCGGGCATCGAGGTAGCGCTGGATCAGTGCCTGGTCGTGGGCGAGGCGGTCTTCGGGGGCCATGGACATGTTGAGGAAGTAGCTCACGTCGCGCAGGGGGGCGCCCACGTTGACGAGGCCCCAGTCCAAAAATCCCGGCCCGCCGGCCTCGGTCACGAACAGGTTGCCGATGTGGCCGTCGCCCTGGAGCACAGTGGCGGGGCCGCCGATGGGGCCTGCGGCCCACGCCTGGTGGAGCTCGGCGGTGTGGTCGATGTAGAGCTCGGCGATCTCGGCGAAGGCATCGGTGAGCTTGTCGCGATGGTTGTCGAGCCCATAGCGCAGCAGGCGGGCGCCGTAGTCGCTGCCCTTGTTGGCCAGCGGCACCCAGTCGGCCTCGGCGGCCCGGCGCTCGGGATCCTCGTAGCGGGCGTGGAGCTCGGCAAAGTGGTCCATGGCCTCGGCGGCGTAGGCCACCGGAACCCCAGTGCTGTAGTCGGGCAGGGACTTGGCTGAGTTGTCCAGGTCTTCCAGCAGCAGCACGAACGCACCGGTGTCGGGGTCGAAGGCAGCCACGTAAGGGGTGAGCGTTTGCATGGGCACCAGGTGGGCCAGGCGCTGATAGAACAGCGCCTCCCGACGACCCATGCCGGTTTGGTTGATCTGGGCCCGGCGGTCGGGGTCGAGCGGCGGAAGCTTGGCGAACATGGTGGCGGGCAGGTGGGTCTCGCCCTGGTAGGTGAGGCCGAGCCGGGCGTTGGCATTGGTGCCGGCGTGTATGGCCAGCACCTCCACGGCGGTGACCACCGTGCCGGGATAGCGCTCGGCCAGGTTCTCGGTGAGCCAGTCGGGGGTGATGGCCTCGGGATGTTCGGGCAGGCTCACCGGGCCTGGTCGGCGGGCACCCAGCCGCCGGGCTCGAGGCCCAGGTAGCGCTCAAGCTGGCGGTGCATGTTGATGATGCGGCACTCCTCTCCCGAGAGCCACACGTGGGTGAAGCCGGGCTGGTGGAGGCCCTTCTGCATGGTGCGGATGACGCTGAAGTCCTGGTTGAGCACGAACCCGAAATCGGCCTGGTCCATGGGCACGGTGACATGCACCGGCGAGGAGGCGGGGGCGTCGGCCGACGGCATGCGGCTGAGGTGGATGGTGGCCAGTTCGCCCTCGTCGGGAGTGGGGCCGGGCCGGGCCGTCAGCACGGTGAAGATGTCGGCGCTGATCAGCACAGTGGTGTTGGGAAAGAGGTTGTACTGGCTGAGATGGGTGATCTGGGCGGTGTCGTAGCCCGACAGGTCGACGCCCACGGTGGCCTGATGGTCCCTGATCTTCTGGGCGATCACGTCTTGGAGGGTCTGGCCGTCGGGCACGTCAGGGACAGGACTGCCGGGCTCGCCGTACTCCGGCCCCATGCGGCCGCCCTGGGTGACCACGAACGACTCCCACACCGTCTGATCATCCACGTTGCGGCCCAAGCGGGGGCTGGGCACGCCGTAGGGCTGGTAGGACACGCCGTGGCGGTCCCAGATGCGCTGGGGGGAGTTGACGTCGTTGATGCTGGCCAGCATCTCCCGGTGCAGCCCCTGCACGTGGTAGGTCTCGGAGAAGCCCTCGTTGACCACCTTCCAGTTGCAGTTCACCGGGGTGGCGGTGGAGTAGGTGCCCCGGAACTCGTCGAGGTTGGCCCAAGCGATGTCGTCGGGGATGCCCTCCAGCCAGTCGGCCAGCGGCTCGGCATCGAGGTCGAGGTTCACAAACACCAGACGGGCCCAAGTGTCCACCTGCACCGGCACCAGGGGGAGATCGTCATTGCTGATAGGGCCGAAGCCCCGGCGGGAGGGGATCTCGCGGAGCCGGCCGGTGAGGTCCCAAGCCCAGCGGTGGTAAGGGCAGCGCAGCTCAGTGATGCCGGTGCCCGAGCCCTGGCAGATGGAGTTGCCCCGGTGGCGGCATACGTTCTGGAAGCCCCGGAGGACGCCGTCTTCGCCCCGAACCAGGATGATCGAGTACTTGCCAAGGCGGTGTTCGAACCAGTCGCCGGGGTTGGCGATGTGATCGACGGTGCAGGCCACGTGCCACACCTTGGGCCACATCCGCTCATACTCCAGTTCGGCGAATTCAGCGGAAAGGTAGCGCTGGACGGGGATCTTCACCGGGGCTTCGGCGGCAAGGCCCGAGGCGGTGACGGCGGTGCCAAGGATCTCGGCCTCGTCGGTTGTGGCGATGTCGACCATGGCGTCAATCGTGGCACACGGTAGGCGTCAAGAAGCTTGCCCGAACGGCGATCCCCCGGTGTGAGTCGACCCGCCGCCGTTCCGGCTCAACAGCCCGGCAGCGGTCTGACGGCGATCGAGCAGCGCTTGTCGAATGGCGTCGGCGGTGCCTACAGGAGCCAAGCCGTCCACCAGGCGTTCGAACTTGGCATCGAGCTCCGGTCGGCTCAGAGGGTCGTGCATGGAGCCCTTCTGCCCGTGAACAGTCCGCTCAAACACCTCTCCGCCGGCGGTGACCACCCGCACTCTGCCCCCCATCTTCCAGGCGTAGGTGCGGTCGAACTCCGGTGCGGCCTGGAGTGGAGCCACCTTGGCCTGAAGCTCAGCCAGCGCGGGGTGTGCAATCTGCTCCGGCTGATAAGTGGCCGGGTCGCGGGGGTCGGCCAGGAGGGCTGCCGCGATGTTGAAGGGCGCGGAGTACTGCGCGGCCATGACCGATGTGGTGCCATCCATGCTGTTCTGAGTGGCCGCCTTGGTGGGACAGTCGGCTTCGATCCGGATGATCTGAGCTGGGTCGAAGCCGTGCTCGGCCTGAAGTTCAGCGGTGGCTTGAATCAGCGGGTGGATGTCGCTGCACGCCGCATAGGGCTTGACCGTGATCTCGTCGATCATCCAGCGGCTGTCCAACCCGTCGGTCAGCCGATCGAGCTCGGGTTCGACGCCGAAAACCCGACAGAAGCCATAGCGCCCGGCTAGCCCGTCGTCGGCACCCTCTACCCCCCGAGCGGCGAGGGAGGCGGCAAGGAGCCCGGCCTCGGCTGCTCGCCCGGCATGGATCCGCTTGGCCATCCCCCCGGAGGAGGCGAACTCCATGGTGCCCGAGGCCAGCGAGACGGCGATGCCGAATGCATGGTTCATGGTTTGGCCGTTGAATCCCAGCAGTCGTCCCGCGGCGGCAGCAGAGCCGAACACCCCCGACATCGAGGTCGGGTGGAATCCGGCCAGCATGTGGGCCACCGGACCGACGGCGATACCAGCTCGGCCCATGGCCTCGTAGCCGATCAGGATGGCTTCGAGCAGATCGAGGTTCGTCGCCCCCCGGTCTTCGGCCAGAGCCAAGGCGGCTGGCACCACCACCGCGCCCGGATGGCTGATGGCCTCTTCATGCACGTCGTCGAGTTCGAACCCATGGGCCGAACAGCCGTTGGCGAAGGCGGCCATGGCCGGAGTGGTGCGCGAACTGGGGCCGTGGTCGGCGCCAATCACAGTGGCCGTTCCATCACCGCCGGTGGCCAGCGCATGATCGATGGCCGCCTGCGACCAAGGCTGGCCCGCTCCCTGAATGATGCACCCCACGGTGTCGACCAGGGCATCGGCGGCCCGGTGCAGAAGTCGATCCTCGACCTTGCCTGACAGTCCGGCTAGGTAGTCGGCCAACCAGCGGGATGGCGATTGGTTGTCAGGGGCCATCTAGCGCGTCCAGCAGCAGCCGTTGGAGATGGGCGACGGTGTTCTCGGAGTGGACATCGGCCACCCCGCTGGGATTCACGATCAAGGGGCCGGGCCGGTAGCCCCGGCTGGCCGCCCCCTTCTGCACCGACTCCATAATGCTCAAGTCCTCCACCACGGTTGTGGTCCAGTCCAATTCGATCACCTCCCGTTGCTCGGGGGTGAGGTCGGCCCGGTCGAGCCACCATTCTCGGATGAGCAGGGTCTGGTCGACGGCTAAGGGAACCCAGCGGAACGTGTTGAGCTCCCGGCCGGGATAGCACTGGATGGAGGACACCGGCCAGGTATAGAAGGCGCCATACTCGCCCACCTTGCCATGGCCGGTGGAGCCGGAGGTCTTGGGGGGCGCGCCCTGGGCGGTGTGGTGGATGGTGAATCCTCGTAGAGCGATGCGATAGCTCCCAGGATTGACCGTATTCGTGGTGAAGCTCTTGTGGACGTTGGGGCAGTGGTAGCACTCGTTGTAGTTCTCCACCGCTATCTTCCAGTTGGCGTTGATCTGCTGGGTGCGCCGGGACGACAGCACCCGCTGGCCGGCATCAGGGGCTATAGCCAATAGCTCGGACTCGATACCGGGAACGGTGTCTTCGAGGGGAAACGCATCGGGATCGAGATTGGCGAACAGGAATCCGGCCATGGTGTCTAGGCGAACCGGGGGCACGCACAGCTCGCCCACGTCTTCGCCCCGGGCGGTGACAAGCCGCCCGCCGAGGTCGTAGGTCCAGGCGTGATAGGGACAGGTGATGGCCGACAGCTCGGCAAAGTCGCTTGCTACCAGCCTATGGCCGCGGTGCTGGCACACGTTGTAGAAGCCTCGTACTGCCCCATCGTGGTTGACCACAAGCACGCTCTCGTCGCCCACCGGAGCGGTGAACACCTGCCCCGGCGAGGCCACTTGCGAGACGTGGCCAACGAGGTGCCAGGTGCGGGCGAAGATGTGGTCGAGTTCATGGGCGAACACATCCGGGTCGGTGTAGTAGCGACCACTTAGGCCATTGTGTCGAGAACCCACCCTCGTCACCACGGCTATCTCAGCCCATATCGGCCAGCGCGTCAACCAGGCGGTCCATGCGCTCGGTGAAGTTCACGTCGCAGCGCAGGAAGCGGTCGTCGAGGCCACGCCAAGACACCGCGCCGTCTTTCACGATCACCCCCCGCTCGAGCAGGCCGTTGAACACCTCGGTGGAGTCGGTGTCGGGGTCGAGAATCTCCACCAAGAAGAAGTTGGAGCGGCTGCCGGGCACCATACGGAACCGGTCCAACTCCCCGAATCGCCCTTGAACGTGGTGGCGGGCCTCAACGATGGTGGACACGGTGCGGGCCACGTGCTCGTTGTCGTCGAGGGCGGCGACGCCCGCGGCGATCTGGAGCTGGCCCATGTTCCAGGTGGGCTTGACGGCCAAGAGGGCGTCGACGATCGGCCGGGTGGCCACGCCAAATCCGATCCGCAGCCCGGCCAGACCGTAGGCCTTCGAGAAAGTGCGCAGCACGATGAGGTGCTCGTACTCCCTGGCCAAGTGGATGTAGCCGGGGGTGTCGGAGTAGTGGACATAGGCCTCGTCCAACACCACCAGTGCCTGGGGGGCGGCCTCGATGAGGCGGCGCACGTCGGCCTCGTCCAGCCAAGTGCCCGATGGGCTGTGCGGATTGGTGATGAACACGATTCGGGTGTCGTGGTCGATGGCGGCGGCGTAGGCCTCGGGGTCCAGCGCCATGGCGGGCTGGTGGGTGGCTTCGTGGGCCAAGATCGGGATGCGTCCCTCCGCCTCGGCAAAGAGGTGGTAGATGGGAAAGCAGGGACCCGGCATCAAGATCTTGCCGCCGGGCTCGCAGAATGACCGGATAAGCAGCGAGATGATCTCGGTTTCCCCCGCGCCACATACCACCTGGTCGGGCCTATAACCGTAGGTGTCGGCGATCTTGTCCCGCAGGGGCTCGGCGGTCCACGGCGGATAGAGGTGGAGACGGTCGAGGGCGTCTACAACGGCAGTCTTTGCTTTGGGAGAGGCGCCGTAGGGGTTCTCTGCAGAGCCCAGCTTGGCGATGTCGCCCGGGGCGATGCCGTAGCGCTGGGCCACATACTCACTCGCCAATCCAGGCACGTAGTACTCGGGATTTTTCAGGCCGGGATGGGCGTGAAACATGGGGCCTCTCTTGGAGTACTAGAAGTATCGAGACTCTACAATTCTGCCCAATGGCGGTGCCTGACTCAGCCCAGGTGGTGATTGTGGGCGGTGGGATCTGTGGCGCCAGCCTGCTGTACCACTTGGCCCACGAGGGCTGGACCGACACCTTGTTGGTGGAGAAGGGCGAGCTGACCTCAGGCTCCACATGGCACGCCGCCGGCCAGATAACGCACTCGGTTTCCAGCTATACCTTGGCCTACCTCCGCAAATACGGCTGCGAGCTCTATGGGTCGTTGGAGGCTGAGAGCGGCACCGCCCCGTCGTGGCATCGCAGCGGGAGCTTCCGGGTGGCCTACGAGCCCATCGAGGTGGACTGGCTGAAGGGCCAGTTGGGAGTAGCCGAGTACGTGGGCAACCACATGGAGTGGGTGGATCGCGACTTCATGGCCAAGCGCCATCCGTTCTACGACGTCGAGTCGGTGATCGGCGCAGTGTGGACGCCCGACGACGGGCACGTGGATCCCACCGGGGCGGTGAACGCCATGGTGGCGGTGGCCCGCCGCCGAGGAGCGCAGATCAGCCGCCGCAATCGGGTGATCGACATCAGCCGACGGGCCGACGGGACGTTCGAGGTGGTCACCGAGCAGGGAACCGTCCGGGCCGAGCACGTGGTCAACGCCGCGGGCTGCTACGCCCACCGAGTGGCCGGAATGGTGGGCCTGTCGGTGCCCATAGCCAACGCCCTGCACACTTACCTGGTTACCGACGCGGTGCCCGAGTTTGCCTACCTCGAACACGAGCTGCCCGTGGTGCGCGATGACTATGTGTCGGGCTATGTGCGCCAAGAGCAGATGGCGGGGCTCATCGGCATCTACGAGCAGCGTGACACCGAGACCGCTTGGCCTGACGGACCCGACTGGTCGCTGGAAAACCCCCTCTTCCCCGCCGACTACGACCGCATCGGATTCTGGCTGGCTCGGGCCTTTGAGCGGGTCCCGGTGCTGGAGCCCTTGGGCATCAAGAGGGCCATTCGAGGGGCCATCGCCCACACCCCCGACGGCGAGCCCCTGCTGGGCCCCTCGGGCATTCCCAATTTCTGGATGATGGCGGGGGTACAGGTGGGAATCGCCGACGGACCCGGACTGGGGCGGGAACTGGCCCGGTGGATGGTGCACGGCGAGACCGAGGTGAGCATCCGCAGCTACGACGCCCGCCGCTTCGGGTTCGTGCCGCCCGACGACGCGCCGCGCTATGGGCGAATCAAGGGCGCCGAAGACTACGAGTATCGCCATCAGACGCCGGTGCCGGGGCTGGAGCGTCCCGAGCTGCGCCCCTATCGGGTGAACTCGCTGCACCAGCGGTTTTCCGACAAGGGGGCGGTGTTCACCCAGGTGTACGGGTGGGAGCGGCCCAAGTGGTTCCCCGGAGCGGCCGGGCTGGCCCAACAGGACGTGGTGGCGTTTCGCCACACCGACTGGTTCCCGGTGGCCGCACAGGAGTGCCGGGCGGTGCGGGAGCGGGTTGGCCTCCTGGACAGCACCGCCTTCGCCAAATTCGACCTCATCGGCCCCGACGCCGCCGCGGTGCTGGACCAGCTCACCACCAACAAGCTGCCGTCGCCGGGGAGGATCGCCCTCAGCTATTTCCTCACCCCCACAGGGCGTCTGGAAGGCGAGGCCACCATCACCCGGTTGAGCGACGACCACTTCTATCTGGTGTCGGCGGCCGTAGGAGAACAGAAAGACCGGGAGTACTTCGAGACCCACTGGCCGGCCGGCGCCCAAGCCGAGCTGAGGGTGCGTTCTGAGGACTTCGGCGTTCTGGCTGTGGCAGGACCCCGGGCCCGGCAGCTGCTGGCCCGGTGTACCGACGCCGACCTGGGCAATGAGGGATTTCGCTGGCTCAGCGCCCAGAGCATCACTGTGGCCGGAGTGGATGTACGGGCCCTTCGGGTGGGCTTTGTCGGCGAGTTGGGCTGGGAATTGCACGCCCCGGTGGCCGATCTCGGTGTGCTGTACGACGGGTTGTGGGAAGCGGGCCGAGATCTCGGGGTGGCCAATGTGGGTAATCATGCGCTCGACTCGCTGCGCATGGAGAAGCAGTACATGGTGAGCCGCGACCTCACCCACGACGTCGGCCCCGACGAGGCCGGCCTTCACCGTTTCGTCAAGGTTGACAAGGGGCCGTTTGTCGGCCGGGACGCTCTGTCCGCCCGGCGGGAGCGGGCCCAGTCGGGGCGCCAGCCCTATCGATGGAAGCTGGCCTATTTGGCCATCGACACCGACGACGCCGATGTCCACGGCAGCGACGGGGTGTACTCCAACGGCGAGCCGGTGGGGCTGGTCACCACGGGCGCTTACGGTCACACCGTGGGAAAGGGCTTGGGCTTTGCCTATCTGGCTCCCGAGCACGCCGAGGCCGGCACCGAGTTGCAGGTCCGAGTAGTGGGCGAGTTTCGCCCAGCCCGGGTGCTGAGCGAGCCGGTCTACGATCCCACCAGCGCCCGGTTGCGCTTGTAGCCCAGGATGGAGAGAGCTGTGTCCACCTCCCACACTGCCCGTCGCCGGTACCAGGCCCACGCCGGGTTTGTGACCACGCCCCGTTACTTCGACGACAGCCCCCAGCAGTTTCTGCAAGTGGCTCCACCAGGCACGGGAGTGATCCAACGGGTGCTCCACATCCCCGACTATGAGTGGGGACTTGACGAGCGGGCCGCCAATTTCGAGCTGCTGAGCGAGGCCGCCGCGTGTCTGGCCCAGTCGCACTGCCAGGTGATCGGGCAGGTGGGCACAAATTGGGTGCACTGCTCGGGCACAACCGGCCCAGACGAGATAGTCGAGTTCTGCCGACAGCTGCTTGACGAGACCGGCGTGCGATTTCTCATGGCCGGGCAATGCCTGGTGGAAGCGCTGCGGGCTATCGGGGCCACCACCATCACCGTGGTAAACGGCTATTTTCGCCCCGATTGGTCGGCGGGCATCAACCGCTATCTGGAAGCGGCGGGCTTCGAGATCATGTGGGCGGGCGACCTGATCGACCAGGGATTGGTGGCCAACCACGACGAGAAGCTGGCCATTGAGGCCGCCACCTTGTGGGACTATCCCGACCATCTGATGGAGGCCGCCGCGGTGGACGCCCATCGCCAGGCCCCCGACGCCGATGCCATTGTCCAAACCGGAGCCGGCTTCCGAATGCTCCAGGTGACCGATGCCGTCGAAGAGCGCACCGGCACCCCAGTGGTGGCATCGGACATAGCCCTCTACTGGGCCATGCTGTCGGAACTGGGCCTGTCAGCCGCACCGGGGCACGGCTCGCTGCTGGCCATGCTGGGGGGACGGACCCCGACATGACCGGCGGTCAAAGGATCTTTGCGCTATGGGCTGTTCCCCGGTCGACATCCACCGCATTCGAGTGGATGATGCGGGTACGGGGCGACATGACCTGCTTTCACGAGCCATTCGGAGAGGTGTGGTATCAGGGCGAGTCGCCGGACTGGCCCCGCCTTCAGCCCGACAGCGTGCGAACCCCCGGCCTTACCTACCAGTCGGCTTGGGCTTCCTTGAGGTCGGCGGCGGCCGAAGGCCCGGTATTCGTCAAGGACTTCCCTCACTATCTGGATGCTCTGTGGGGCGACGATTTCTTCGACCACTTCACCCACAGCTTCATCATCCGGGACCCGGCCAAGACCCTTACCTCCATGTACAAGCACTGGCCCGACTTCCACATCAAAGAGACCGGCTTCGCCGAACAGCGAGCCCTGTTCGACCATCTGACTGCCAAAACGGGCACACCGCCACCGGTCATCGACAGCGACGATCTGCTGGAAGACCCGCCCGGCGTGGTGGAGGCATGGTGTCGGGCGATGGGCATCGAGTTCATCGAGGAAGCGCTGAGGTGGGAGGCCGGGGCCCGAGACGAGGTGAGCTGGTGGGACGGCGGTTCCTTTCACGAGAACCTACGCAACTCAAAGGGCCTGGAGCCTCAAACTCGGACCTATGTCGACATCACCGTCGCTCCCCCGCGGGTGCAAGAGGCCTACGAACTCACCCGACCCCACTATGACCACCTCTTTGCCCATCGCCTTCGGGTTCCATGACCGGCCCTAGCGAAACCGTGACGCCCACCGACGACTCCACTCGGGTCGGACGCCGGGACCGGCTGGCCAGCGTGGCCGAGGTGGTGGCCCGCGACCTGTGCGTGGGCTGCGGGCTCTGCGAGGCGGTCACCGGCGGACGGGTGAGCATGGCTTCCACGCCGACTGGTTCGCTGCGCCCGGCGCCGGTGGACGGCTTCACCACCGAGGAGGAGCGGGCCATCCTCGACGCCTGTCCGGGGGTGACCGCTGAGCCCCGGTCAGATATGAGCCTGCCGCTCGACCCGGTATGGGGACGATGCGGCACCATGCGCTACGCGTGGGCATCCGATGGCGGCGTGCGTTTCACCGCGGCCACCGCCGGTGTGCTCACCGCGTTGGGACAGCATCTGTTGGCCTCCGGCGAAGCCGCGTCTGTCCTGCATGTGGGGGCCGATCCCTCCCGGCCTCTGCGAAGCCGCTGGGTGATCAGCACCACCCCCGACGAAGTGCTGGCCAACGCCGGATCCCGGTACGGACCGACTGCGCCCTTGGCCGGATTGGGCGTGGCGCTCGACCGGGGTGAACCGTTCGCGGTGATCGCCAAGCCCTGCGATCTTGGGGCACTCCATCAGCGGGCCGCGGCCGACCCCCGCGTCGACAAGCTGGTGGTGGCCCGGCTGGCCATGGTGTGCGGGGGCCAGTCGCGCTTGTCGAAAACGCAGCGGCTGCTGGACCAATTGGGGGTGACCGAGTCGGCGGTGACGCTGATCCGCTATCGGGGCCACGGCAATCCCGGCCCCACCCGGGTGGAGACCCGAGACGGCCAGACGTTTGAGGTCGGCTACCTGGAGTTATGGGAGGACGAGGGCACCTGGGATCTGGAGACCCGTTGCAAGCTGTGCCCCGATGCCCTGGGAGAGGCGGCCGACGTGGCGGTGGCCGACGTGTGGCCCGGAGGGGCGCCCACCGGCGAGGACGAGGGTTTCAGCGGCGTCATTGCCCGAAGTGCGGTGGGCGAGTCGCTGTTGAGCCGGGCGGCTGCTGAAGGCCGGATTGTGCTGGGAGACGCCATCGGCCCGAGGGAATTGGACGATATGCAGCCCCATCAGGTGCGAAAGAAGGAGGCCCTCGCCGCCCGCTACCAGGGCATGGCCGATGCCGGAGTGCCCCCCATCGCCACCCGAGGTCTGCGGATCGACGAACTAGGTCGCCGCTTGGCGCCAGAGCGGGCCGCAAGCCAGCGCCAAGGGGCGGCCGATCGGATGCTGGCGGCGGGCTCATGACCGGCCAGGGTGCGTCTGGCGAGTCTCGGTTTCCCGAGGCCATGCGAGCGGCGGTTCTGGTGGGCAACGGCGGCCTCGAGATGATCGAGGTGCGCAGCGATGTTCCCGTCCCTCGGCCCGTTGCGAGCGAGGTGTTGATCGAGGTGGCGGCCTGCGGCGTCAACAACACCGACATAAACACCCGGGTGGGCTGGTACAGCCGCTCGGTGACCGGGGCCACCGACGGAAGCGGGTTCGAGGAGGCCTGGCCCGACGACAGCACTTGGGGCCGTGGGCGGCTGGGCTTTCCCCGTATCCAGGGGGCTGATGTGAGCGGTCGGATCGTGGCCATCGGCGCCGAAGTGGACCAGGCGCTGGTCGGACGCCGGGTGGTGGTCGACCCTTGGATCCGAGATTCCCGCCACCCTGAGCGCCGTGAGCTGGCCGGGTATCTGGGCAGCGAGCACGACGGCGGGTTCGCCGAGTACTGCGCAGTGCCTGCGATCAACGCCCATCCCATCGACACCCCGTTGAGCGACGTGGAGCTGGCCAGCTTCGCCTGCTCGTGGTCGACAGCCGAGCACATGTTGCAGCGGGTGGGGCTGGAGCCCGGCCAATCGGTGGCGGTCACCGGGGCGTCGGGGGGTGTCGGAAGCGCCCTCATTCAACTGGCCAAGCGGCGGAGGGCCCGGGTGGTGGCCATCGCCGGGCGGGCCAAACACGAAGGGCTTGGCAATCTGGGCGCCGACGCGGTGGTTGCCCGTGATGGCCCGGCGCCGCTGGAGGCCGCAGTGGCCGTCAACGGGGGGCCATTCGACGTGGTGGCAGACGTGGTGGGCGGCGACCATTTCGCCGACTGCCTCGACGCGCTCCGCCGAGGGGGGCGCTACGCCACCTCCGGGGCCATCGCCGGACCGCTGGTGCAACTCGATTTGCGCACCCTGTATCTCAACGATCTGGAGTTGTACGGGGCCACGGTGTTTGCTCCCCGGGTGTTTGCCGATCTGGTTGGCTACATCGAGCGGGCAGAGGTCCGACCGGTGGTGGCCAGGGTCTACGCCCTAGAGGACATCCACGCGGCGCAGGCCGACTTTGAGCGCAAAGAGCACATCGGCTCGCTGGTCATCTCCCTTCGCTGAGGCGATGGCGGGTGGATGGCCCGGTGGGGAGACTCCTGGAGTTACGAGCGGGGTTCGGTTATGAAGATGGCTTCGGCGGTGGCGCAGATGGTTTCGTCGGCGCGGATCTCGCCGGTGGCGATGTGTTTGCGGCCTTCGGTGTGGGAGTAGCGGCAAGTGACTTCGAGGGGGGTGTGGAGGGGGACGCCGGTCTTGTAGCGGATGTTGATGCCGGCGGTGAGGCCGGTGGCGCCGGCTCGGGTGGCGGCGGTGCCGAGGGCCTCGTCCAGGATGGTGGCCACCACACCGCCGTGAGCCCGGTGGGGCGGGCCGGAGTGGGCCTCGGTAAGGGTGACGGTGGCCCGCATCTCCACTGGCCGGGGCTTGGCGTCGGGGTCTGGCAAGGGGACCGGGTCGAAAATTAGGCGAGGGGCGTGGGGGTTGAGCAGGCCTGATCCGGCTTGGGTCAGGTTGTAGATGGTGCCGTCGTGGTCTTTGGCCACCACGATGTGGGGGTCGCGGGCAGCGGCCCGGAGCCGTTCGGTGATGTCGGCCAGGGTGGCGGCAATCTCGGCTCGGGTAGCGGGGTCGGCGTCGTTGGCCGACACCGCGGCCACCAGGTCGCGGGTGCGCTCCACCAGCTCGTAGGCCTCAGGCCCGAAGTCGTCGGGGTGGGGCAGATCGCCGAGCAATTCGGCCAGCCGGTAGGCCGACGCCGTTTCGGGGTGCTCTTGATCAGTCATCGTTTACTACCGGGATGTCGAATCGCTCGATGTAGCGGGTGAAGCGGGCCCGCACCTCGGCTCGGGTGAGACCCAAGTCCTCGAACTGGTAGCTGTGCCCACCATGCTTGCCGGGCGGGGTGGCGGCCGCATGGGCGGCCATGGCCGCCTCGGTTTCGGCGGTCAGATCCATTCCGAGCTGTTCATACACCGACCGGGCGGCGGCCATCTTCTCGGTGCTCGCCAGCTTGTGGGGAACCTGGGCGGTGCGCTCGGGGGACAGGTGGCCCGAGTCGATGAGGTCGATGAGGTTGTCGAGGCTGCGGCTGTAGAGCTCGAGGTGGTATCGGCCGATGGCCGCGAAGTCCACCCGGTCGGAATGGGCCCAGCGCATGGTGGCGATGAGGCTGGTGACCGAGGGCAAGATGGCGGTGGGGTCGCGGTGGGTGATCACGAAGCGGGCGTCGTCGAAAACCTCCAGCAGCGCGGGTAGGCCTTGGAGGTGGGCGGGCGACTTGAGCACCCAGCGTCGGGTGGGCATGCGCCGCTGCAAGATCTGGAGCACCTTGCGATAGGTGCGGTAGGCGGGGCGCAGATCGGCGCTGTCGTACCAGGCCTGGTAGGTGGGCACGTCGGTGCGGCTGACCATCTCCTCGGAGCGGAACTCGAACGACATGGCCGACAGGCACTCCTTGTACATGCGCCCGGAGTACTCGTGGATGGCCAGCATGCCGCTGGCCACCGTCTGGGGCATGACCAGCTCGGCGCCAGCCAGGGCGATGCGGGGATCGGCAGCTCGGATGTCGGGATCGGGGTGGGGCGGGGGCACCGGTCGCAGCAGTTCCCAGCCTTCGGGCGCCCGATGGGCGGGGTCTTGGGCCAGCAGGCCGTGCATAACGGTGGTGCCGGTGCGGGGGGCACCGATCACGAAAATGGGCTGGTCGATGGGCTCGTCCAGAGTGCCGGGATCGGCGGCCAGGTAGTCGCTGATCTGGATGCGGACTTCCAAGAGCCGCAGGATCATCCGCCGCGACATCCACCGGCCCATGACGGTGAGGTCGGCCTCGTGCTCCAGCCCGTGGCAGAACAAGGTGAGTGGCTCAATGAAGTCGTCGTCGCCCAGCGCGGCCCGGTCGTCGGAGGCCCGGCCCTGGCGGACCAAAGCCTCAGCCATCAGCAATTCGGGGTCGAACGGGCGACGAGCCTCTTCGACCACTGGCCCGGCATCGCCCCGGTTGACGGCAGCCACCCAGTCGGGACGGGGATCAGGAGTCCAGCTCATGGCCGCCGAAAGGGGTTCGCATCACCTAGAACAGTACGCTCAGACGATGCTGGAAGGGCAGGTTGTGATCCTCACTGGGGCATCAAAGGGCATCGGCCGGGGCATCGCCGAGTACCTGGTGGACGAGGGCGTCAAGCTGACGGTGACCAGCCGCAAGCCCGAGAGGATTGAGGCCACTGCCACCGAACTGCGGGAGCGGGGCGGCGATGTGCTGGCGGTGGCCGGGTCGGTGGGTGACCGAGACCACACCAACGAGGTGGTTGATCGCACGGTGGAGCGGTGGGGCACGGTGGACGGCCTGGTGGCCAACGCCCAGTCGTTCCGCCCGACCATGCCGCTTCTGGATGTGGATGAATCGGACATGGACCTGCTGCTCAATACCGGCCCCAAGGGCACGCTGTGGTTCATGCAGGCGGTGCATCCCCACATGGCGGCCAAGGGCCGGGGCCGCATCATCACTTTCGGCACCAATGTGGGGATCACCGGCGGCCCGGGCTACGGGCCGTACGGGGCAGCCAAAGAGGCCATTCGCTCGCTTACCCGCACCGCGGCCCGGGAATGGGGCCGCGACGGCATCACCGTGAATTGCGTGAACCCGGCGTCGGTGGCCCATCGGGCGCCCCCCGACGACGACCCCGACCGCCTGGCGTCGTACAAGGCCCTGTTCGACAATCACCCCATGGGCCGCGACGGCGATCCGGTGACCGACATTGCGCCGGTGATTGGGTTCTTGCTGTCCGACGCCAGCCAGTACGTGACCGGGGAGACGTTTCAGGTAGACGGCGGCGGCTTGATGCGGCCTTAAGTCCTAAATCGATGCCTTAGGTGGGATTGGCGGGTGGCGAGGTCGGCGGCGTGCTCTTGGGGGGTGACGGTTGGATGGTCGTCGGGGAGAGCGGCTGCCACGTCAGAAAGGGCAACCACCTCGGTGGTGGGGGCCATGGCTTGTTCGCCAGTGGGCCAGAACCATCGCAGGGTGCACAGGCCGTTGCGCCGGTTGGCGTTGTCCAGCCAGTTGGCGACGCCAGGGTCGGTACCGCATACCACGTAGCGCACCTTGCCATCGGAGGAGACCGTGGTCTGAGTCTGGTTGCGGCAGGAGATGTGGGCGTAGGTGTCGACCAGCTCGAACGTGCCCATCATGTAGAGCTGGGCGCCCCAGTAGTGAGCCTCGGGCACCTCGGCAGTCACGATCAGTGCCTGGTCGGGCTCCAGATCCCAGAAGCAGAACTCGTAGCGGGCCATGGACAGGCCCTTGGACACCTCCAGGGTGCGGTTGGTGAAGGTGTTGTCAATGCGCTCGGCCCGGTTCATCACCATGTAGGCGTTCCATCGCTCGATGGAGTCGGTCATCTGCATCATGGCCCGGCGCACCCGGTTGGCGAAGGCTGGGCCGTCGAGCACGGGGGCAGGCTCGGGGTCGAGGCACTCGATGGTGAAGAAGGCGGGCTCATCCGCGGTCCAGTCGAAGTAGTACTCCCGTATCGACGCCGACAGCACGCCGTCGGGAATGGCCACCGCACCGGGCTCTTCGCCCCCGAGCAAAATCTCGAAGTCGTCGTGGCGGCCGAGCCCGAGGTCATGGGCGGTGATGGTGGCCTTGGTGCCCCAGATGTCGTTGTGCATGAACCCGGCCCGCAAGGCGATGATGAAGTCGTCGCAGCCGTGCATGTTGCCGGTGATGCGGTAGCGGCGCCCAGGCTCGATGCGGGCGTGGCGGTAGACGTTGTCGGCATTGGGACCGCCCCACTGGACAGTCAGGTCGTTCTGGCGATTGAAGAATGGGCGGGTGGGGTCGGCGTGGAACACCTCCCAGCCCAAGAACCCCTCCACGTTGTCGGCCAGATGTTCGATCATCTCCAGTTCAGCGCCGTCGCCCGTCGGGTAAGGCGGGGCGACCACTTCACGGCCCATCTTCTTGAGCAGATCGCACCACTGATCCCAAGCATCGACGGCGGTGCTGATATCGCTCACGACGCAAACCTTGCCAAGAACGGCTCCACTGCGGCCAGAAATCCGGGGGTGTTCTGGCCGTGTACGTTGTGGCTGCAATCGGGCACGGTGACGAGTTCGCCGTGGGGCAGGGTGTCGGCAAACCGCTCGGCGGCTTCCTCGGTTAGCACCCAGGAGTCGGCGCCCCGCACCAGCAGCACCGGCTGAGCGATTCGCTCGGCTTCATCCAGGGTGAAGCGGTCACCAGCCCGGCGGTGCTCGGCGCCGTGGGCCAGCCGGGGGCCGTGGTCCACCTTGGAGATGTAGGTGCCGTCGACCCGCTGGAGCAGGTTGTACTTGACGGTGCGCTCGATGTGCTCTCGACTGCGGTATGGGTCGTACTTCTGCACCGCGGCCACAAAGTCGTCCAGGTCTTTAAACTCCCGGTTCTCAGTTACGAAGGTGCGAATCACCTCGGTGCCCACTTCGGATATCTCGGGGCCAATGTCCACCAGCACAATGGCCTTGGCCAGATCGGGGTGCTCGAGGGTGAGGCGCATAGTGTTCATGCCGCCCATGGAATGGCCCATCACGATGGGATCGTCCACCCCGAGCGCATCACAAAAGGCGGCGGCGTCGGCGGCCATGGCCCCTGAGGAGTAGTCGGCGTCGCGGGCCCACTCGCTGTCGCCGTGGCCCCGCTGGTCGAGGGCCAAGACGTGGTAGCGGTCGGCCAGCGCCAGGCTGACCAGGTCCCAGGAGTGGCACGACTGGTTGCCGCCGTGGAGCAGCAGCACGGTTGGGTTCTCGGCGCTTCCCCACTCCGAGAAGTGGAAGCGGTGATGGCGGGCCACGATGTTGCGGGATACGTAGGAGATGTCGGAGCCGTGGGCGATGCCAAGGTCGGCCGCACTGGTGCACAGGCTCTCGAACTCGGCGGTGACCGTCATGTCATGCGGTTCAGCGGTGGAGGCGAACTCGTTGAGATGCATCAGCCGCTCCCCTCCCTCAGATCAGCGTAGAAGTACTTGACCAGCTCGTTGAACACGTCGGCCCGCTCCCACTGGAGGAAATGCCCGCACTCGGGGATCACCACCGGTCCCACCCGGTTGGCGAAGGCGATCTCGCAGCGCTTGGGGAAGTCCTTGGGCACCACCTGGTCGTCGGGGCCGTACAAGATGAGCGTGGGGGGTTGGACCTGGGTGCCCATCATGGGCGGCTCGGACATTGGCCGGCCGTATTCCAGCTGGTACACCGACCAGCCGGCGGCCAACCGCTCCAGATCGGCGAACGGCTCGGTCATGAAATCGATGTCGTCCTCCTCGAAGGAGTACTGGGAGGCCCACAGCCGGTGCTCGTAGCAGTCGCGCACATAAAGGCGGCAGCGTTCGGGGGTGTCGAGGTCAGCCCGCAGCTGGTCGGGGTCGCGGCCCTGGCGGATGCGGTAATCGCCGGTGGGACCGTGGGGCAGCGGATTCAGCGACAAGCCCCGCTCGGTGTACCAGTCCGCCTGGTCGACGATGAAGGGGGCCACGGTGTTGAAGAACACCATCCGCTCGGCGAACTCGGGCCAGCGATTGGCCATGTCCACGATCACCGCGCCGCCCACGTCGCCGCCCAATAGCCCGACCCGCTCGTGGCCAAGCACGTCGTGAACCAGGGTGTGGATGTCGCGGGAGTACAGCACCAGGTCGTACTGGTCGTCGTCGGACAGGTCGGAATCGCCGTAGCCCCGCAGGTCGGGCACGATCACCTCGTAGCCGGCCTCGGCCAGCGGAATGATGTTGCGCCACCAGATGCGCTTGGTCTCGGGGTAGCCGTGGACCAGCACCAGGGGGTAGCCGCCCTCTCCCTCGCGGATGTAGGCCAGCGATAGGTCGCCATCGACCGGGGCCCGGTGGATGGCGAAGGCGTCGGCGGGTGGAGTGGGGGGCTGATCGGGTCGGATGGGAGGCACGGCCCGGAAGCCTAGGGGTCAAGGTGCGAATGCGCTAAGGGACGCCAGCCTTAGGCCAATTGGCGGGAGGGATGCTAGGAAATATCAGCCGAAAACCGACAGAGAGGCCGACATGGAGTTTGGACTTTTCATCCAGGGATACGTGCCCCAGCATCGCCGGGACGTCGATCCCGATGCCGAGCACACCGCATTCATGGAGGAGTTGGAACTGGTTATCGCAGCCGACAAGGCCGGGTTCAAGTACGTGTGGCTGCCCGAGCACCACTTCCTCGACGAGTACTCCCATATGTCGGCCAACGACGCCATCGCGGGGTACCTGGCCCACGCCACCGAGCGCATCCACATCGGCTCGGGAATCTTCAACCCGCTGCCCCAGGTGAACCACCCGGCCAAGGTGGCCGAGCGGGTGGCCATGCTCGACCACCTCACCGGCGGCCGGTTCGAGTTCGGCACCGGCCGAGGGGCGGGCAGCCACGAGATCCTGGGCTTTCTGCACAAGGAGGGCATCACCGACACCTCCCATACCAAGGAGATCTGGGAGGACGTCATCGGCGAATTCGCCAAGATGTGGACCCAGGACACCTACGAGGGTTACGAGGGCAAGTTCTGGTCGCTCCCGCCCCGCAAAGTGCTGCCCAAGCCGTGGGGCAAGGGTCATCCAGCCATGTGGTACGCGGCGGGCAACGTGACCAGCTACGCCATGGCCGCCCGCAAGGGCCTCGGGGTGCTCGGCTTCTCGGTAGGGGCCCTCGACGAGCTGGCCCCGGTGCTGGAGGCCTACAAGCGAGACATCGTCAACGCCGAGCCGGTGGGGGCGTTTGTCAACGACAACCTGATGGTGACCACTGGGGCGTTCGTGGCCGAAACCGATCAGGGGGCCGTGGACCACGCGCTGCGGTCGTCGATGACCTATCTCCAGTCCAACGTGTTCCGCTACCACGACACCTTCCCCCGCCCCGAATGGGTGCCGCCATGGCCCCAGACCATCCCCATGCCGACCGCTGATGAGCTGTGGGCCAATGTCGGTCAACCGGGCAGCGTGATGGGCGACCCCGACCAAGCTCTCAAGGGCGCCCAGGCGTGGGCTGACGCCGGCGCCGACCAACTGGTGTTCGGTATGGGCTCCAGCGAGCGGGCCGACGACCTCAAGACCATCGAGCTGTTGGGCAAGCACGTGATACCCAAGATCGACACCGACCCAGTACACCGCACCACTCGCCTACGCGAGGCCGCGGCCTAAGGGTTAACCAGGAAATACCAGCCAAAAGAAAACAGAAAAGAGACCGTCATGGAGTTTGGAGTCTTTATCCAGGGCTACGTGCCCGAGTTTCGCCGAGAGGGCGACCCCGAAGCCGAGCACAAGGCTTTGATGGAGGAGTTGGAGCTGGTGATCGCGGCCGACAAGGCCGGGTTCAAGTACGTGTGGCTCACCGAGCACCACTTCCTCGACGAGTACTCCCATCTGTCGGCCAACGATGCGGTGGCTGGGTATCTGGCCAATGCCACTGAGCGGATCCACATCGGGTCGGGCATTTTCAACCCGCTGCCCCAGGTGAACCACCCGGCCAAGGTGGCCGAGCGGGTGGCCATGCTCGATCACCTCTCCGGGGGCCGGTTCGAGTTCGGCACCGGCCGAGGCGCGGGCAGTCACGAGATTTTGGGCTTTCTGCATAAGGAGGGCATCACCGACACGTCGGCCACCAAGGAAATCTGGGAGGACGTGATCGGCGAGTTCGCCAAGATGTGGACCCAGGACACCTACGAGGGCTACGAGGGCAAGTTCTGGTCGCTGCCGCCCCGCAAGGTGCTGCCCAAGCCGTGGGGCAAGGGACACCCGGCCATGTGGTACGCGGCCGGCAATACCACCAGCTACGCCATGGCCGCCCGCAAGGGCCTCGGCGTGCTGGGCTTTTCGGTGGGAGAGCTCGCGGAGTTGGCCCCGGTGCTGGAGGCCTACAAGAAGGAGATCGTGAACGCCGAGCCGGTGGGATCGTTCGTGAACGACAACATCATGGTGACCAGCGGGGCCTTTGTGGCCGAGACCACCGAGGAAGCGGTGGACGCCATCATGCGGTCGTCAATGACCTATCTCCAATCAAACGTGTTCCGCTACCACGACACCTTCCCCCGCCCCGAATGGGTGCCGCCGTGGCCCCAGACCATCCCCATGCCTCCCATCGAGGAGGCCCAGGCGATGATCGGTCAGCCCGGCGCGGTGATGGGCAACCCCGACCAGGCGCTGAAGGGCGCCCAGGCGTGGGCCGACGCCGGCGCCGACCAACTGGTGTTCGGATTGGGCTCGGCTGAGCGGGCCGATGACCTCAAGATGATCGAGTTGATGGGCGAGCATGTGATACCCAAGATCGACACCGATCCCGTGCATCGCACCACCCGCCTACGAGAGGCTGCCTCCTAGTTAGACAACTAGGGTCTGAGCCATGGCTGACGATCCGGCCGGCCACCCCAACGCGGTCATCGACATCGACGAGGGCATCATCACGGTCACCCTCGACCGTCCCGACAAGCTGAACGCCATCAGCCATGAGATGACGGCGTCGTTGTGGGAGGCGGTGTTGGCGCTAGGCGACCGCGACGATCTTCGCTGCATGGTGATCACCGCCAAGGGCCGCTATTTCACCGCGGGCCAGGACATCTCCAGCCCAGCGGGGAACCGGCCCGGCGACCCCGAGACCATGGACCAGCATCCCGGTTGGAATTTTCGCCGGGACTACCGCAGCCACCACCTGCTCTACGACGAGATGGAGGCAGTGGAGAAACCGGTGATCATGGCCATCCAGGGGCGCTGCCTGGGGGCGGGAGTGGAGATGGCCGGATCGGTGGACTTCCGTTTCTGCACCCCCGAAGCGTCATTCCTGTTGCCGGAGGTGAATTTGGGGAGCATCGCCGGAAGCGGGGGCACCAGCAGGCTTACCCGGCTTATCGGGCCCAGTTGGGCCAAGTGGATGGCGATGGCCACCATGGAGGTCGACGCGGAGCAGGCCAAGTCGATCGGGCTGATGCACGAGGTGTACCCCGCGGAATCGCTGATGGACGAGGTGTACGCGTTTTGCCGCCACCTGATGTCGCTGCCCATTGAGGCGCTGGGACTGGCCAAGATGGCGGTGGACGTTTACGCCGACGTGACCGACCGGAACATCCAGCGCCAGTTCGACCGGGTGGCGGTGTACTCCACCCAGCACGAGTTCGAGAAGTCCATGGAGCGGTTCGGTTTCGGGAAGGACAAGAACCCTAAATCTTGAATAGTCGGCGGGCGTTGGTCTCGGCGAACTTGCGGGCGGCCTGCTCGGTCATGGGAGCGGTGGTGTGGGCGAGGGACTCCATGCTGTGGGGGAACAGGGTGGACTCGTGGGGGTAGTCCGACTCCCAGGTGATGTTGTCCTCGCCGATAACGTCGAGGGCAGCGATGGCGGTGTCGTCTCGCAGCATGCACACGGTCATGTGCTCAGCGAAGGTTTCTCGTGGAGGGCGTTGGGCGACGAGTTGTACCCGGAAATTGTCGAATACGTCACTGGACTGCTCAAGCAGGTAAGGCGCCCAGCCAGCGCCGCCTTCGGAGAAGGCGACCCTGATCGAGCGGTGGCGGTCCAGAATGCCGGAGAACAGCCAGTCGGAGCAGGCAATCATGGAGTTGGCCCCCACATAAGGCAGCACGGTGCAACCGGGGGCATCGTCGGACGACTTGATGAGCTTGGACGACGAGCCGATGTGCAGGCACACCACGAGACCGGTCTCGGCCACTGCATCCCACAGCGGCTCCCAATGGTCGGTGTAGACCGATGGCAGCCCCAGTGTGGTGGGATTCTCAGAGAAGGCCACTGCCCGAGCCCCCATGGCTGCGGTACGCCGTACTTCTGCGGCCCCGGCGGCCGGATCCCACAGCGGCACCACGATCAGGGGTATGAGCCGCTGGCGGTCGGTGGCGCACCACTCCTCCAGGATGAAGTCGTTGTAGGCCTGAACGCAGAGCGCGGCGAGCTCGAAGTCGTGGCTGACCACGAACCGGTGACCGGCGAACCGGCTGAAGTCGGGAAAGTTAACTTGGGCCCAGATGCCGTCGAGGTCCATGTCGTCGAGGCGGGCGGCGGGGTCATAGCAACCAGGGCGCATCTCGCTGAAACGGGCCACGCCGAGTGGATCATCGTCAAAACCGGGCAAGGTGCGGGTGTTGCCCCTCACGGTTTGGACTATCTGGTCCTCGTACAACCAGGCCTCGTTGCCGTTCTCCAACTCCACAACCCGGGGGCCGCGTTCCTGGTAGGCGGCGGGCAGTCGGCTCTGCCACAGATGGGGAGGCTCGATGATGTGGTCGTCTACCGAAATGGGCTTGACGTCGGCCGGGAGCATGGAGGCCCCAGGATAGTGTTCGGGTGTGATTCGCCGGACGTGTGCTCTGTTGCTGACGTTAGTCCTTGTGGTGGCTGGCTGCGGCAACGACGCAGTGGAGCCGGAGGTGCCCGCCGATGAAGTAGCCGCTGAAGAGACCGTGGACCTGGACGAGATTCCGACGGTTGTCGTCCCGACGCCAACGCCAACCACAACGCCCACGCCAACCCCGACCGCAATCCCCGAACCCACCCCCATCCCCTTCCCGGAACTGCTGGTGTGGCCCAGATTCGAGCCTGAAGTGTGGCCGAGCACTCCTGATGAGGCGGCGGCGGAATTCGCCCTGCAAGTGGCCCGCGGTGAGAGGGTCGCCGTGCCTCGACCGGCTGTCCAATCCGAGATGACCGCCACCGCCGAGCTCCCCCGGCTGGCCGAGGACGGCTCGCCGTTCGGATTGGCCACCACCATCCATATGCAGCAAGTTCAACTCGACGACGGCGCCCTGGCTTGGGTGGTGATCAGCGCTCAATCTGACGACATCGTGGTCGAGTTCCCGACTGCCGGCGAGCTCCTGGCCGGCGGCACGTTGGTGCGGGGCGAGGGCAACGGCTTCGAAGGCACGATCGTGTTCCAAATCGAGGACCAGGACGGTCTGCTGGGCCTGGCCCTGGCCCAGGGTGGAGCCCTCGGTGAAAACCTTCCGTTTGAGATCTCCCTGCCCTTTGACCAGCGCACCGCCTCCGGCGACTGGGCAACCTTGACCGGCTTCACCACCTCCGCCGTCGACGGCAGCATCTCCTCCCTAACCATGCTCCCCATGCGCCTGGTAGACGGGTCTTAGTTGTATCCGATTTAGCAGCGGGCGCTCGTGTGGCGTCAGTCTTCGAAGACGGGTGGGCGTTTCTCGGAGCGGGCCAGGATGGCCTCTTCGAAGTTGCGAGTGGTCATTCGCACCAGCAACTGGGCGTTCATCTCCGAGCGCATGTGGGCCGCGTAGCTGGACGCTTCCAGGCCTGACCAGAGCAACCGCTTGGTGAGCTCGGTGCCGGGCCGGCTGAAGGCCGCGATGCCGGTGCCGATCTCGTAGCAGCGCTCCAGCAGGTCGCCAGGCGCCACCGTTTCACTCACAAGGCCGATGCGGGATGCTTCATCGGCATCGACGTCTCGTCCGGTGAGCATGATCTCAAAGGCACGCGACGACCCGATCGCCCGGGGCAGGGTGAAGCTGAGGCCCAGCTCGGCCGCGGTGAGGCCGTTGTTGATGCCAGCAGCCCGAAAATAGGCCTCGGTGGAGGCAATGCGTATGTCGCAGGCCAGAGCGAGGCACATCCCCCCGCCGATGGCCGCACCGTTGATGGCGGCAATCACCGGCTGGTGCAGGTCGCCAATCAGCTCGATGACCTCGTGAAGTCGGTCGGCGGCCCGGTGGGCGATCGTAGAAGGAGTGAGACCATCGATGTAGGGGACCCGGCCCGCGCTTACCAGGTCGGCACCGGAGCAGAAGCCGTGACCGGCCCCGGTGACCACAACCGCCCGAATGTCGTTGTCGTTGTTGACATCTCGCAGGGCCTCAGCGAGGGGCACCATTACATCGAAGGCCATGGCGTTCATGCGCTCGGGCCGGTTCAGCGTGACCAGCGCGATGTCGGTTCGGGGATGGTCGATCAGTACGAAATCGTCTACGGGGGACATAGCGGGCGACAGTACCAGCCACTGATTCCGGGCGGATCCCCAGCCGGGCAAGTCGGGCTTCCCGACGGCGCCACTAATGTGCGCTAGAGAGCCCGAGAGGAGAATCGAACTCCTGACCTATTCATTACGAATGAATTGCTCTACCGACTGAGCTACTCGGGCGCGGGCGTCAGGCTACCAGTGATGCACGCTGGGAAGAGACAGGAAAAGGGCCTGGAGGAGGAGGGGCTCGTTGGGGTTTCGGACTAGGCCGGCGTGGGCGTCGCGGATGCGGGTGATGGCGGCCACCGCTTCCTGGGGGTGATGATCGTCAGCGATTTGCTGGCGGTAGAAGGCGGCCAGGGTGGCCAGTCCGAAGCGCAGCTCGTCTACCCGCAGAAGGCGCTGCTCGCGGCGGTGGCGGGCGTCCATCTCCCGGCGGAGACGGCCCTGGGGACCCACGTCGGCCTCCACGCGGGCCAACTCGTCGGACTCGACCCGCTGGCGAGCCGTCAGCGGCTCCTGGGCCTCGTCGATGAGCGCCCGCAGATCGTCGACCAGCGCCGACACCGTGTGCCCGGTGCCGTCCAGTCGGGCCGGCGCGCCAGCCCACGCCTGACGCCGAGCACTGAGGCTGGCGTCGGTGGCCAGGAGGCGAGCCCGGCTCACGTCACCCGCTGCGGCGGCCACGATGTCGCCTAGCCCCTCGGAGCTCACCCCCTCGCGCTCGAGGATGCGGCGCACATCATCGTCGGGCACCGGGTCGAACTCCACGATGACGCAGCGGGAGGCCACGGTGGTGTGGTCGGGAGGGATCTCTTCGCTCAACAGCACGATTACCGCGGTGGGGGGCGGCTCTTCGATGGTCTTGAGCAGGCTGGCCACCGCTTCGGGCTCAGCGGTGTGGAACCGGTCGCAGACGATCACCTTGAGTTGCCCTTCCACCGGGCTGCGAGACGCTTCGAAGATGATCTCGTCGGCCTCAACCACCCGCAGGGTCCGACCCTCGGGTTCGTGGATGGACAGATCGGGATGGCGACCCGACAATGCCAAGCGGCGACTGCGGGAGTCGGTCCCGATCAACGATGCGGCAAAGGCCAGCGCGGCGGTGCGCTTGCCGGTGCCCCTCGGGCCGCAAAACAGATAGGCGTGAACCGGCTGAGTCGCGGCCGAGGCCAGGATCTCGGCTGCCCGAGGCTGGCCCTCCAACTGGGCCCAGACATCGTCGACGGCATCGTCGATGCCGGGCAGCGAGTCGCCCAGCGAATCGGGTGGCCGCACATCCAGGTTCAACGAGTCAGACACCGAGTCGATCCCGAACCGCGGCATTCACCGCATCAGCCACTTCTCCAACCGATCGGCCTCCGTCAATCACCACCCACCGCTCAGGGTCATGCTGGGCCAGGGTTCTGAAACCGTCGAGCACCCGCTGATGGAAGTCGGCGTTCTCAGCTTCGATTCGGTCGCCAGGCGATGACTGGCGAGACCGGGCCACCTCCTCAGACACCTCCAACAGCACATTCAGGTCGCTTTGGAGACCTCCGGTGGCAAACAGCGACAGGGCCAGGACATCTTCGACCCCCAAGCGGCGTCCGAAGCCCTGATAGGCCAGGGACGAACCGATGAACCGGTCGGTGACTACGTGAATTCCCGAGTCCAGTGCGGGGCGGATCACCTCGCCGACATGTTGGGCCCGGTCGGCGGCCATCAAAAGGGCCTCAGTGTGGGGAGACAGCGCCAGATCGGGCGAATCCAACACCAGCGAGCGAATCCGGGCCCCCGAATCGGTGGCACCCGGCTCGAAGGTAAGCAACGCTTCCAATCGCTCGGCAAGCAGCTTGGCTTGCGTGCTCTTGCCGGCAGCCTCACCACCCTCAAACGCAATCAGTCGGCCGGTCATGGGCTGGCAGTCTGTCCGCCGGCCCTGCGTCTGGAAGCCAGAGTCAAGAAGCCGGCGGCCACCATGATGAGAGCGGCCAACCATAGTGTGAGACGAACACCGGGGATGATCACATCAAATCCCAGAATGTTCACCTCCTTGTCGAAGAACTTGTCCGACAGCCCGTTGAGGAATAGGGCCAACGCGGGTCCGAGCAATAGAGCGAGCATCACCGACGACCGCACCAGCGTGAAGAGCCCGGCGAATACTCGAGCTCGCAGCTCTTCGGTGGCGTTCTCCTGGAGCAAGGTGATCCCCAACACGTAGACCGTACCTGCGCACACTCCGAGTCCGCCGACGAGCAATGCCGACCCCACCAGGGTCCACATCGAAGTGGCCACAAACAGGCACGCGCCGGCCCCAAAGACGGCGGCCAAAAAAACCTGCTCCTTGTGCAGGCGGTTTTGCCGAAGAGTCAGGCCGGCGATGCCGATGGCCACGCCGATCCCCAGAGCCACCATGAATGCGCGGAATCCGTCACCACCATCGACGTGTAGCACATCCTCGGCAAACACCGGTCCCAACGGAACGATCATCCCCCCGCCGATCAGACCGACGGCCAGGGCAACATTCACCGTTCGCACGGTGGGGTTCAAAAAGATGTAGCTCCACCCGTCGCGCAAGTCCTTGAATACCTGCTCCGGCGCCCAAACTCGAGTCGAGCCCTCGGCCTGCCCACTGGTGGTCTGTGGCCCCCGGGGCAGGACAAGCCGGGAGATGATCGCCGCTGACGCGATGAAAGTCGCCGCATCTATGTAGAACGCCATTGACTCGGCGTCGATGCGCAGAAAGTCGACGGCGCTGACGCGCTGGATCACCGTGGCCAAACTGGCCAGACCGATGGACACGCCCGCAGCCAGCGGGAATGTGCCGTAGGCGGCTACCAATGAGAGCGAGTTGACCGCGGTCAGCTTCTCCCGGGGGACCAAGTTGGGTACCGAGGATTCCTTGGCCGGGGCCCACAGCAGGGCAAAGCCCTCCAAGATGAGCGAGGCCAGCACAAGCTGCCAGACGAAGTCCACGAACGGCAGCCAGAGGATGGTGGCGGCCCGCCCGATATCGCACACCACCATCGTCCGCTTGCGGTCCCAGCGGTCCACCAGCACCCCGGCAGCCGATCCGAAAATGAGTCCGGGAAGGAAGCGGGCGATCATCACGTAGGCCACCGACGCCTCCGGGGTGCCGCCGCCCACGCGGTCGGCGGTGATGAGGATGGCAAACAAGGCCAGCCAGTCGCCGCCGGACGAGAAGATCTGGGCAATCCACAGCCGGAAGTACTGGGCGCTGCCGAAAATCCGGTCAATCCGGGCCGAGGCCACGGCAGAGGACTTGGGAGAACTAGCGGGCTCGGGCACCGCAGAGGACTCGTCAAAAGCCATGCCGGGCCGCCTCCACCCGCTCAGGGTAGCTACTGGCTTACGATCCCGACCGAGGCGGCGACTTTTTCTTTGCCGCCCCTGATTTCGCCGGTGTCTTTTTGTTGGCGGTGGACTTGCCCCGGGCCTTGGGTTTGCCACCGCCGGCGGCAATCCTGTCGCGCCGTCTCTGGAGCAGCTCCGATGCCCGTTCCACGGTCAGGGTCTCCACCGAGTCGGCCTTGCCCAGCGAGGCGTTCACCTCGCCGTCGGTCACGTAGGGGCCGTAGCGTCCGTCCTTGACCAGCATTGGCTTCTCGGTGGCCGGATCCAGGCCCAGATCCCGAAGGGGAGGCTTGGCCGTTTGACCCCGGCGGCGCCGGGGCTGGGCCAACAGCTCCAAGCACTGCTCCAGGGTTATGGTGAAAAGCTGATCTTCGGAGTCGAGGCTCCGATTCTCCTTGCCCTTGGTGACGTAGGGGCCATAGCGCCCATTTTGAACCACGACCTCGGTGCCGTCGGCCGGATCGGTGCCCACCACGCGGGGCAGCGACAGCACTTTGAGGGCGTCGTCGAGCGTGATCGTCTCCGGCTGCATGCCAGCTAGCAGAGATGCCCGCTTGGGCTTCTCCCCGCCGTCCTCGGCCTCCTCTCCGATCTGGACATAGGGGCCGAACCGGCCGGAGCGCACCACCACCGCCAGACCGGTCTCGGGGTCGTCGCCCAAGGTACGGTCGTCGGAGGGGGCCGAGATAAACGACAGCGCCCGATCCAGGGTCAGCTCATCGGGGGGCAGGTCGTCGGGAAGGCTGGCTCGGTCTTCGCCGCGCTGCACATAGGGCCCATAGCGCCCGACCCTGACCACCACCGGCTCTCCGTTCTCGTCTGCGCCGATGGGTATGGAGTTCACCGCTCGGGCGTCGATGTCGCCCAAGCGATCGGACACCGCGGTGCGAAGCCCATACTTGGCAACACCGTGAGCGGAGTCGTCGTCGGGCTCGTTGTCGGCTGGGCCGAAATAGAAGCGGCTCAACCAGGGGATGGCCTCTCGGTCGCCTGAGGCAATGCCGTCGAGGTCGTCCTCCATGCGAGCGGTGAAGGCATAGTCCACCAAGTTGGGAAAATGCTGCTCCAACAGGGTGACCACCGAAAATGCCGTGAACGATGGGACCAACGCCGCCCCCTTTTTCCACACATATCCCCGATCGACAATGGTGTTCATGATGGCGGCATAGGTTGACGGCCGGCCGACGCCGAGCTCCTCCAGCCTCCGCACCAGCGATGCCTCGGTGTAGCGGGCCGGGGGCTGAGTGGTGTGGCCCGAGGGAGACAGTTCGTTGATGGCCAGCGGGTCGCCGGCGGCCAGCGATGGCATGCGCCGCTCGGCCTCCTCCTGGTCGGCCTCCTCGTCGGTGCCCTCGGTGTACACCCGGCGGAAACCCTCATGGGTGATCACCGTGCCCGCCGCCGAGAACGCGGCATCGCGCCCATCGGCGGTAGTCCCGCCGAGGTCGACATGGACGGTCTCGCCCACTGTGTCGGTCATCTGCGAAGCCACTGTTCGCTGCCAGATCAACTCGTAGACCTGAGCCTCCATCTGGGGCACTTCGGCCCTTACCTCCTCCGGGGTGCGGAACTGGTCACCCGAAGGACGGATGGCTTCGTGGGCTTCTTGGGCGTTCTTTACCTTCTTGGCGTATCGGCGGGGCTCATCGGGCAGGTAGGAGGCTCCAAAGCGCTCAGAGACCGTGGCACGAGCCGCCCGCAAGGCGTCGTCCGACAAGGTGGTGCTGTCGGTGCGCATGTAGGTGATATAGCCCTTCTCGTACAGAGACTGGGCCCCTCTCATGGCCATGGCCGCCGACAGGCGCAGCTTGCGACCGGCCTCTTGCTGGAAGGTGGAGGTCATGAACGGGGCCGCGGGCCGGCGGCGATAGGGCTTGACTTCGACGCCCCGGACGCTGATCTCGGCTTCGGTCAGACCACGGGCCAGAGTTTGGGCCGCCTCCTCGTCGAGGTGAACGGCGTCGGGGCTGCGAAGTTGGCCGTCGCTGCCAAAATCCTTGCCGATCGCCACTTTGGCTCCATCTACCGCGGTGAGCGAGGCGCTGAAGGTAGAGGGATCGCCGGGGCTGAGGTCGCCCAATACCCGGAACACCGCGCTCAGGCTCCAGTAGTCGGCTGCGGTGAAGGCCATGCGCTCGCGCTCACGCTCGACCACGATGCGGGTGGCCACGCTCTGCACCCGGCCAGCCGAAAGACGGGGCAGCACCTTCTTCCACAGCACGGGTGACACCTCATAGCCGTACAGCCGGTCCAGCAGCCGTCGGGCCTCTTGGGCGTCTACCAAGCGGCGGTCCAGATCCCGGGGGGATTCAATGGCCGACCGAATGGCCGTCGGCGTGATCTCGTGGAACACCATTCGCTTGACGTTGACATCGGCCTTCGGGGACAGGACTTCGAGCAGGTGCCAGGCGATGGCCTCTCCCTCGCGGTCTTCGTCAGTGGCGAGGAACAGCTCGTCGGACTCTTTGAGCAGTTGCTTCAGCTTGCGAATCTGAGACTTCTTGTCGGAGGGCACCACATACAGCGGCTTGAAGTCGTTGTCGACGTCGATCCCCAGACGAGACCACGACTCCCCTCGATACGCCTCGGGTACTTCGCCGGCGTTGCTGGGCAGGTCGCGGATGTGCCCGATTGAGGACTCCACCACGTAACCGCTTCCCAAATAGCCCGCGATGGTCTTGGCCTTGGCCGGAGACTCGACGATAACGAGGGCGTTGGGCACGGGGAGAAGCTAGGGGTTGGTAGGGAGTTGATGTCAAACAGACCCTAAACCGGATGAGCGACAAATCCGGGGATCAGGTCTCGTCTGAGCTCTTGAGCGGGGGTTCGGTACGGGAGAGAATCGCCATGCCGACCACGGCAGCGATCAGCGATCCCACCAGAATGCCGATTCTGGACTCATCGGCGACGGCGGGATCGTCGAAGGCCAGCCGGGAGATGAAAAGCGACACTGTATAGCCAATGCCCGCCACCATGGACAGCCCCACCATGTGGAGGCCGGACAGCGATTTTGGAATGGTGACCCAGCCCAATCGATGGGCGATCCATGCGAACAACGAGATGCCGGCGGCCTTGCCCACCACCAATCCAATGACCACCCCCCGTGTCACCGGCGAAGTGACCGCGTCGGAGAGCACGTCGCCGGAAAGCTCAACCCCCGCGGCCGACAGAGCGAAGAGGGGGATGATGACGTAGCCGGCTATGGGGTGGAGCATCTCTTCAATACGCAGGCTGACGGGCTGCGATTCTCGAAGGTGGAATCCAACCCGGCGCACGTCGTCGAGGTGCACGACATCTTGCATGCGCAGCCAATTGGCCCAGCGGCGGGCCTCGTCTTCTGATTGGAGGGGCTTGGCCGGGGTGATCAGACCGAGGATCACCCCGGCGATGGTGGCGTGAACCCCGGATTCCAGCACGGCCAGCCAGAAGGCCACCCCGATGACGAGGTAGAAGGGCAGGTACCAAATGTTGAGCCGGCGGAGCACCAAAATGGCGGCCAGCAGAATGGCGGCGGTGAGCAGCCAATTGCTGGAGAGATCACTGGTGTAGAAGATGGCGATAACCAGAATGGCGCCGATGTCGTCGACGATGGCCAGGGTCAGCAGGAACACCTTCATCTGAGAAGAAATGCGATTGCCGAGCAGCGAAAGGACCCCTATGGCGAAGGCGATGTCGGTGGCCATGGGAATGCCCCAGCCGTCTTGGCCGGGCCCACCGGCATTGAAGGCGAAGTAGACGAGGGCGGGCACCACCATGCCGCCGAGGGCGGCCACCGCGGGCAGCGCGGCAAAGCGGGGATCCCGGAGCTGCCCGCTCACCAACTCCCGCTTGATCTCCAGGCCGACCACGAAAAAGAACACCGCCATGAGGCCGTCCTGCACTATGTGCGCGAGATCACGCTCAAAGTGATAGTCGCCCACCGCGAACGAGAGGTGGGTGTGCCAGAAGTCGTTATAGGAGTCCTGCCACGGGGAGTTGACCCATACGAGGGCGGCCACCGTGGCGACCAGCATGAGAACACCGCCCGCGGCCTCGATGGCCGCGAAATGGTGAATCGGACGGCCGATATACCGGGCCAACCTGCTGGGGCCACCCAGGAAGGTCAGATCGCTGAGAAGGTTTTTGTCAGCCACCAGCGCTGAAAGTAGCCGCTCTTAGCTTGGCTTTCTCAGTCACAGCGGGCACTTGGCCGTTCACTGGCATTCGGTTCAGGAATTCGAGTTGTTGGCAGGGAGGTCGATGGCCAATGAGACCTCGGTTCCATCGGGCCCGCTTTGGATCTCAACCTTGTCGGAAAGGACTCGCATCAGATAGATGCCCAGACCCCGCTCGAAATTCAACCGGCTGGGATCGTCGGGCTCGGGGAGTACCTGAATCTGATCGGGATAGAAGCCGTAGCCCCGATCGGTGATGTGGAATTCAAGGCGGTCGTCAAAGAGCGTGCAGCGTATCCGGATGGAATCGTCACGACAGGCTCGGGCATGGGCTTCAATGGCATTGGTCGTAGCCTCGGAAACCGCCACCTTGAAGTCCTCGATTCGCTCTCGACTCAGGGATGCATCCATTTCGGCGGCTTCGACCACCAAGGAGCGAACCAACGAGAGATATTCCGGGCGAGCGGGAATTTCAAAGTCGAATTGGGTGGGGTCGGATGTCACGAGCCAGAACCCTCGGTGGCCGCCGAAACCGAGTCGAACACATCCAAGACACGGTCGAGCCGAGTGAGCTCGATCAGATCTGCGAGGCGGGAACCCGTTGTGACCAACCGGATGTCTCCTCCGGCGCTTCGCACTCGCTTGGCCCCGCCCATGAGCACGCCGAGACCGGTGGAGTCTATGTAATCCACCCCGGAGAGATCGATGATCACGTTTTGAGCCCCGCCACTGATCAAGGCGAGCAGCCGCTGGCGGAATCGGGGCGCGGTGGCCATGTCGATCTCACCGGTAACCGTTAGGACCTCCCATCCTTTATGGGAGGCAACGGTGACGCCGAATTCCACGACATATCAGACTAGTGGTGGTTTCATTTCGTTTCGGTCCAGAGCGGCTATTCCACGCGAACGGTCAACGCCTCTTGGATGGTCACCGCGGGGAACAGGCGGCCCACCAAGGGCACTGAGGGCTTGGGCCGAAAGCGCACGGTGACTTGAAGGAGGCCGCCGGTCGTCCGGCTTCCCTGCGTCTCCACCAGCAATCTGTCTGGGTTCAGACTGGTGGCAGCAAGCGCGGCGGCGGTAGCCGCTTCGGTGGTGGGGGTAACCGCCGCGGCGCGGGCTGCCTCTCGGGCCGCATGTACCACCAAAACGTGGTCTCGCACCAAAAGCCCCACCTGAACCAGCGCCAACACCACCGCCATGATCAGCGGAAGCACCAGAGCAGTCTCTACCGCAGCCTGTCCTCGGTCACGGGCCGCAGGGCCCACCTCCGGGCCGCTAGCCGACAAGGCCGGTGATATGACGGAATACGGCGTCGAGAAGGTTGGAGATTCGGTTGGTCCTGGTGACCCAGGTCACCAGGAGCATGGCTATCGCGGCAGCCCCCAGGAGGATGAGGGCATATTCGGCAGTGGCCTGACCTCGCTCGGATCGAAGTCGGGCCATCCATGAGTGAACGGTGATGAGCCATCGAAGCAAGAACATGCTGTGCTCCTGTGCGGAATGGATGCGGAAGGGGAAGATGGGGTCTTGGTCATTGGCGCAGGATTGCCAACGTCTCGGCCAGAACCGGAGCCAAGGTGAGGAGGATGAAGGCCGGCAGGATGCAGGTCACCAAGGGCAACAACAGGCGCAGCGGCAGACGCCGAGCCAGCTCTTCGGCCCGGCGGCGCCGCAGCAAACGGCCGTCGGCCGCCAACTGCTCCAGAGCGGGCTCCAAGTTGGTGCCGTAGCGGTCGCCGTCGATCAGCACCCTCACCAGGGGGCGCACCGGCTCGCCGACCGAGTCCGGCAGGGTCTCCAGCGCATCAGCCAGACGCATGCCGGTGCGGACCCGCCAACTGGCGCCAGCCAGCCCGAGCCCCACCGGGCCGCCGAGGCGATCCCCTACGGCGAACACCGCTTGATGAATATTGAGACCTGACGAAATAGCCAGCCGCAGCAAGTCAACCGCTTCGGGCAATTCTTCTAGCACCTCGGCCTGCCGTCGACGTTGCTGCCGGACTTGTTGTCGGTGGGGGGTGATCCAAACCAGCAGGCCGATGCCAACCCCGACCACCGGATGAACGGCCACGGCAATCACGATGGCTATGGCAACTCCGAGTGCCGTTGCCTTAGTCGAAGAACCAGCCCGCTGCGGGACCGGAATGGGTGATCGAACCTGACGGGGCCGTCTCCGCCAGCCCCACAGCACCACCACGCTTGCCCACATCAACCCCAATGCGACTGGAAGCATGACCTCAAGTCCGGGTGTTGACGATCCGGTGCATCCACAGCGCACCGATCACATCGAGACTCAAACCGACGGCGAGGATGGCCAAACCGAGGGGGGTGGTGAACAGAAATTCGGCCCCCGCGTCACCCACGCCTGCCGACAGGAGCATGAAGCCAACAGGCAGAGCCGCGATCATCACCGCCGACACCCGGGCCTGCGAGGTAAGGGAGCGCACCTCTAGCTCAAGGGCGGCCCGATCACGCAAGGTGGCGGCCACCCCGTCAATGGCTCGGGCACGGGCTCCACCGGCGGTGGCAGCAAAGGCAACGGCGGCCGCAGCCAAGCCAGTACTGCTGCCGGGACGACGGCTGGCCCAACGCTCGAACACGTCGGCGCTGCGAAGCCCTCGTTGGAGCTCGGCGGCCAGCGGTGCCACTTCCTGGCTTAGCGGCGGCGGCGTGCTGGAAGCGGCTTCTACGGTCGCGGGACCGAGCTGCAAGCCGGTACGCAGACCTCGGGCAATGGCCTCCAGAAAGCCGGGAAGCTGACCTTCGATTACCCGATCGCGTCGGTGGCGATTGAGCCTGAGAGCTAGGAGGCTCGCGGCGACGACCCCAAACATTCCGATCAGAGCCCCCACAAGGCCGGCTTGAATTGCGCCGAATCCCGCGCCGAGCAGGGCAACGGCACCCAGTCCCTGCCACACCTGGGCCAAAGTCAGACTTACATCGGCCATAGCAGCCATGGTTTGAATCCGACCAGCCACTGCTGTCACGGCCACCTTGATGGCGGTCATCGGCCGAGCCACCGGGGATCGGGCACTGCTGCGTCGGGAATCCGAGGTTCGACCTCCGGCAGGCTGTGCAATTGGCTCTCGTCGGCAATCTGACACAGGCTCGGACGGCTGCCGTCATCTCGCTCCTCCGAGCGGTCAACTACCGCCAGCGAGACAATGCGCCGCTGCCCCTGGGGACGACGAGCAACATGAACCACCATGTCCACCGCGGCGGCGATCTGATCTCGCACTGCGGCTAGGGGGACGGCGCCTCCATCCAGGAGCACCATGGTCTCCAGTCGGCTGATGGCGTCGGCCGGACTGTTGGCATGGCAGGTGGACAGCGAACCCTCATGGCCGGTGTTCATCGCCTGGAGCATGTCGAGGGTCTCGGCCCCCCGGACCTCCCCCACGATGATGCGGTCGGGTCTCATCCGCAGGGCGTTGCGCACAAGCTGGCGAATGGTGACCGGGGAAACCCCGTCAATGTCCGTAGGCCTCGCCTCTAGGCGCACGACGTGATCACTGTCCAAGGCCAGCTCGGCGGCGTCCTCCACTGTCACCACCCGCTCGCCGGGGTCGATTGAGCCGGCCAGTGCATTCAGCAGAGTTGTCTTGCCTGCGCCAGTGCCGCCCGACACCACTAGGTTGCAGCGAGCGGCTACCGCCCATCGCAGAGCGGAAACCACCCCCGGTGGGGCGAATTCCTCCAAGGGAACCGGGCGAACAGAGAAACGGCGGATGGTCACGTAGGGGCCGTCCACCGCCACCGGCGGAACCACCGCATTGAGGCGGGAGCCGTCAGCCAGTCGGGCATCCACCATCGGGGAGCTGCGGTCGATGCGGCGGCCCAAGGGCGCCACCGTCTGCTCGATGAGCAGCTCAATTGTTTCGATGTCCAGGACCGTGCCGGTGGCCTCCAAGCGCCCGCGGCGCTCTACCCACACCGGTCCGGGGCCGTTCACCATGATCTCCGAAACCGATGGGTCACATAGGAAGGGGTCGAGGGCCTCCTTTCCTCCCCCGCTGCGACTCCAAGCCACCGCTCAGACCTCCTCGGTCAGTCGACCGAGAGCCTTGATCGCACCCTTGGGCACCCGCGTACGCAGCATCCCGGCGTCCACTGCCCGGGCAATTTCGGGATCGACGGCGACGGTGGCCAGCACCGGTGCTCCGATGGCCCGTTCACAATCTGATCGGGTCAGGGCCCGGCCGGACTCGGCAACTAGCACCACCCCGCTGGGCCGTACCGGGAGCGAAACCGTTCGGCGCAGTGCCAAATAGCACGCCCGGGTCACCAGCATCGAGCGGTCAGCTTCGGCGGCCAGACGCCAACGAAGCTTGTCATTCGAGCTGGGGTCGTTGGACTCGTCCTTGGACCTCAGCACGCCGGCATCCACCACCACAATGCCGTCGGAGGCCAGCCAATCCACGAGTTCGTCGGCCCGCCGAGCACTGAGCGGACCCCTGCCTCGGGGAATCAGCGACAGGTTGGGGGTCAGCTCCTCGAGCACCCGTTCCAACGAGCAGGGGGCGAGATCGCTGCGGAGCCACCCGGCCAATCCGGATGACGTCTCGGCACAGCCGAACACCGCCGGCAGGTCGCCGCTGAGGTCGACGAGCAGAACGGGCCGGTCTCGATCTTGGGCGGCGTGTAGGCTGACGAGGGCCGCAATCACCGTTGTGCCAGAACCCCCCTTGGTTGACCAACAGGTCACCAGCATGGAAACCTCCGCGAGTTGATCGCTTCGGCGAACAGAGGGGAACTCAGAGCAATCTATGTTGAAAATGACTGACAATCAACAGAGATTTATCTCTGGGTTCGACATTGGCCGCCTGTTGCGACCCTTTGCCGGACTGGCTGTGCCTGCGGGAGCGGTGATTGCAGCCTTGGTTGTGGGCGCCATCCTCCTCGGGGTGTTCGGCGCCAACCCGCTCACCGGCTATCGGGAGCTGTTCACCGGGGCGTTTGGGGGTCCTGATGAACTGGCTGCCACCGCCCTGAAGTCCATCCCCCTCATGCTGGTCGGCGTTGGTATTTGCATCGCCTTCCGCACCGGTGTCATCAACATCGGTGGCGAGGGCCAGATCATCATGGGAGCCATTCTGGCCACGCTGGTGGCGCTGGCCCTGCCCGATGTCCCCCGTCCGATTCTGGTGCCACTGGTCATGATCGCCGGAGGAGTCGGAGGAGGAATCTGGGGGGCGATCCCCGGTGCCCTAAAGGCCTACAGCGGGGTCAACGAGATTCTCAGCACCATCATGATGAACATCATCGCCGGGTTCTTCATGAGCTTTCTGCTGGAAGACTGGCTAATCGAACCCGGCGCCATCAGGATCCAGCAAACCAAGCGCTTGAGCCAGAATGCCGATCTGCCCATATTGCCGGGGGGGACGCGACTGCACTTGGGCATCGTGGTGGCCTTGATCGTGGCCATTCTCGCCTACCTGCTGTTGTTCCGCAGCAGCCTTGGCATGCGCCTGCGGGCGGTTGGCCACAACCCCCACGCTTCGCGCGCATCAGGAATGAAAGTCGAGATGAGCATCACCCAGGCATTGGCCTTCAGTGGGGCCTGCGCTGGCATCGCCGGTGCGGTGTTGGTATTCGGTAGCGAGTCGCACCGGTTGATCGGCGAGGGCGGCCCATTGGCATTCACCCAGAGTGCGGGGTTCAACGGCATCGTGACCGCGTTGTTCGGAGGGCTTCACCCGCTGTTCACGGTGCTGTCGTCCTATCTGTTCGGCGGAATGCTGGCCGGAGGCATCTCCCTGCAACGAGCGGTGCAGGTTCCCCAAGCCCTAGTGATCGCACTCAACGGCGTAGTGGTGGTGTTCGTGGTGGGAAGCCTCAAACTGCGGGCCAGGGTGCAGCGATGGGCTGAAGGTGACATCCAGATGGAGGATCGGGCATGAGCGATTTCTTCACCGTCGCCATCATCACCGCCACCTTGGCGGGCGGCATCCGCCTGGCGGTGCCCTTCCTGCTCGCCGCGCTGGGCGAGGCCGTCGGCCAACGGGCCGGGGTGCTCAACCTGGGCGTGGAGGGCGTCATGCTCATCGGAGCGTTCGCCGCCTACTACACCGCACTGGAGACGGGCAGCGCCGCCTTCGGGCTGCTGATGGGGCTCGTGACGGGAATGGTGATGGGCCTCATCTACGCCTTCATCACCGTGGTGATGCACGCCGAACAAGGCATCAGCGGAATCGGGATCTATCTATTTGGCCTGGGCTTCACCGATCTGTTGTTCCAAAAGCAGGTGGGCACTCCCAGGCCAATCAGCGGGTTGCAGACCAAGCCCCTCGACTGGTTAGCCGATGACACCGGGCGGGCCGGCGAGCTGCTCTTCAGTCACACAATCCTCACGTATGTGGCCTTCTTGCTAGTGCCGGTCTTCTATTGGCTCATCACCAAGACCACCTTCGGCCTCAACGTGCGAGCAGTGGGGGAAAACCCGCAAGCGGCCGACACCTTGGGCGTGAGCGTGAACGGCATTCGCACCGCGGCCATCGTCATCGGCAACACCATGGCCGGGCTGGCCGGGGCTGCTTTGGCCTTGGAGATCGGGATATTCCAGCAGAACCTCACTGCTGGCCGCGGATTCATCGCCATCGCCTTGGTGTACTTCGGGGCGTGGCGGCCAGTTGGGGTGATGACCGGTTCCCTGCTGTTCGGCATCGTGTCCTCCGCCGTAGTGCGACTCCAGGTTGAAGGCATCATCTCGGGATCGATTGCATCCATCGCCAACATGGCCCCCGCGGTCTTGACGGTGATTGTGCTGGTGGTGGTGAGTCGGCGAATTGGCCAACCAGCAGCCCTCACCCGACCATTCACACGCGACGGTTGACCTTCGTGGTTCGTCTCTAGCTGACAACCTAGGGCGCGTACGGTTGAGCCGTGCTGGCGCATCACTGGGCGGTCTTCTGGGTGTGCATGGGAGCGGTGTTCCTCATCACCCTCGACGCCACCCTGCAACCGCTGGCTCTGGTCAGCATCGGTGAGAGCTTTGGTGCCAGCCGCCCGTCAACAGTCTGGGTGCTCAGCGCCTTCTCCATTTCGCTGGCCACATTTGTAGTAGCCGCCGGGCGCCTTGCCGACCGTACAGGTCGCCGACAGGTGTTCCTTGTCGGCTTGGCCCTTTATGTGCTCGGCTCAGTGGGGGGTTGGCTGGCACCTGAACTATGGGTGCTGGTGTTGTGCCGGGCCGCTCAGGGAGCGGGTGCCGCTTTTGTCATGCCTGCGTCGCTCGGCTTGATATTGGCCGTGTGGCCCGCCGATGACCAGACCCGGGCCATCACCGCGTGGACCGCGGTCGGCGGTGTGGCCGGGGCCTTGGCGCCAACGCTGGGCGGTTTGCTCATCGACGTTTGGGGTTGGCGGGCGGCCTATGCCCTGAACGTGGCCATCGGAGTGCCGTCGTTCCTGGCGGCCCGCTCCCTGCTCACCGAAACCGAGCGCAAGGTTGCTTCTCGACTTCCCGACTTCGTGGGTGCGCTGTTAGTCGCGGCCAGCCTTGGGATGCTGACTCTCAGCCTGGTGCAAGGCCGGACATGGGGCTGGAGCGACAGCCGCATCATCGCTGCCTTTGCTTTGGCCTTTGTGCTGGTGCCGCTTATCCGGCACCGCATCTTGGGGCATCCGGCGCCCATCGTCGAACCTCGACTGCTGAAGCTGCGTACCTACCGGCGGGCGCTGTTCATCGCCATCGCCATTCCCAGCTTCCTGTTTCCTTACTTCGTAATGATGGTGCAGTACCTGGAGCAGGTTTGGGACTACCGGCCTCTGAGAGCAGGACTTGCGCTGCTGCCATTTCCCGCCGCAGCCACGCTGGCCAGTGTGTTGGCCGGACGGCTGAGCCGCCGCTTCGACGAGCGCACCATCGCCGTGGCTGCCATGGCCACCACCACAGTGGCAGTGGTGTGGCTGCGCCTAGTGCCCGGCCCCGATCCGGCCTACTGGACGGCGTTCTTCATTCCCATTTTGTTGGGCGGCATTGGAGGCTGGGGAATGGGGCTACCCATGATCAACGCCATCGGAGCTCGGGACCTCGACAATGAGACCTACAGCCTGGGCATGGGAGTGCTGTCTACCGCCCGCCAAGTGGGAGCTCTCACGGGGCTGGCTGTCGCCTTCGGCTTGTTGGGCAACGTGTCCGACGCCCAACTGTTCGACCGGTTCCAACAGATCTGGACCGTGTTAGTGGTGCTGTCGGTTCTAGGCGTGTTCGTCGCCCTGTCCCTGCCTCGGCGGACGATTCCGCAGCGAACTAGCTGGGAGTAGACGCCAGAGGCTTCAGTGCTTGGCCTTCTTGTGGCTATCAGCGATCACCTTGCCGACCATCTTGTCACGTATGCGTCCCGTGCCGACGGGCCCTCTTGCGTTTGGGGCGTGAACGGCCCGTGCGGCGTCTCGTATCTCATTGGAACCGGCCGTGTACCTGCCACCTGTGTTCGAGGGCATGTGGCGCAGCAGTCGCAGGAAGTTCATGAATCCCCTGAACGGATTGCGGGCCATCTTGGTGTCCTCTCTGGATCGAAGCCGGGGCGCACCCCCAATTCTACTGGCCAAATAGGGCCAACCGGACAGCAGTTCGCATCACCCACAACGACGTTGAGGAGCCTGAGCTAGTTGGGAGAAAACGCCAACGGGATGCGCTTGACGCCAACCCCCACGTTGGTGGTGGGGCCGGCGGCCAGCCATTCCACCTCACCGGTAAGGCGGAAGTCGCTGAACCGGGTCAAGAGTTGCTCGATCATCACCGACACTTCCCGCTTGGCCAGGTTCGCCCCCAGGCAATAGTGCGGTCCGCCCCCGCCGAAAGACACATGCGGGTTGGGATCGCGCCGCAAGTCGAATCGGAACGGGTCGTCGAACGCTGCCTCATCCCGGTTGGCCGACGGGTACCACAGCGTGACCCGGTCGCCTTCCTTGATGGTTTGGCCCGCTACCTCGACGTCCCGAGTGGCAGTGCGGCCGAATAGCAGCACCGGACTGGACCACCGGATGATCTCTTCCACCCCGGTGCCCATGACCTCTGCGGTCCGCTCGGCTAGCAGCTCCATCTGTTCGGGGTGATTCATCAAGCCCAACAGACCCATGGACAGGGCGTTGCGGGTGGTCTCCGACCCGGCTAGCCCCAAGATCACGAAGAACATGTCCAGCTCCACCTCACTGAGGCTGGTCGAGTCCCCACCGGGGCCGTCGATTTCGGCATGGGCCAGAATCGTCCACACGTCGTCGGCTGGCTCGGATCGCTTGGCCTTCCCCAGATCCCGTGCGTAGCACCACAGATCGAACTGGGCTTTGTCATTGTCCTCGGGGCCCAAACCCGATGCCGGGTCCCAAGCCTTTATCATCACGTCGGTCCGCTCGAACACCCATGGTCGGTCGTCCTCGGGTATGCCCATGATGTCGGCGATGATGTGCATGGGCAGCTGGTAGGCCACTTCGCTGACGAACTCGCATTCCCCCCGGTCAGCGACCTCGTCCAAGATCTGCTTGGTCCGAATCCGGATGTGCTCGTCCAGTTGGGCGATCATCCGGGGCGTGAACCCGGCGCTGATCAACCGCCGCATCCGAGAATGCTGGGGCGGGTCCATCGACACGATCATGTGGTTGCGGTGCTCCAGCAGCGTCTTGTAGACACCCGAGCCATCGATGGCCGAGAAGGTCTCCCAATCCCGATTGGCCGATTGCACGCTGGCGTGATCGCACAGCACCCAGAACTCCACCGGCTCCTCGGTGCGGGCGAATTCCGCGGGCGGATGCTTGAACACCGGTGAAGTGGCCCGCAGCTCGGTGAACAGATCATGGGGGAATCCCTGTTGATACAGATCTGTGCGGCACAGATCGATATCTGACACGGCAACCATCGCCTCACCATAGTGATCCCCAACATCCCCGGCGATACGGTGTCGGCGTGACGGAGTACCAGCTGGTGTCGGCCGACTCCCATGTGAATGAGCCGCCCGATCTGTGGGCTGATCGGGTTCCGACTCGCTACAAGGACCGGGCTCCTCGTATGGAGAGCTTCGATCAGGGCGATGCCTGGGTGCTGGAAGGGGCCCACGATCCCATCAACTTCGGCGGCAACTGTTCTGCCGGCCTGCCCGCCGACCAGCGCTCGGGATGGGTCCGCTGGGAAAGCGTGAGAGACGGTGGCTATGCCCCAGCTGCCCGGATCGGTGAGCAAGATCAGGACGGCGTAGACCTGGAAGTCCTCTACCCCACCCCCCGGATCGGAAACCAGCTGGTTTGGCACCGCGAAGATGCCGACTTCCATATTGCCTGCATTCGGGCCTACAACGACTGGCTGGCTGAGTTCTGCGCCTACGACCCCGAACGCCTGTGGGGGGTGGCCATTCTTCCCAACGTCGGTGCGGAAACCGCAGTTGCTGAGATGCATCGGGTGGCTGCTCTTCCGGGCATCAGGGGAGTGATGCTTGGGCGATGGCCGAATGGCGACGAAGTGCTCACGGCCGATGATGATCCCGTGTTCGCGGCGGCCGCCGAAGCCGGATTGCCCCTTTCTGTTCATGTGGGCTTCGCCACCCATGCTCAAGGCGATGTGACCAAGATGAAGCTCACCGGATCGATGCGCTTCTTCGACATGCCGGTGCGCATCACCCAGCTCATCGAGGGCGGTGTGTTCGACCGGCACCCCGGCCTCCAGTTCTTGGCGGTGGAAACCGACAGTTCGTGGTTCCCCTACCTGCGAGAACAGATGGACGACCGCTTCCGCCGGGCCAACCCGGCCACCCGAGCGCCCATCCAGCGATCGCCCGGCGATTACTTCGACACCAACATCGCCTCCACATTCATCACCGACCATTACGGCATTCTCAATCGCCACCACATCGGGGTGACCCAGATGATGTGGTCCAGCGACTTCCCTCACGGCGGGTCGGACTGGCCCGACTCTCTCACCACCATCAACAAGCACTTCGATGGGGTGCCTGACGACGAACGCCACGCCATCTTGGCCGGCAATGCCTTGCGCATCTACGGACAGGAAGTGAGCCCGTGAGAGTCGGCGACATCACCGCATCCGAGCACGCGGCCAACGGAAAGCCGCTTGACGGCATTCGCATCCTGGCCATCGAGCAGATGCAGTCGCTCCCCTACGCCACCCAGCTCATGGCCCGCATGGGTGCGGAGGTGGTCAAGATCGAGCACCCGGTGCGAGGCGACCTGGGCAGGGGCTCGACCCCGACTATCTCCGATCCCGAGGGTCGGCCGGTGGGCGGTACCTATCTGCGGAACAACCTCAGCAAGCGCTCGGTGGGCATGGATTTGAAGAACCCCAAGGCCATCGACCTCATCCGCCAAATGATCCCCAACTTCGATGTGCTAGCCGAGAACCTCAAGCCCGGAACGCTGGACAAGAGCGGATTGGGCTACAACGACCTGTCTCAACTGCATCCCGGCCTGATCTATCTGTCGGTGTCGGGGTTCGGGAACCTGGGCGAGTCTCCCTACGGGCACTGGCCGGCCTACGCCCCCATCGCCGAGGCCATGGGCGGCCTCTACGCCATCAACCGGGCCGAGGGCGAAAATGTGAAGGTGTCCCCAGTGGGAGCGCTGGGCGACACCGGCACGGGCCTCTATGCCGTCATCGGAGTTCTCATGGCCCTGCGGCAGCGGGAGCGCCACGGTCATGGCCAGCATGTGGACATCGCCATGTTCGATGCCATGGTGGCCTTCGGCGACATGGTGCCCAACTACTGGTCGCTAGGGGCCGATCCCCGGGTCCCCACTCCAATCATCAACGACGGATTCCCCATCGACTCCGGGGAACTGGTGATGCAGATCGGCCGAGAGCATCAGTTTGAGCGCCTCTGCCATCTCATCGGCCGACCCGAATGGCTGGAAGACGAGCGGTTCTCCACGCGCGACGGATGGCGGGAGAATCTGGATGAGATTCGGGCCGCGGTTCGGACCTGGGCCGGCGACCGCACCACCGTCGAGGCGGCCAACGACTTGGCTGCCGCCGGACTGGCCGCCGCTCCGGTGTTCGAAGCTCCCGACGTGATCGACGACCCCCATGTCGCGGCCCGCCACATGATGGTGGAGATTCCCCGCCCCGATTCCGACACGCCGGTATTGACGCCGGGGAATCCGGTCAAGATGTCGGCAGTCAGCGAGGGCCCCGACTCCCGCCCACCGTGGTTGGGTGAGCACACCGACGAGGTGCTGGCGGGAGAACTCGGCTTGAACGAGTCAGCGCTGGCTGAGCTCAGAGCCGACGGCGTAATCGGCTGATGGCTCAGCCCCCGCTTCGCTTCGACGGGCGCACCGCAATAGTCACCGGCGCGGGCCAAGGATTAGGCCGGGCCTACGCCAAGCTGCTGGCCGGGCGGGGCGCGCAAGTGGTGGTGAACGACATCGCCGCCGAAGCTGCCGACCATGTGGTTGACGAGATCAGCGCATCAGGGGGAACTGCAATTGCCGACCACCACAGCGTGACCAACCCTGATGGGGGTGTTGGGTTGGCCGAACAGGCTCGAGAGGCGTTCGGCTCGGTACACATTGTGATCAACAACGCCGGGGTGAATCGAGCCGCCGAATTTGTGGACATGACCCCGGAGACCGGCCGAGAGCTGTTCGATGAGATGATCGCCATCCACCTGCTCGGGCCCTGCCATGTGCTATGGCCGCTGTGGCCCGCAATGGTGGAGCAGGGTTATGGCCGGGTGGTGAACGTTGCGTCCGGGGCGGTATGGGGCCTGCGGGGGCAGTCCGCTTATGCCGCCTGCAAAGCCGGAATCATGGGGTTGACCCGCACGTTGGGCCGGGAAGGTGGATACCACGGTGTGCAGGTCAATTGCGTGCTGCCCTGGGCCGTGACCGCTCCAAGTCCCGACCGCTCGAGCGATGAGTTCGGCGCCATCATCGAATCTCATATGCGCCCCGAGAACGTCGCCCCCGCCGTGATCTGGCTGGCCCATGAAGACTGCCCCGACAACGGCGAGATCTTCACCGTGGACGGTCCTCGAATGGCCCGCCTCGCCTGGGTCGCCACCCAAGGCCACACCGATCTCGATCCCACCCCTGAGTCCTACCGCGACCACTGGGATCACATCATGGACCTAACCGACTACACCGTCCCGAAGTCAACCAACCACCACATGCGTGAAACGGTGATGCCGGCGTTCGCGCCCTCTAGTCCATCGAAATCGGAACCGCCTCAACGCCAGTAATCCACGGCCGCCCCGCCGCGGCGAGCGCCTCCCACTTTTGGGAGGTCTCTGCCGGGTCGGTTTGCCCCAACTCCTCGGGGGTCGGACCGATTCGGTCGACCAGCGGAGCCAGTGCCTCAGTGTCGAAGCCGTAGAACTCGGCGGCGTTCAGTCCCAAGATGGCCGCGGTGTCGTCAGCCGGAATGTCCCAGAATGCCTCGGCCAGGGCCTTGCGGGTGTGGGGCCACGTTCCCTCGGGGTGGGGAAAGTCGTTGCCCCACATGATGTTGCCCACGCCGATCTCGAATCGCCGGGCCAACTCCCGGCGCTTGGTGCTGGCCGCGCCGATGGCACAGTTGCGGTCGAAATAATCGCTGGGCCGCAAACTCAGATGGCTATAGGCGTCGGCGGCCAACTTTTGCGCCCCGCCTTGCTCCCGGGAATAGGTAGAGTCCATGGTCCACAGCAGGTCGGCGGCCCAGAAGCAGCCGCACTCCGTAATCGCATAGCGCAGCCCCGGGTAACGCTCGAACACGCCGGAATGCAGCAAGAACCACAGTGGACGGGTGGTCCACCACCGCACTTCGGCCACGTACATGCCGATGAATCCGGGACCGGTGCCGTAATCGCTGCGAGGAGCCGCTCCCGAGTGGGTGTGAACTGGCATCTCCAGGTCTTGACAGGCGGCCCAGATCGAGTCGTAGCGGCGCTCGTGATAGCCAGGGCCCTCGTTCCACATCGAGGCGATAAGGATTCCGCCCCGCAGCCCCGATTCTCGGGCTCGGGCAATCTCGGCCACCGCGGCGTCCACGTCGGCGATGATCGGCACCACCGCCACTCCGGCCCGCCGTTCGGGACTGTCGTTGCACAGGTCGGCTAGCCAACGGTTGTGGGCCCGAGCCCCGGCCAACAGCAACTCGGGGTCTTCGGCGAATGACATGCCCAGCCCAGCGCCGAACGGCGCCGAAGCACCCCCGGTGACCGCATCGGCATCGGGGAAGATCACCTCGCCGGCGACGCCGTCGCCGTCCAGTTCCGCATCCCGCCGAGCGGCGTTCCAAGCCCCTCGCAGCCCCTCTTCATTCTCGCCGAACCACTCCTCTTCGAACTCGGTATTCCCCATGATGTTGCCTTGGGTGCGGATCGCGGTCCGCTGAACCATGAAATCATCGAAAGCGTCGTGGTACTTCGATTCCAAGTAGTCCCGGTACTCCAGATTCGGCAGCCCCGCATGACAGTCCGAAGAAATCACCAAATAGCGCTCGCTCATGTCGGCCTCCCTAAGCGAACACTAGCCAAAAAGGCCAAAAGCTGGGTCGGGCAGGCGGGATTTGAACCCACGACCTCTTCGTCCCGAACGAAGCGCGCTACCAAGCTGCGCCACTGCCCGTAACCATCAACACTACCAATGGGGTGGGCAAATAATGTAGGCGCGGTTGTGGGTGGCGCCGGTGGCGGACCTGGCCGCTCCGACGGCCAGGCCGCTTCCGGTGACAGGACCCGCCAAACCGCCGGGAGGTGGTAGCGAGAATCCCTGTTCGCTAGTCCAAAATCGCAGCAACCGCCCTCTGCACGCTAACCGCATCCAGAGGCTTCACAATCCACCCATCAGACCGAGCCTGCTTCGCCAAGTAAATGTCAGCCTCCCGATCCAACAGCATCAAGACCCGAGTCTCCGGCGCCCGCCCCATCTCCGCCTCCATGCGAAGATCCAGGCAAGTCGCCATCCCCCCCATGTTGCCGATCTGAAGGTCGCATATCACCACATCAGGCTCTTGCTCTCGAACCGCGTCCAGCACCTCCACACCAGCTCGAACTCTGCTGATTTCGGATGCATCGCTGCCCAAAGCAGCATCTACCGCGTTGAACACGGAATCGCTGTCGGTGGCCAAGAGCACGTGCGTCACGCTCCGATGGTATCCAAATCGATGTCAGCACGGCGTGCTGGGGAAATGTGGCTGGCCGATGGCTTTTCGGCTGTCCCGCGTTAGCATCGGGGGCGGTCAAGGGGAGGCACTGTGCTCGAGATCGAAGTCGAAAATCTGGACACCCACACGGTGCTTCGTCCCCAAGGCGAGATCGATGCCTACACCGTGGCCCAATTCCGGGAGCGGATTGGTGACCTGGCTCTTGAGCCCCGACTGCTCATCGACCTGGGGTCGGTTCCGTTCATGGACTCGGCTGGTTTGGGCGCGCTGATCGGCGGCATTCGGCGGATCCGAGATTCTGACGGCGAGGTCGTTGTGGCCTGTGGAGAGGGTGCGCTGGCTCGACTGCTGCACACCACCGGGTTCGACCGAATCGTCCCGGTGGCCGAGACCCCAGAGGAAGCGCTGGCATCGCTGCTGGGCACCGACTCCCCCGAGGCGTTGTAAGACAACAGTGCGATCACCGCGATTGAAGTTGGCTGCTGCCTGCCTCGTGGGAGGCGGCATCCTGGCTGCTGTCGGCTTGGCCGGAGTGGGATCGGCGGCTGGGCAATCAAACGGAGCGTCCGATGCCGGTTTGGCTGTAGTGGTGGAAGTCACCGGTTTGCTGGATCCGGTGATGGCCGAGCTCATCGAGGACTCGGTGGGTGATGTGGCCGACGCGGGCGCCACCCTCCTCGTCTTCAGGGTCGACAGCAATCGCTCTGTGGTGTCCGACCAGCGCTTGGGCGAGCTGGCCGAAGCCATCGCCGCCTCACCGGTGCCCATTGCGGTTTGGGTCGGTCCGAACGGCTCTTCCCTGGAAGGCAAGGTGGCTCAGCTCTTTGCCGTTGCCGATGAAGTGGGCATAGCCCCCGGCACCAACGTGGGCGATCTCGGCACTCCACTCCCGATGCTGGCCGAATATCCCGTGGCCTGGGCCAAACCAGAGCTGATCAGAGACCACAGGCTCGGCTGGAGAGAACTCATATCGGAGGGAGTGATCGCCTGCGAGCCCCGCACTATCGACGATCTTCGCGACCGATATAACGAGGCTGGCATCCCCTTTGACCCCCAGACCGTGCGAGTCCCCCCCGAAGTTGAGCAGTGCGTGGCCCCGCTCATCGGCGACTTCTTGGTCGACCTCGACCACCTCGGCTTTGCCTCTAACCTGATCAACGTGGACGGCCAGCCCCGTCTGGAACCAGTCACCCAGGTTCAATTCCGAGGCTTGTCGCTGGCCCACCAGCTGTTCCACACCGTGGCCAGCCCGCCGGTCGCCTATCTGCTGCTGACCATTGGCATGGGACTCATGTTGTTCGAGTTTTTCACCGCGGGCATCGGGGTGGCCGGGGTCTTGGGCGCGGTGTTGTTCATTTTGGCCGGCTACGGGCTGTCGGTGCTGCCCCACAACACCTGGGCGCTGGCGCTTCTGGCCGCCTCGATGGTGGCATTCGGCATCGACATCCAAACGTCTGTGCCCCGCTTTTGGACCGGTGCCGGAATGGTCATGTTCGCCGCGGGAACCTGGTGGCTCTACGACGGCGTGTCCATGTCGTGGATTCCCATGGTGGTGATGACCGGGGCGGTGGCGGTGGCCATGTTCTCAGGAATGCCGTCGATGGTGCGCACCCGCTTCTCCACGCCCACCATTGGCCGGGACTGGATGGTCGGCGAGTTGGGTGAGGTGGTCGAGGACGTCTCTCCCGACGGGGTGGTGCGAATTCGGGGTGCGCTGTGGCGGGCTCGATGCAATCGGGCCACTCCGGTCACTGCTGGAGACCAGGTCAGGGTGGTTGAAATCGACGGCTTGTGGCTAGAAGTAGAGCCCCTTGAAGGGGCTGCTCGCGACTACCGAGAGCGCCGTCGCTAGAGCCACGGTCGTCTCAAAGTCGAGAAAAATCGTCGAGATTGGTTCTCACTTGCATTGCCCTCATCTTGTGCGCGGCGAACTTCGCCTATAAGGTCCGCCAAAAGGGGGTAGTCAAGAGTGAGCGCCGTCACCAGCGAAAGGGCCTGGCAAGTAAAGGCAGCCTGTCGTGGGCCGCACGCGGCTGTGTTCTTCCCACCTCCGTCGTTTGAGCGCAAGGAAGAGAAGCTCGAGCGGGAGGGCCGGGCCAAGGCCATTTGCGAGGAATGCAGTGTGATTGAAGAATGCCGTGAATATGCCCTGAAAATCCGGGAACAGCACGGCATCTGGGGTGGGCTCAACGAGTTGGAGCGCCGGGAGATCCTCAGCCGACGCCGGAACTGATCTCTGCGTCGTCAAAGGCGGGGCCCGGCAATTCTCACATCACCTCTTCGTCGGGTTGCTCCCTGCCCATCAAGCCAAGCCAACAACGGCAAGGCGTACTTGCGAGTGGTCTCCAAGCGCTCCCGCACTTCGGCCACTGTTACCCCGTCGGGCTGATCGGCCAGCATCTCGGCCACCGCTGATCGGGCTGCCACCAGCGTCGAGGCCGCGAAGAACACCCCGTCCTGCTCCACAACAACTCCCCGCTTCACCAGCTCCCGAACTTCACTCCGATCCACGCCCGCGGCTTCGGGATCGGGCGGGGTGAAGGGAGTCGCCTCCAGCGCGGCGGTATACCGGTGGTTTTCAAACGGATCCGAATGACCGATGGGTCGGACTCGACCGCCTTCGGTGGCCATTTCCTCCATGAGGCTCAGCACTGCCCGATCTTTCTCGTCCAAGCTGGCGATGTCCAGGCCCAGGGGACCGGCATCATCCACCGCGGCGCGAAGCCGAGCCTTGGCCTCATCGAGCACGGTCGGACTCACCACCCAGCGGCCGACATCGGGTTCGCGCCGCTGTCCGGTCAACAGGGCCAACCGCTCGGCTTCCACCCAACCCCGCTCGGCCACCACTCGGTCGACCGACAGGTCGGGCCTGGCCCTTGAAGCCGCGAGCACCGGGTCGATATCGAGAACGGTCCCACCCCCAATGGTCTCGGCCCGGCCGCTTTCCCGCAATACGAACCGGTCTCCGGGAAGCAGCGGCAGCCGCTGGGGGAGATGAAGCCGAACGAACCCGGCCTCGCCCGGTGACAGCGCCTCCAACCCGAGGATGCGCATGCGGGCCGGCAATTCGCACGCCCCGACGTATATGGCATGCGCCCCCCGGCGGGAAACCTCGTGATCCAGCGTGCTCAGCACAGTTAGGGAAGCGTCGAACCGGTTGGTCAGATGCCACTGACCGGCTCTCACCAGAACATCGCCGCGGACCACCTCTTGATGACCGACTCCTGACAGGTTGACCGCCACCCGGTTGCCCGGTCCGATCTTGGTTCGCTGGCTGTGGTGACTCTGCAAGGCCCTCACTCTCACCGCAGCACTCCGGGGCCTGAGCTCCAGTTCGTCGTCGACCCGGATTTGCCCTCCGGTGAGCGTGCCGGTGACCACCGTGCCCGCGCCCCGGGCCGCGAATGCCCGGTCAACCCACAGTCTTGGCCGTCGCACGTCGGCGGCCGCGGGAGTCCGATCCACCAATTCGTCCAACTCGGCTCGCAGATCGTCAATGCCCAGATCGTCCACCACGTCGGTCTCCACCACTGGCGCGCCGGCCAAGAACGTGTCCTCGACTCGCTCCTCCACCTCAAGGCGGGCCAGTTCCGCGATGTCGGTGTCGCACAATCCCACTTTGGTCAACGCGATCAGCCCGTGGGACACCCCCAGCAGTTCCAATATGCGGAGGTGCTCCTCGGATTGCGGCATCCACCCCTCGTTGGCCGCCACCACGAACAGACAGGCGTCCACTGCGCCGACCCCGGCCAGCATGTTGCGGATGAATCGCTCGTGACCGGGCACATCGATAATCGACACCGACCGCCCCGAGGGCAGCGGTGCCGAACCGAAGCCCAAGTCGATGGTCAGGCCTCGAGCCTTCTCTTCGGCAAACCGGTCGGGATCAACTCCGGTGAGCGCCTCCACCAGCGTGGATTTTCCGTGATCCACATGGCCAGCGGTGGAAATGGTGATGCTCACCCAAGAGCCTTCAGGGCGGCGATCAAATGGTGGTCATCATCCGGGGCCACCGTCCGCAGATCGAGCCATGTTCGGTCGTCGCTCACTCGGGCGATGATCGGGGGTGACCCGGCACGCAGGGGAGCCGTGTAGTCGCCGTCGAGCACCACGCCGCACGAGTCGATCTCTGTACCGGGCAGCGTGCCGCCGCCAGGCACCGACGCCATTTGCGCTACCTCCCCGACGCCTGACTCCGTCACCACCGCTTGGGCACGTTTTTCCAGGTCGGCGGTAGTGAGCGATGCCATCCGCCAGAAGTCGATGGCCTGCCCGTCTCGGCGCAAGTAGGCCAGTGCAACTTGTTGGAGGGCGCTCAACACGAGGCTGCCCGGTCTCAGTGCCCGAGCCAGGGGGTGCTGGGCGCATCGCTTCACCAATTCGGCTCGCCCGGCGATGATCCCGGCCTGAGGGCCTCCGAACAGCTTGTCGCCCGAGAACGTGACCAGCGCGGCCCCGTCGCCCAAAGTCTGCCGGGCCGCGGGCTCGCCCGCTAGCCACGACGGCGGGCCGTCGCCTAGCCAAGGACAGGCGGCATCCACCAGTCCCGACCCGATGTCAGCCACCACCGGGACATTGAGGGTGGACATCTCAGCCACGGTCACGTGTTCGGTGAACCCCACGATGCGGTAATTCGATTGGTGCACCTTCAGAGCGAGGGCGGTGTCGTTGGCCGGCTTTTCCACTGCAGATGCAAAATCAGCCAGTCGAGTGCGGTTGGTGGTGCCCACCTCAACCAGCCGGGCTCCGGATTGCTCCATGACTTCCGGCACTCGGAATCCTCCGCCGATCTCCACCAGCTCGCCCCGGGAAACTGCCGCGCCCCGGCCAGTTGACAAGGCAGCCAATACCAACAACACCGCCGACGCCCCGTTGTTCACCACGATGGCGTCCTCTGCTTCGCACAGTCGGGCCAGCAGGGCGGCGGCATGGGCGTGACGAGAGCCTCGCCGCCCCGAGGACAGGTCCAATTCGAGATTGGCATACGCCGCTTCGACCGCCACCGCCAGCGGAGCCCTCCCCAGGTTGGTGTGCAGCAAGACCCCGGTGGCGTTCACCACCGGCTGAAGCAGTGCCCGTGCCGCGGCGTGGGCGTGGCGCCGGGCTCGCTCCTCCACCCCTTCAGGGTCGCCGTCGGCGATTGCTGCCCGGGCGGCGTCCACCAACAGGGGGTGGGGCAGCCCGGTGTCGGCCAACGACCGGGCCAAAGCGTCCACCGAGGGAGGTCTCACGGGCTTCAGCGTATGGCGCTGACCCCATGCCGTCATCTGTAGCTGATTAATCGCCGTCGGCCAGATCGGTGTCGTGAATGGTGCCCGGACCGCTGTCTTCCGGACCGTAGTAGGTGACGCGGTGGCGGAAGCGGCGGATGATGACCGGGCGGATCGCCATCCGTGTGGGCGGGAACAGCAGCAACAGGCCGACTGCGTCGGTCACGAATCCGGGCGTGAGCATGAGCGCCCCGGCCAGCAGCACCAAGGCCCCGTCCACCAACTCCCGGCCCGGCATCAGGCCCTCGGCCAGTTTGCTCCGCACCCGCCAGAGCACCGCCAGTCCCTGCGCTTTCACCATCCACGCGCCGACAACGCTGACCACGATCAACAGGCCGATGGTCTCCAGTGTCCCGATGCTTCTGGCCGTCTCCACGATCACGTACAGCTCGACCAACGGCACCGCGATGAACAAGAGGACCAGCCATACCAGCACGGTGAAATCCTATGAAGAGACGATGTCGAGGTTGGCTAAAGCCTGCTCGGCGGCCTCAAAAATCCGCGCCGTGCAGCTGGCCATGTCCACCGGAGGGACCTCTTCCAGCAGGCGGTCGGCCACGGCCCGCAATGCATCACCGGCTGCACCGGGGGTCTCCTCCAGCACAACGGGGGCTCCGTCGTCGCCTCCGGCGGCCACTGAGCCGTCGATGGGCACCTGGCCCAGCAGCGGCACACCCAGCTCATCGGCCAGCTCTTGTCCGCCTCCCTGGCCGAAGATCTCGTAGCGCTCTCCGTCGGGGGCCACGAACGCGCTCATGTTCTCGATCACCCCGACGATCCGGAGATAGTTGGACCGCCCCATTGAGGCCACCCGGGTGGCCACCTTCTGGGCGCTGCGAGCCGGAGTGGTCACCACCACCATCTCAGCTTGGGGGAGCATCTTGGCGATGCCCATCTGCACGTCACCGGTGCCCGGGGGCATGTCTATCAGCAGGTAATCGACCGGTCCCCAGCGCACGTCTTCAAGAAAATGCTGGACAGCCCGGTTCAAGATGAGCCCTCGCCACATCAGGGCGGTCTCCTCCCGATCGACCAGGAACCCCATAGACACCACTTCGAGAACACCCTCGCCCACCTGCTTCACGTTGGGGACGATCTTCTTCTCGTCCTCGGCGCCGGACAGGCGGCCTTCAACCCCCAGCATCCGGGGAACCGAATAGCCCCAGATGTCGGCGTCCATCACCCCGACCCGCATGCCCCGGCGGGCCAATTCGGCGGCCAGGTTCACCGTGATAGTCGACTTGCCCACTCCGCCTTTGCCCGACGCCACCATCACGACTTTGGCAGTAGGGGGCACAGCGGTGTCAGGAGCGTTCTGGGAGACGTTGAACCGGGCCTTGGCCATAGCCGCCGCCTTCTCATCTTGGGTCAACTCGCTCCAGTGGATCTTTACCTTCTCCACACCGGGTAGCCCGCCTACCCGGCTGCGAACGTCTCGCTGGATCTGGGCCCGCAGCGGACATCCCGAGGTGGTGAGAGCCACCGTCACCTCCACTAAGCCGTCGGGATTGACCACCGCGCTTCTCGCCATGCCCAAATCAACGATGTCGGTGCCCAGTTCGGGGTCGATCACCCCGCGTAGCACCGCCATCACATCGTCAACCGTCGGCAAGTCCGCGGCGGTTCCATCGCTCACGGTGGTCATGCTATCGGGTATGTATACGGGCCAAGCCTGCGGGTAGACTTACACTCGTTCGCAGAACCGGGTAGGGAGAAGCGTGTGATCACACTCACAGACGCAGCAACCAGCAAAGTCGGAGACCTGGTCCGCCAGGAGCAGGCCGACGATGAAGAGCTGGCCCTGCGGGTGGCGGTTCGCCCTGGCGGTTGCTCAGGCTTCAACTACGAGATGTACTTCGACGCTGATATCGGCGCCGAAGACAACGAAGTTCTGTTCGGCGATGTCAAGGTAGTGGTCGACTCCTCCAGCGCGGCCCTGCTGGAAGGCGCGGTTCTCGATTACAAGGACGGCCTGACCGAAGCGGGGTTCTCCATCACCAACCCCAACGCTCAGCGCACTTGCGGCTGCGGCCAGAGCTTTAGCTAGTGGAGTGTCGCAGGAATAATCGCTCGTGTCCTGCTAGGCATCGACGCCCCTCGCTGCGTTGCTCCTCCTTGCCGTACGCTCCGGGTATGGCTGCGTCGGTGCGCCTTGTGAGGAACGCCGCTGCCGTCGCAATCCACGGCGCTATTCCTGCGACACTCCACTAACCCTTCGCCGCGAATGGCGGCCGCATTGGAGTTCACCGTAGACGGCCACCCCGTGGAGGTTCCCGACGACGGTGCCTCGCTCATGGAGGTGTTGCGCGACCGACTCGGCATCAGCTCGGTGAAAGACGGATGCAGCCCTCAAGGGCAATGCGGCTGTTGCACGGTTTGGGTGGACGGGAAGCCCCGAGTGTCCTGTGTGACTCCGGCCCGTCGAATCGCGGGCCGGGCGATCACTACCTTGGCCGGTCTGCCGGAAGAGACTCGGGCCGGCTGGGGCGAGGCCTTTTGCGCCGCCGGAGCCAGTCAGTGCGGCTTTTGCACCCCCGGCATCGTCATGCGTCTGGCCGGCCTGGATGCCCGCGCCGATCCGGAACGCCTCCGCTCATCCGCGGCCACGGCGCTGGCCGCTCATTTGTGTCGCTGCACCGGTTGGCAGACCATCCTGGAAGCCTGGGATGCCTTTGGCACGGCTACCCCCGACCGGGACTGGGCCGCTGCCATACGACGGGCTGAGATCGAGGGCGGCGTTTCCCAAGCGGTGGGGCCGGAGGTGGCGTTGGGGGAAGGCGGCTTTGCCGACGACACCGTGCCCGAGGGTGCGCTGGTGGCTTTGTCTGACGGCAAGGGTGATTGGGCGCTGGGGGAGACGGTGGCCGAGGCCCGAGCGGTGGCTGGCAAAGTGCAGGGCCGCCGCACCCCCGATGATCGGCCCATGCCTCTGGAAATCCCCGACGGCGACTGGGCAATTCGACTTCGCACCTCCTGGGTGGAGCCCGCCTATCTGGAGACCGACGCCTCGTGGTGCGCACCCGGCGGTGAGCCAGCCAGTCCCTTGGCCAACGGCGGCGCGTTCGGGGCCAAGATGGCGTCGCCGCTTCCGGGAATCGCCCGCCAGCTGGCCGATGAGCATGGCCGCCCAGTCCGGGTGCTGTGGTCGCGTGAGGACACAGTTAGACACGGTCCCAAGCGTCCTCCGGTCGCCATAGGGATCGATTCAGAAGGCCGAGGAGTGGTCCGAGTGGCGCGTACCCCGGGGATCGCCGACGCCATTGGCTCCGTCGCTCCCGCACTCGTGGTGGAAGAGGTGGACATTGCCGGACCTCCGACCTCGGTCGCCATCCGGGGCGCGGGGTGGGTCGAAGCCGTCGTGGCGCTGGGCGCGCTTGGCGATGGCTCTCAGCCGATGGCGACACCCGGCGGCGGATCGGCTCTGGCCCAATGGCGCCAGGGCACCCTGGAAATTCAGGTGCGGGGCGGTGATCCGCTGGATGAGATCGTGCTGCGCTCCTACTGCATCGGCGCAGCCCACATGGCATACAGCTGGGTGACTTCCGAAGCGCTCACCGTCGACCCCCAAGGCGAGGTGCACGACCTCACAATCCGCTCATTCGGCGTTGTGCCCGCCTCCAGGATGCCGCCGGTGGGAGTAGAGATAGAGCCGTCTGATGATCCGCCGGTCAACTGCTCCGATGCCGTGTTCGCCGCCGTGGCCTCGGCTGTTTGGCGGGCCGCCGGCCATCCTCCCGACTGGCCTACTGGCCCAATTGGCACCTAGTCAGACTCGCCGTAGAGCAGCCGGTCGGCTACCTCGCGAACAGCCTCGGTAATCTCTTGGTAGTCGGCCTCCAAGTCCTTGTTGCTGGGATAGCCGAGCCGCCGAGCCAGCAGCAGCTCCTCGTGGTCGTCGTCGGGGAACACGTCTGACGAGAGCCCGGAGAGGTGGTAGCGGGCGTTGCGGAAACGCTGGCAGAAGCGGTAGCCGACATCGAGAGTGGCCCGATCCCCGATGTCAAGCAGGTTGTGCTCCGACAGCCCCACAATTGCCGGAAGGGTGCGGTTGTCCCGAATGGTGGTCCGCCCGAATCCGTGCTGAAGCTGCATGAGCTGCACGGTGAACTCGATGTCGCTGAGACCACCGGCGCCGAGCTTTACGTCCCGGGCTTTGCTGCCGGCCCCTAGCCGCTCGGCCTCGATGCGGCGTTTCATAGTTCGGATCTCCTCAACCTCGGCCTCGCTGAACTCAGGCTGGTAGCACCACTGGTCGGCCAGCTGGAGGAATCGGTTGCCAACCTCGGGGTCTCCGGCCACAAATCGCCGCTTGAGCAGGGCTTGGCGCTCCCAGAGTTGACCCCGCTCGGCGTAGTAGCGCTCATATCCCTCGAGCGATCGAGCGAGCTGCCCGTTCTCGCCCTCGGGGCGCAACCGGGCGTCGATCTCCCACGCTCGGCCCTCGGCGGTCTGGGCTCCGATTTCGCGGAGCAGGCCTCGGGCAGTGCGATTGGCCGCTCGGGCCTCGTCGGAGGACGCACCCTCGTACACGAAGATCACATCGAGATCAGAGGCATACGAGAGGTCGAGGCCGCCGTAGCGTCCTAGCCCGATCACGGCAAAGGGCACCTCGGGAGCCAGGCCATCGACGGCTGCCGCTACCGCGGCGTCGGCGATAAGGGTTAATTCCTCGGGGATCTCGATGATCGAGGCCAGCCCCAAAATGTCTCGAGCGGCGACCCGCAGCTGCTCGCGCCGCACAAATCGCCGCAGCTCCGCCATCTGGAGGTCGTGGTCGCCAGCGGCTGACTGCATGGCCTCGGTGGCATCTGAGGTCAGTTCCCCTGCGGTTCGGGCGATGGCCAATTCCTCGGGGTTCATCAGCAGACGGGCGAATTCCGGGTGATTTCGCATCCAACCCGCAGCCACCCGACTTGATCCCAGCAGCCGGGCGATGTCGCTGATGGCGATGGGAGAATCGCGCAGCACGGGAAGGATGGTGCCTACCCGAAAGGAGCCGTCCAGCAGCCAGGCCAAGCGAATGAGTCCCAGATCGGGGTCGGGCGTGGTGGCCAGCGCCTCCACCATGATGACGAGGACCTGCTGCATCACATTGGCCCGGCGGCCCAGGTTCTCGGTCAGGCGCTCAATGGTTCCGGCTGCCCGATCGGGGTCTTCGAAGCCCAGTTGGCCGAGGTGATCGGGGAGCAGTTCGCTCACCAATCCGGTCTCGTGCATCCGGTCGAGGGTTTGGCGGTAGAAGATCCGCTGGTGGATCTCCCGAACCGAAGTCTGGTGCCGGAGGTGGGAGACCTGGAACGCCTCCAGGCTCTCAAAACCGGATGCCCGGGCGGCCCACACTTGGTCGGCCTCGCCGGTAGGCAACTCGTGGGTCTGGCGTTCGTCGCGGAGCTGCACCCGGTGCTCCACGGTGCGCAGGTGAATGTAAGCGGTGGTGAAGTGAACCGCATCGGCCTGGTCGATGTACTCCCCCCAGCTGAGCTGGCGAAGAGCGGTGAGGGTGTTGGGAGAGCGGATGGTGGGGTCAGTGCGTCCGTGGACCAGCTGAAGAAGCTGCACGGTGAACTCGATGTCCCGGAGCCCTCCGGGGCCCTTCTTGAGCTCTCGGTCGCCCTTCAGCTTGGCCGACTCCTCCACCCGCAGCTTCAGGGCACGGAGGTGAGGCACGGTATCGGCTTCCAAGTTCTCGCCCCAAACACCGGGTTTGATGGCATCGAAGAAGGCGTTGCCCAACTCGGGGTCGCCGGCTGACAACCGGGTCTTTATGTAGGCCTGGCGCTCCCAGGGCACTGCCCAGCGGTCGAAGTAAGTTCCAAAGGCCTCAGGAGTGCGGCTGAGCGCTCCAGCGCCTCCCTCGGGGCGCAGTTCGATATCCACCCGGTACACCTGCCCTTCGGGGGTGAACGCGGTGAGGATTTCTAGAACCTTCCGGGCCCGACGGGCCGCCGCGGCGGAGTCTCCTTCGTGAGCGAACACGATGTCGACGTCACTGGCGTAGTTGAGCTCGTTGCCTCCCAGCTTGCCCATGCCGATGATGGCCAGGGGCGGGCCCTCGTCGGCGATCTCCAATGCCCGGGCGAAGCAGGCATCGGCCAGCAACGACAGCTCCCGGCCCACGGTGGCCAGGTCGGCCTCGCCCAGCAGGTCGCGCAGCGCAATGCGCAGGAGCTGCCGCCGCTTCCACCGCCGCAGGCCGTCGAGGGCGTCGTCGTCTTCGGGAGCGACCAGGGTCATCTTCTCGGTGGCGAACTCAGACGGGGGATCGAGCACGCCGAGCAGGCTGGGGTCGCGACGCACCGCCTTGCTCATACTGCGGGAAGCACCGGCCAGCATGGCCGCCGCCCGGGCCCGGCGCTCGTCGGTGATGCCCAGGTCGTCGATGAGGGAGTGGGCATCCTCGGGCCACGGACAGGAGGCGATCAGATGCTCGATGTCCTGGTTCTGGTGTCCCTGGCTGCTGGCTTCCATATGATCCTCAGGTATGAGCACTCCGGTTGGACCCTATTCTCCCATCGTCCGGGCGGGAAACCTCCTTATCTGCTCGGGTCAGATTGGGATTGTCGACGGCTCGCTGGTCCCCGGCGGGCTCATCGCCCAGTTCCGCCAGGCAGTGGCCAACGCTGAGTCGGTGCTGGCCACCGAAGGGGCCACGCTGGACGACGTGGTGAAGGCCACCGTCTTCCTGTTGCACATGGACGACTTCGGCGCCATGAACCAGGCCTACATCGAGTGCTTCGGCCACAACCGCCCCGCCCGCTCCGCCGTCGGCGTCGCCGCCTTGCCCCTGGGCGCCCTAGTAGAAATCGAACTCTGGGCCTACGTGGATTGATTGGCGGCGGCCGGTGGCGATGGCGGCTTGTGCGCTATCGGGCACCCCGCCTTAGGGGCAGCCGCCGTCTTTGAACGGGTTGCTACCGGCCGGAGGGAAGAGCTCCGGATCTAGGTGGTAGCGAATCCAATCAGTGCTGCATAGCCCGCCGAACTCGTCGGCCAGGTTGGCCAGCGCCGGGAACGATGGACCTAGGACCCAGGCCGCCCACAACTCGGCGCCGTTGGTGATGTTCTCGCGGTACCAGTCCGGCACTTGGCCAGCGAGGCCCTGGAGCACAACTTGCTCGGCCTCAGCGGTCGGCTCGCTGCCTTCGGGCAGCGTGGGGCACCCGGGGGACTGGTGATAGGTCAACCACGCACCAGGGACAATGAGATGGTTCACCGTGTCGGCCAGAATCTCTGCTCCGCTTGCGTCGCCATCATCCCAGCAGCCGGGATGAGTGGTAGCGAAGTAGAGCTGCACCGCGCCCCACGCCTTCGGGGGCGCTAAGCCGGTGTGCAGGTCGTAGACGTGGAGGAGTTCGTGGACGAACGAACTGAGCGAAAATTCAGTGATGTGCATTTCTTCGGCGCTGCAACCGAACGCATTGGCCGACGCGTGGCAGTGACGCCACACCACACCGCCGAAACCGGACTGTGAAGCCATTGTCCGATCGCGAATGTGGTCCCAGGCGACACGCATCCACGGATAGTCCGCCTCGTGCTTCTGCACGACTGCATCCCCCCACGTTCGCAGCAGTTCTGTTGGGTCAAGAGGCACCTGATCAGCGGGAATCGGGACGATCGGACTCACCGGGGTGGGTATCAGCCGGTTCCGGTTGGTGCCGTCGCCCAGCTGCCCGCTCTCGTTGCCTCCCCAACACAATGCAGACCCATCGGCGCGCAAGGCACATGTGTGGGCGGTCAGATCCTCCGAACCCATGCTGACGCTCACGGCCACTGCGTCAGAAACACCCGCAACCTGTTTTGGTCGAGATCGTGGGTACTTGGTGCCGTCACCGACCTCGCCGGCCTGGTTGTTTCCCCAACAGGAAACGCCTCCGTCGCGGTGTAGTACGCACATGCTTGCATTGCCGACTGAAACCTCCACCACGTCAGTCAAGTTCCCGACGCGGGTCGCTGACGCTGGACTTCGCCAGAGCTCCCAGCAGTAGACGGCTCCGGAGACTGATGCCGCGCAGGAGCGATCCGAACCGATCGATACCGACGTGAATGGATCGGGGGTGTTGAACTTTTTGGGGCCGGAGTCTGCTGTGGCATACGACCATCCCCAGCATGAGATGTCGCCGTCGCGGTGAACTGCACAGCTGTTGTTCGGACCGGCTGCGATCACCGCCACGTCTGACAGGCCGGGAATTCGTTGCGGTGAATGGCGGCTGTTCTTGGTGCCATCACCCACCTGCCCATTTGAGTTGTATCCCCAGCATGAGACTCCGCCGTCGCTGTGGAGGGCACAGGTGTGCTCACCTCCGGCACTCACTGCCACGGCATCATTGATGCCCGGGACCTTAACTGGCAGGTAGTGGTTGTTCTCGTCGCCCTGCCCGAGCTTCCCTACAATACCGGTACCCCAGCAGGAGATAGTCCGATTCTCGTGCAGTACGCAGGCGTGCAAACCGAATAGCGGGTTGTCGGCTGTGGTAATCGCCACGACGTCTTGAAGCCCCGCAACGGCGTATCGATCCAGCAATCCGTTCCGCCCCCAGCACGCCGCTCCGCCGCCAATCTGGACCGCGCACGAGCGGCCCCGGCCCACCGAGATCAGCGTGTCGTCGCCGTGGGGACCCTCGGGAATCGTGAACGGGTCGGCTTCGGAGGTAGCAACCGGGGCGCTCTCGGAGCACCCGCCGGGGACAAGTTCGGTGTCGATGTTGAATCGGCAGCGGTAGACGTTGAGCAGGGCCTCTTGGTTTTGGATCAGCCCATCTCTCACATCGAGGTCGCCTTGGGTGGGATTCGGCGGTGCGGCACCGGCCACAACGGTGACGGGGTCGTCGCACCCGCCAGGCACCGCGTGCACATCCACCCCGAACAGGCATCGATAGGTGTTCAACAAATTCTCTTGATTGGCGATGAGCTGATCGCGTACTTGGATGTCTTGTTGGCTAATGGCCTGTTGTGCCTTCGCCAGCCCCCATGTCGAGACCGTCGTAGCCAAGACAACTACAGCCAGAAAGACAGCACCTTTCCGCATCACGTTTGGTGACACTACTAACTGTCAACGTTCCCAGCGGGAGAGGCCGAAACGGTAGCCGACGGAGCGAACGGTGGTGATGAGGCCGGCGTGCTCTTCGCCGAGCTTGGCCCGGAGGCGGCGCACGTGGACGTCCACGGTGCGGGCGCCGCCGAAGTAGTCGTAGCCCCACACCCGGCTGAGCAGCGTCTCTCTGGTGAACACCTTGCCCGGTGAGCCAGCTAGGAACTTCAGCAGCTCGTACTCCATAAAGGTGAGGTCGAGCGGCCGACCGGAAATGGTGGCCTGGTAGGTCTCCACGTTCAATATCAGCGGCCCGTACTCGATCAGCTCCGGGCGCAGTGCGGTGCCCGATCGCCAGACCAGATGGGCCAATCGAGCCTCCAATTCCCGCTGGTGGAAGGGGGTCAGGCAGAAGTCGGTGTAAAGGTCGTCGCGCATCTCCAGCTCATCGAGGTGGGTGCCCGAGATCAGCAGCAATACTGGGATGTCTAGACCTCGCCGGCTGAGTGCTCGGCAGAATCCGAAGGCGTCCTCGGGGCTCTCCCCCACCGCCACCACCGCGCCCAACCACCGCCCTTCCGGTTCCTGGGCGCTGCTCACCGCCTTCCAGTTGTAGCCGCCCAAGTCGAGTGTGCGCACCAGCTCCGGTGGCGGCGGATCGGGAAAGACCAAGAGGGGTTCGCTCACTGCGGCTACCAGGCGTTCAGGTATCGACGGAGCTCGAAGGGCGTGACCTCCCGGCGGTATTCGGCAAACTCGGCCCGCTTGTTGCGCAGGAACCACTCGTGGATGTGCTCGCCCAACACCTCGGCCATCAGCGGGGACTCCTCCAACACGTCCAGGGCCTCCGACAGAGACATGGGCAGCTCCTCGAATCCCTTGGCCCGGGCCTGTCCTCTACTCATGGTGTACAGATCGGCAGCGGCCTCGGCGGGCAGCTCGTATCCCTCCTGCACCCCTTTCAGGCCGGCAGCCAGCACGGCGGAGAACGCCAGGTAGGGGTTGGCCGCCGAATCCAGGGCGCGATACTCGACTCGAGTGGACGATTCCTTGCCCGGTTTCACAACCGGCACTCGCACTAGCGCCGATCGGTTGTTGCGGGCCCACGAAACAAATGTGGGAGCCTCATCTCCGACTACCAGCCGCTTGTAGCTGTTCACCAGCTGATTGGTGACCGCGGTGATCTCCCGAGCATGGTGCAGAAGTCCGGCAATAAACGCCTTGGCGGTTTTCGACAGCCCGTAGTCGTCGCCGGCGTCGTGGAAGGCGTTGACGTCGTTCTCGAACAGCGACATGTGGGTGTGCATGCCTGATCCCTGCACCCCATTGAGCGGCTTGGGCATGAACGTGGCGTGTAGGTCACGGTCCAAGGCCAGCTTGCGCACCACCAGCCTTAGCGTCATCACGTTGTCGGCCATGCTCAGTGCCTCGGTGTAGCGCAGGTCTATCTCGTGCTGGCTGGGGCTGTCCTCGTGGAACGAGTACTCCACCGGGATGCCCATGGCCTCCAGCATGGTGATGGTGCGCTTGCGCAGCGGGCTGGCCACATCGGCAGTCGTCAAGTCGAAATAGGAGGCATTGTCCAGCGGGACGAGCGGCTGCTCGGGGTCGCCGTGGCGGAAGTAGAAGAACTCCACCTCAGGGGCGGTGTAGAACGTGTAGCCCATCTCGGCCGCCTTGGCCAGGCTGCGGCGCATCACCCAGCGGGGATCCCCTTCGAAGGGGGTGCCGTCGGGGTTGCGTATGTCGCAGAAGATACGCCCGGAGGGCTCCTCAGGATCGGCCCATGGCAGCAGCTCAAATGTGGATGCGTCGGGCACGGCCAGCACGTCGCTCTCCTGCACCCGGGAGAACCCGTCGATGGCCGAGCCGTCGAATTGCAGTCCCTCGTCGAAGGCGTCGGCCAGCTCGGCCGGAGAGATGGCCACCGACTTGAGCTGGCCCAGCACGTCGGTGAACCAGAGCCGGATGAGGCGCACCCCTCGCTCCTCCACCGTACGAAGCACATAGTCCTTTTGCGGTTCCATAGGAGACCACCAGAGTGCCCTGCCAGGAGTCGCCTACGCCAGCCCATTGTCAGCGTTCACAGAGGCTTCACAAACGGGAAAATCTCTGGAAACTCACCTATGCAACGATGAACCTTCCTTTCGCAAGCAGGCGGCAAATCCATAGAGGCACGATGAGCCGTGCCCTTGTCGCTTGTGGGAGAGTAAGGGCCGAAAAAAGGAGGAACCCACTGTGTCAACTCCCCAAGAAGTCATTGCGCTGGCGGCATCCGAGGGTGCCGAGTTCGTGGATGTGCGCTTCACCGACGTCCCTGGTGTGCAGCATCACTTCTCGCTTCCCATCCGCGAGCTGACCGAAGCGGTATTCGAGGAGGGCCTCGGGTTCGACGGCTCGTCGGTGAGCGGATTTCAGACCATCGACGCCTCAGACATGCTTCTCATCCCCGATCCCGACACCGCGATCTTCGACCCATTCATGAAGCGCAAGACCCTGGTTCTGCTGTGCGATGTGAAGGATCCCGTCACCGGAGAGATGTACGGCAAAGATCCCCGTGGCGTGGTGCGCCGCTCCCTGTCCTATCTGGCCAGCACCGGCATCGCCGATTCCGCGTACTTCGGCCCGGAAGCCGAGTTCTTCATTTTCGACAGCGTGGCCTACCAGAATCAGCCCGATGTGGCCGGCTACCAGGTCCGCTCGGCTGAAGGCATCTTCGAGAGCGGCCGTCCCTCGGTCAACGGCGCCCCCAGCCCCGGCCACCGCATCCCCTACAAGGGGGGATACTTCCCGCTGTCGCCTCTGGACACCTTCCAAGACTTGCGCTCGGAGATGGTGGTGGCACTGGAGTCGGTGGGGATCCCCATCGAGGTCCAGCACCACGAGGTGGGAACCGCAGGCCAGGCTGAGATCGACATGGTGTTCGATGAAATGCTGGCCATGGCCGACAAGGTCCAGCTCTACAAGTACGTGGTGAAGAACGTGGCCCGCGAGCATGGTCGCTCTGTCACGTTCATGCCCAAGCCGATCTACGGCGACAACGGCTCGGGGATGCACACCCACCAGTCGCTTTGGAAGGACGGCGACACGCTGATGTACGACGAGCGGGGCTATGCCGGCCTGTCCGACATCTCCCGTTGGTACATCGGCGGCCTGCTGGCCCACGCCCCGGCGATCCTGGCCTTTGCCGCCCCCACCACCAACTCCTACAAGCGTCTGGTGCCCGGCTACGAGGCTCCGGTGAACTTGGCCTACTCCCAGCGGAACCGCTCGGCAGCCATCCGCATCCCGCTGATCTCCGACAACCCCAAGGCCAAGCGCCTGGAGTTCCGCTGCCCGGACCCCAGCGCCAACCCCTACCTGGCGTTCGCCGCCATGCTGATGGCCGGCATCGACGGAATCCAGAACCAGATGGATCCGGGTGAGCCGCTGGACAAGAACATCTACGACCTGCCGCCCGAAGAGGCCGCCGGCATCGAGACGGTGCCCGGCTCGCTGGCCGAGGCACTGAGCGCTCTCGAGGCTGATCACGACTTCCTGCTGGCCGGCGACGTGTTCAACACCTCGCTGATCGAGTCTTACCTCGAGGTCAAGCAAGAGGAGGTGGACGCGGTGAACTTGCGTCCCCATCCCCTTGAGTACGAGATGTACTACTCCGTCTAAAACGGCGCCCTAGAAACCCCCGGCAGTGTCGGGGGTACACAACCCTTCTAACCTGTCTTAGTGGCCAAGCTTCGGGTGGCCTTGGGCCAGATCAATTCGGTGGTGGGCGACATCGGCGCCAACACCAAGCGGATTCTCACCGCGCTGGCTGCCGCGGAAGAGGCCGGGTGTCATGCCGCAGTTTTTCCTGAGCTGGCCATCACCGGGTATCCCCCGGAGGACTTAGTGCTCAAGCGGCGGTTTGTGCAGGACAGCCGCCAGGCGATGGAGGAGATCGCCGCCCGGTCGGGATCGTGCACCGCTGTAGTGGGGTTTGTGGACGGCACCGAGGGCTGCTGGAACGCCGCAGGAATCGCGGCCCATGGCCAGCTGGCGGGCGTCTACCACAAGCGAGAACTGCCCAACTATGGGGTGTTCGACGAGCGCCGTTACTTCCAGCCCGGTACGGGCGAAACAGTTCTGTACGACGTAGCCGGAGTGGCCCTTGGAATCTCCGTATGCGAGGACGCCTGGGTGTCTGGTGGCCCGATGAACCAGATGGCCGAGGCCGGAGCCGAGGTCATCTTCAACCTGAACGCCTCGCCCTATCACGTCGGCAAGTTGGACCAGCGGTTGGGTGTGCTCCGCGAGCGGGTCTCCGAGACCGGGTGCGCCATCGTCTATGCAAATCTGGTGGGAGGTCAAGACGAATTGGTGTTTGACGGCGCTTCGCTGGTGCTTGATCCCGACGGCCGCGTCATTGCCCAAGCCCCTGCGTTCCAAGAGCACCTGCTCATTGCCGAGATTGAGCTGGCCGATCGACCCGAATTTCCGAACCCGCCGCCCATCCCTCAAGAGATCAACCGAGTCGATCCTGGGATGAACGAGGTGGATGAGCAATACGAAGCCCTTGTGTTGGCCACCCGGGACTATGTGCACAAGAACGGCTTCACCGATGTGGGCATCGGGCTATCTGGGGGGATCGATTCCTCGCTGGTGGCGGTTATCGCTGCCGACGCTCTGGGCGCCGATCATGTCCACGGCGTATTGATGCCTTCTCGGTATTCCAGTGATCATTCGCTGGCCGATGCCGAGGCCCTCTGCCAGAACCTGGGTATCGACCACCGGGTTATCCCGGTGGAGCCCGGCCATCAGGCATTTCTCGACATGCTGGCCCCGTCATTCGACGGGATGAGCCCAGATTTGGCCGAGGAGAATGTGCAGTCCCGCATCCGGGGAACGCTGCTGATGGCATTGTCCAACAAGTTCGGATGGCTGATTCTGACCACCGGCAACAAGAGTGAGAGTGCAGTGGGCTACTCCACCTTGTACGGAGATACCGCCGGGGCCTACGCGGTAATCAAAGATCTTTGGAAACTCCAGGTGTACGCCTTCGCCTCCCACCGCAACCAGAGGGCTGGCCGCGACCTGATCCCCGAAAATGTGCTGGTCAAACCCCCTTCGGCCGAGCTTCGCCCCGACCAGCGGGACGACCAGAGCCTGCCCCCCTACGACGAGCTCGATCCCCTGCTGGAAGCCTATGTGGAGGGCGACCTCACCCCCGCCGACCTGTGCGGGCAGGGTTACGATCCCGAGTTGGTCAGCCGAATCACCGGTCTGGTGGACCGTGCCGAGTACAAGCGGCGCCAGAACCCACCCGGCGTGCGCATCACCGCCAAGGCCTTCGGTCGGGATCGCCGCCTGCCCATAACCAACCGCTATCGAGGCGGCGACTGAGCATGGACATCGCTATTCGCTATCGAGGCGGCGACTGAGCATGGACATCGCTATTCGCTATCGAGGCGGCGACTGAACATGGACATCGCTATTCGCTATCGAGGCGGCGACTGAACATGGACATTGAGCAGTCGGCGGATGCTTGTGGTGGCCTGGCCTGGATCTCCCAGCGGCTCTTTGAAGTCGAAGGGCGTTTGGCGACCGAACTGGATGATGGAAAACCGCTTGACGACCGAGCGCGACTCCTTTTGGCCCGATCCAGCCGCCGCCATGGACAACACGCCCAGTGGTGGCGGGCCGCGCTGCCCGATTCACCAGCCTTGGCCGGAGCCGGGCGGGTTCGCCCCCCCACCGACGCTTGGGTGCGCCTGCTGGCCCATTTGGAGGGGGCGGCGCCCACCGAGGCTCTTGCCGCAATCTACGAGGTGGCTCTGCCCCAGTTGGCCCTTGTAATCGAGCACCTGGGCCAGGAACTGTCGCCAGTGAGCGATGGAACAGTCATCCGCACAGCCCGCATGGTGGCTGCCGATTTGGCCGAGGAGCGGTATGACTCGAAGGAAGTGTGGAATCCCCCCAATATCCCCTCTAATGAAGGCCTAGAGGAGCTGGCGACCGCCTTTGCCAACGACTATCGCGAAAAAAGATGGCCTCCGCTGGTGACGCTTCCGCGATGAAGCGGGTATCCTTATCGGCTAAGCATTGTCCGTGTCTCTGCTCGGTCAGCGTCGACCGGTTCGACAGCGGCACCGGTGACTCCACGGATTATCGGGCCCAAGGACTATCGGGAAGGGGTGGCTGTGCCGAAAGAGCGTGTTGAGCGAGACGACGAGGATCTCGTCCGGCTCTATCTGACCGATATCGGCCAGTACCCGCTGCTCACCAAAGACGATGAGGTTGAGCTAGCCCAGAAAATCGAGGAAGGCAACGAAGCCCAGGCCCTCCTTGACCAGGACAAAGAGAGCGACTCCGGAAGCTCAGAGCGTCTCTCGCCGGCCCGTAGGCGTCTGCTGCGCCGCCAAGTCAGAGTTGGCGAGCAGGCCGAACGCCGCTTCGTCCAGTCCAACCTCCGCCTAGTGGTATCCATCGCCAAGAAATACCAGGCATCCGGTCTTCCTCTGCTCGACCTGATCCAGGAAGGCAACCTGGGCCTGATGCACGCTGTGGAGAAGTTCGATTGGCGAAAGGGATTCAAGTTCTCCACCTATGCCACCTGGTGGATCCGCCAAGCCATCACCCGGGGCATCGCCAACACCGGCCGCACTATCCGCCTGCCGGTTCACGCTGGCGACACACTGGCCCGCCTCCAGAAGGCCCGGGCCAACCTGGAAAAGAAGCTGGGCCGCCCGGCCACTTTGGCCGAACTGGCCGTCGAAGTGGACCTCTCCGAAGAGAAGGTCACCGAGGCCTTGCGCTTCGCGGCTGAGCCCTTGTCGCTGAGCGAGCCGCTTCGCGAGGACGGCGACGCCGAGTTGGGAGACGTGGTGGAGGACCGCTCAGCCGAGTCGCCATTCGAAGTGGCCGCCACTGCGCTTTTGCCCGAGGAAATCACCCGCCTGCTCGGCCCTCTCGACGAGCGCGAGCGCGAGATCCTCAAGCTCCGCTTCGGCCTTGACCGTGGCGAGCCCCGCACTCTCGAAGAAGTCGGCGAGCACTTCAATCTCACCCGCGAGCGCATCCGCCAAATCGAAGCCCGGGCCATGTCCAAACTCCGCCACCCCAGCAGCGACACTGGCGCCCGCGACCTATTGGCCGTCTAGCACCCTCTATTACAGCCTCAACCGAATCCTGATCAGGCTGCGGTCTCTGAAGTTTCCGGCACTTACTATGTGAGCTAGCTATTGTTGCACTGGTGTTGATATCTGAAGGGCGTTGACGTGTCTGATCGTGCGGAGCAACGTCGAGTACGCGATCCAGACGGTTTGACTGAGCGGCTGTTGGATGCAGCCGCTCAGGTGTTTGTTGAGCAGGGGTACGATAAGGCAGTAGTCAGCGACATTGCCCGCCGCGCGGGGGCGACCACCGGGGCGATTTACGCCCGATGGCCGGATAAGAACGAGATGATGGTCGCCGCTCTTGACCACCTTTTCGAGCAGATAACGCCTGAACAGAGGATGAAGGACTTGGGGGTTAGCGGAATGTCGGGGACGGACATTCTGACGGCATGGGGGGCCAACGTATTGGAGTCAGACGAAACCCAGGATGTTCTGGTCCAGGTGTTCGGCAGTGCCCGCAATAACGCCGCCGTCCAACAGAGGCTCCAGGAATTTCTCAACGACCAGGCCGACCAGCTCAGCGACCTTGTCGAAAGAAGCAAGGACGAAGGTCTCTGCGACCGAGAAATGAGCACTCCTGCCATGGTTCTGCTGATCCAAGCCGCCGGAATCGGCACCCACCTGCTGAGATCAGCGGGGAGGGCGGATCGCCACAATCCCTCTGTGGAAGATTGGGTGCAATTGATCGCCCGGCTGCTCAGCGCAGCCAGCCCAACCGGCTCGGCCTGATCACAAAGCGGAGGTGGACGCCCGCTGGCTCACGAAATCATTCGGAATCGCTAGGACTCGTAGAATAGCCATTGACCAGGGAGTTAAGGCAGATATTTGTATCATTTGGAATCGCCCAAAATCGCCACAGTTCACCACTAAAGTGGTAACAAAAGTGGTAACAAAATGGCCGAGAAAGACGAGCGAAAGAGGCTGACGGCGTTATTCGTCCGAACCGTGACGCGGCCTGGGGTATACGGCGACGGCGGGCACGGCAGCCACGGTCTGCGCCTTATCGTGAAGAGTTCTGCAAACAGGGGAGTACGCAAGACCTGGGCGCAACGGCTGACGATCAACGGCAGGTCCACCACGATCGGTCTCGGCCCGACCTGGCTCGTTTCACTTGCGGAGGCAAGACAGAAGGCGCTGGAGAACCGCCAAACGGCCGCGGCGGGCCGCGACCCAAGGGGCGGAGATTCTCCGACACTGCGGGAGGCAGCCGAGAAGGTGATCGCTCTCCGCAAGCCATCATGGCGCGATGGCGGCCGGTCCGAGGATCAGTGGCGGGCTTCGCTGGAGGCATACGCATACCCCAAGATCGGGGAAAAGGCCGTGTCAGAGATCACCAGCCACGACATCTTGTCCGTGCTCTCCCCGCATTGGCACGAACGGCCCGAGACGATGCGCCGCGTGAAGCAGCGCCTCGGCGCGATCCTAGCCTGGTCCATCGCCGCCAACTTCAGAGAGGACAACCCCGCCAGGGGAACTGTCGTAGCCAGCGCCCTTCCAAACAACACAGGTACCACGCACCACAAGGCGCTCCCGCCCTCCGAGGTGCCCGCAGCCCTCGCGGTCATCGACGGGACGGGGGCGTACCCGACGACGAAACTGCTAATGCGCTGGATAGCGCTCACTGCGTGCCGGTCCGGCGAGGCCCGCAACGCCATCTGGGAGGAGATCGACCTCGACGACCGCACCTGGACGATTCCAAGTGATCGCACCAAAACCGGGAAAGAACTACGGATACCACTAAGCGAAGCGGCGATGGCAGTGCTCCAAACGGCCCGCTTCTACGCCGACACCAGTGGCTTGCTCTTCCCATCCCCAACCCGCAGGCCGCTCTCAAACGTCGCCACTTCCAAGCTGCTGAAGGAAAACGGTATCCCCGCGGTCACGCATGGCTTCCGAAGCAGCTTCAGGGATTGGTGCGCCGAAAATGGAGTGAGCCGCGAACTGGCGGAATTGGCACTCGGCCACACCGTCAAAGGAATCGAAGGCGCATACAAGCGCACCGACGCGCTCGAAGCCCGCCGCCCGGTGATGGAGCAATGGGGAGCATTCATCTCAGTGAGTTCCTGACAGCTTCCGTAATGAGGAGGGAGCTGAGAGGCGTTCCAGAAGGTCTTTCCGCTCTGTAGGTAGGGTCTATTGCACGTCTGACACGGGCAGATGTCTGTGACAAAGCTGTGCGGTGTTCATTGAATTTTCATTCCTGGCTCCAAAACCGCAATGGCCATGCAATCATCATGCCAAGACCTGATTGACGACTCGCCGATACGTATCGGCATGCCCCATCCGATTAGGGGCCCCCATATTGGCCGCTGCCCGGCACCCATCTTACGACGTGGAGGGGGCCGACGCGCTGGCACAGTCATTAGTCTCCGCCCACGCTTTGTGGCAGGCGCCGTGATTGTCGTGCACGCCGAGCACACTCGCTCACCTGGAAGCGAGCGCGTCGGCAGCGACAGGCATCATGCTTGTCCCGGGATTGCTAGCGGAAAAACGCACTCTTTAGCTCCGGCTTCAAGCATCCCTGTCACTGTGGCAGTGTGGTCTGACTCGCCCTCGAACAAGATCACCTGCATGCCCCGCAGCTCGATCCCTTGCTAGGCGGGTCCCGGCGATCGGCCATTCTGTTCCTAGAGTCGTCAGGCGCTTGCTGCTGCCGGTCCCGACCTGCCAAAAAGCTCACCCGTTGACACTTTGCTCGTGTACATGCGGTTCCTACCCGACCCGCGCTCCGATCAGCATCCCCACAGCTCACCAGCGCCCGCCTACTGGTGGTTCACCTTCTAGCCTCCGCCTTGACCAGCAAAACGTCTCAGGCCACGTCCCAATTGAGGGAACCACACGCCCAAGAACTACAAGACCGGTACAAACTCAATAGGCTTCTGCTAGAGCTTTTATTCTCGCCATAATCAGCTATGCAATGCTGGCGGGCCCGGAGGTGAATCAATCCCCGCACCCCTAGCTCGCCCCGCTCATGCAGCGACTATGACGGCCAGGAAAATTTTTCTCAGATAGCTCCGTTCAACTTGCGGCTGAGAGAACTTGGCCTGTTTCAGCGGTTCTGGCTTGGGTCTCGTCATTCCTGCGGTTTCTTTTCAGGGCGAAGGTGCGGACTATGTCTCCGAACGCCGCCTGTATGTCGGCGAGGCCCGCATGGGTGAGGAGGACTGCGTGGCCTTCGGCTGCTGTGTCATGGGTGAATGATCTGGAACGTCCTAAGGGCCCGTCCATCCACTAGATGGATTCGACTGCGAGGTCGCCGGTGGTTGTGAGCCAGTTCCCAGGGTTGTCCGGGTCTGGTTCCCAGGAGAGCGCTGCGACGATGTCGGGTAGGAATGAGAGCCTGTCAGCTCGCAACTGGATGAACGACAGAGGTTGATTCTCTAGGATGAAGGGTTGGCCTAAGCCAAGCTGTGAGGCTGAGGCGGAGGAGCCAATCTTTGGGGGACATTCAGGAGTCCAAGGCCAGTGTGGTCTAGTTCTGCATATGGGTCCCCCCGCATATGGAGCGGAATTCAAGATCGACCTTTTATCTGGGGCCGTGGACTTCTTCATACAGGTCGAGTAGCGACCGACCATCTAGAACATTCCAGTACCTGCTGGGCGCAACATTGCGCTCGAGGCCAAGCAGCTCTCTTGTGAGCGGCGAAAGGTGTGTCGGCCCGTGGTCCAAGGCGATGTTGGGGTATGCATCTGGGGGAAGATCGATGAGCTCGACGAAACGTTCGTCCAGAACTTGAATCTTGACTGTCTCATCCCTATCGAATATGAGAACCGAATCGGGCATAAGCCCCAACTCGCTGAAATTGAGGGTCGGTCTGCGCTGAACACGCGCGACGGCGACCCTGTCGTCCTCTAGTACGTCGCTTTCGACCTCCTGCTTTGCCCGGTCGGTGACATCGGCGTCTATCAGTCTGAGCACGGCTATTGCCTGTTTTGGCTCAATCTCGAAAAACTCGCGCCGGGGGTGAACGCGTGAAGGCGCAAAGGCCCTATGCAATGCAGTCTCCACTTTCGCAAGGTCACCGGGGTCCTTGAGCGCAGCGGCATAAAGCAACTCGAACGGAACGGGAACGGAGGTAGTGAAGAGGTTGCTGATACGGGTCTGCGGGTCGCCCTTAGTGGTCTTGCCTATCTTGACGTACTCCGGAAATGCCGGGTTGACCGCAACGTACACATAGCCTGCAAAGGTCGGTGGGTCGTCGCTGGCAGCAGAGCGATCTTCGCTCATGGTCAAGACTCCTTCAGGCAGTCTCCGCTTGCATGGAAGCGACCATCATATTGACCTGGTTGCGGCTCATCGTAACTGGCGACGCGCCTTACCATTTCTTCGGCCGCTGGCAGGACTAGCCTTCGACAACGTAGCTGGGCATAACGAGTCTCTCTGGGGTACAACAGACGGTTGCTGAGGGTTCGCAGGTCGCGCGGAGTAACGATGATGCCGTGCAGGCCGCGGGCAGAAACAGCGTTGACATTGTTCTCGTCATCGTCGACAAACCAGAAGCCGGATGCGTTGTTGCAAGCCAAGGTGACGAGCTCAAAGAATCATGGCTCGGGCTTTCGGCACCTGTACGCGGAAGAGCAGATCTCATAGTCGATCATCTCCCACCAGTCGTAAGTCTCCGCCAAGCGAAACATCCATCCTTTGGATGGTTGGTGGCCAGTAACACGGTCCATCCCGTACGGCAGAGAGCGTCGAGCAGGTCGGTCCCGGCCTAGATCGGGTGGAACTCGGCCAAGATCGCCTGTTCTATGTTGTTGGCGGTGCTCCCGACTTCTCGGGCGCGCCGATGCGAGGCTTGAGCGTCTGAGAGACGGCCCAGTTCGGCGGATATGCGGTACTCCTTCTGCCAGAAGTCGGCAATTTGGCCAACGTTGAGGCCGACGGGCGACTCGAACTTGGGAAATGTGAACCTTTCCGGGTAATGCACAGGCTCCGATCCTTGGGAGGGTCTGTCAGGAATTTTGTGTATCGGGCGTGATCTGAGGGTCCGCGGCCGGGTGCTGCGGGCCGGGAAGGACCGTGTCTGTGACTGATCATAATGTGCCGGCTGCGCCGGCGGAAGAGGCCGCTGGCGAGGCGGCTATGCAGGACTGGGCTGAGCTGTTGGTCGAGCGTGCCCGGGCCGAGGGTGTGGAGCTGACCGGCGACGGCGGGCTGTTAACGGGGCTGGTGCGCCAGGTGCTGCAGACCGGGCTGGAGGTCGAGATGGCCGACCACCTGGGCTATGAGCGCTGTGATCCCTCCGGCCGCGGGTCGGGCAATTCCCGCAACGGCTCGTCGTCCAAGCGGGTCACCACCGAGATCGGCGAGATCGATCTTCGGGTGCCTCGCGACCGGGCGGGCACGTTCGAGCCGGTGACCGGCGCCTGAGCACCAGCGCCGCCTCGACGGGCTGTCGGGCAACGTGATCTCGCTCTACGCCAAGGGGCTCACCACCGGGGAGACCGGGGCGCACCTGGCCGAGGTCTAAGACACCTCGGTGAGCCGCGAGACGATCTCGAAAATCACCGACGAGATCGTCTCCGACATGGCCGTGTGGCAGAACCGGCTCCTCGACGCGGTCTATCCGGTGCTTTTGATCGACGCCATCACCGTCAAGGTCCGCGACGCGCAGGCCACTGACCGGCCCGTCTATGTGGCCATCGGCGTGAACCTGGCCGACGCGCGCGATGCTTTCGGCCTTTGGCTGGGACCCACAGGCGGCAAGACCCCCTAAGAAAGACTGAAATAGAAGGCCGCACGGCCCTGACGTCAGCGGCCTACGTCAGTCGCACATAGCGCCCACGGCAGGATTCGAACTCTTTGCATATTTTCTGGTCAAGACGCTGTTCTGGAACGAGAATTGTCCTATTCCGCGGCGGCCCCGACCAGCCGTTACTCCGGAAGCCGGGAAGCCGTTGTCTGAGCTTCGCCCTGGCGGCGCTACAGCAGCTGTGGGGCTCTGGGATCGAGCTGGGGGCCGTTAGGCTTGGCGGTCGCGGGCCGCTTTGCGTTTTTGCCACCACTTCTCCCACAGCCGAGAGCCTTGGTAGATCACGAGTGCCGTGATTATCCACGAGGGCCAGTAGCCGATGAGCCCTGGCAGGACATAAATGCGGAGCGGGATGAAGATTGCGGCGAAAACCCAGAACCACGGCACGCTGGCTTTACGGCGCGGTTTTCTGCGCTCTGGGGAGGCCCAGGCGCTAGCGCGTCGCTGCTCCCGGGCCAACCACTCCCGCGCCGGTCCCGAAGCGACATCCTCCGGGGGGCGTGCTGGGCGGTTGTCTGGCCCCATGACCCCACAATCTACCTTTACTCGGGCCGGGCCACCAGAGCCGTCCGGGTCAGCTAGAGCCGCTGCGGAGGCACCTGAGCCGCCTGGGGCCCCGGTTCATTGAACTCGACGTCGGCACCACTCCCGGGCCGAGAACCCACCTAAAGGGGCGGCGGCTCACCTGCCAACTCCTCTGAGCCGATCCGCAGCGAGGTGGAAGGCGCAGCGCGGACGACCTCGGCTGCGATGCCCACACTGTAGCCACCGGAAAGGGCTGATTTCGCTGCCTTGGACCGCATCCAATTCGCGCTGTCGAGCCAGGTATGGGCCTTGCGCGCCATCTAGGCACTGTCGCCCAAGGCGGCTGCGACCGCTACCGTCGCCACTAAATCAGGAACTTCCTCAGCCTTACGACGTACGGCGGCCCTGCGGCTGACTGTCGATACGCTGATGCGCGATCTCAGCTTCGCCGGTCCGCTGTTCGAGTCGATGGCGTCGCGCGACCTTCAGATCTACGTAGATGCCAATCGATGGTGGCTGTCGCACTATCGCGACAGCCACCACCTCGAAGTCGACGCCGTCATCGAACAAGCCGACGGACGATGGGTCGTAGCTAAAGCCAAACTCGGAGGGACCGACGCGATCCACAAGGGCGCCGAGTCGCTCCTGCGACTGCGGGCCAAGCTGGAAGGAGGCCGTACCGGCCCCCCGCACGGCTCGCGATGATCACTGCGACGGGCTACGCCTACGAGCGGTCCGACGGCGTCTGCGTCGTCCCGCTCACTTCGCTAGGGTCACAAAAGCGGCAACGAGTTCGCCCAAGTACGTGCGCCGAGAGACCTGGGTGCTGGATATGCAGGCGGCTGGTGTGGCGCCGCCGGGGGCTGGGTCGCTGTAGCAGGCGGCTGGGCGCTGCTTGGACGGATGTCTCGTGACCTGAAATTGAGAGGGGCGGGGAAGTTGGATCTGTCAGCGGGGCGTGCTGTCGGCCGGCAATTCAGGGGGCCAATACTTGCGGCTCTGGAGATACTGTGTCGCTTCGGGATTTTCGGTGAATTCGAGGAGTGCTCCGACTTTGTCTGCTAGCACCTGTCTGACCTCTATGGGGGTGGCGAAGAAGAATTCCCGGCGTAGGTTGACGCGGTTGACCCGTGTCTCTGCGAATGCGTTGTGTAGTTCTTGCTCCAGTGCGACGGCGTCGTCAGCGAAAAACAGTGCGTGTACGTCGAAGGGGAATGGCACCGATGCGTCACCGAGTTCGCGAACGCGATCCATAGGTTCGAGCCGCCTTGTCATCCCGATTTTGACCATCTGCTTTCCGAAGGATCCGGGGTTGCTGATCACGTAGACGTATCCCGCCCTGATGTTTGCGACGCGGTAGTCGTTCTCTGCGATCGCAGCGTCGACGTCTCGCAGCCGCTGCTCCATCTCGGTTGCTGCCTTCTCGTCGTCGTTGGCGCGAAGCGTTTCGAGGGCAGCCAAGTAGTGGGCTCGTTCCTTGTCCAGGCGGTCACGCTCAGCTGCAAGTTCTTGCTCCGCCCGCCTCTCCTCTCTGAGCCGTTCCCGCTCTTCTCGCGCGGCTTCCTTTTCTTCTTGTTTCTTCACGAGGTAGTCAGAGGTGAGCTCCAGTTCCTCGAATCGGAGTTCGTGGTAGCGGGGATTGACACGCATCTCCATCATGGCTCCGAGTTTCGCGATGGCTTGGACAGCTCTATCCAGGCGTCTCTTGGCAGTGACGACGTTGCCGGCCCGTAACGCGCGAACACAATTGTCGGCCTCAGCGTTGTAGGCCCTCAGCATCAATTTGGACAGGTCGGCAGTCATCTTGCGGCCCATGGCCAGTGAGTTGTTGTACGTGAACATGTCAGAGGCAACGATTGCGTTACCCGACTTCACCATTTCCTTGATCTGCTGGTTGATGGCGCCAAGCCTGGAGCGGTATTGCTCGGCGTTTTCGAGCGGGTGGTGGTAGTTGTAGATGCCGACCTCTTGGAGAACGCGTTCGTCGTCAAGATCGACGATGTCGTCAACACCTTCGGAGGCCCGCTCCCGAAGCCACTCGACTTCGGCTCGGAGGCGCCGCACTTCGTCTGCGTATGCGTTGGCGCTTTTCTCTTCGAGATTCGTGTGCGGCGCTATGGGAGTCACCGGCAATTGGTCGTGAGGCGCTGCCGTGTCCGTCGTGTCGGTGGCATCAGCCGAGGGCGGAGCCGCAGCGGGAGATTCGCGGGCGGTCGCGGTTGGTGGATGTTGAGAAGTGGCGTCGCTTTCGGCGTCTGACGAGATCCACAGGTCCCAGCCGGGCGGTGGTGGGGGCCACGACGGGTCAGGCTTCCAACCACTCGGTGGGGTCCACCCCTCGGGCGGCTTCGGCCACCCCGGGGGAGGGTTGAACACCCGCTCGCTCATCGCCAAGCTACCCCCGGACTCCCTTCGAAAGGTCAATGGCAACCAGGCCGAACGGGTTCTTGGAAACAGAGGCCTTCAGATGTTCGAGAGTCGCCAGGGGCACGACGTTTGACAGATCAAGATCTTCGAAGGTGGGTCTATCCGATGCGACCGCGACCAGCGGGATGTCGGTCATGCGACCAGTCCCCGGGTGCATCGCCTGTGTAGACACCGTCAAGGAGATCGTCTGGATGCGCCCTGCCCGGTCGGCCTCGAATATCTCATGCATCGTCCTGACAGCGACTTGGGCCACCGCGTTCGCGTAACGCTCCTTTTGGTCTTTCTGCGTGAGTGGCGTTTCGGCTATCTCGTCGCGAGCCTTTACGTACTTGTACTGCCGGGTGCTCGGCATCGACGCGGGCTCGGGGACGGCAACTTCCAAGGTCAGCTCTCCATGATTCGAGTCGAACCTGAACTCGTGCTCGACAGGAAACGAATCCGGGTAAACAGAGTTCCCCAGAACGATCGAAACATACTCCTGGACGGCGTCCTCAACTCCGTAGCCGAGGTTCGTAATGAGTTCATCAAGCGCTCCATTTGCTTCAGCTATCTCAGTTTCTCGCTGCTCGCATTCCGCCTCATACGTTGTCTTGGCGGCCTCGAGCTGTTGAATGCGAAGTTCCTCCGCCGCTTCATAAGCGCGATCTTGTTCCTCTTGGCGTGCTGGGAGGCTGGCAACCTCCTCCTGCCAGGCCCGGACGGCCTCGTCGTGGTCTGCCTGTACTTGGTCCAGCAACTCCGCGTATCTCTTCTTGGCGCCAAGAGCAAGGGATAGTTTCTTCGGCTCGCCAGCCGGCGCAATGAATTCGGGCCTAGGAGGAGGGTCGATTGGATCAGGTCGAAGAAGGACAGTGGCAAGGTCCCCAGGTTCGAACGGCGGATGCTCTACAACACGCCGCAGAGTCTCGAGGTCGACATAGTCGTCGACCTCGAGCGTGTCGGCAAGAATGCTGTCAATCTCTTCGTAGACGGCGGCGAGTTCGGCATTGCGAGCAGCAGCGTCGGCCTCCATAGCTTCCACATGAAGCCGTTTCGCCTCCTGCTCAGCCTTCTTTTGCTCAGCTGCCTGCGCCTTCTCAGCCTGAATCCTGGCTCTCTCCGCCTGAAGCGCCGCCTGCTCAGCCCTCCGCTGGGCAGCCGCTTGCTCGCGTACCGCCTGCCGCTGTTGCTGCTCCCGGCGTCTCGCATCCTGTTGAATCTGGCGATTGATCTCAGCCATCAACCCACGACGGGCCACGACCCTACCTCCTCCTGAAATCCCCGGTGCGCGCAAGTGGTGGTCAGCGCGAACCACGGGAACCCTAGCCTCACCATCTCCAGATGCACCAAGAGCTGAACCAGTACTAATGGCCCTGCGAGACAAGAGACACACTTGAAGACCAGCTCAACGATCGCCACCCCGGCACCTAGCAGGCAAGTAGCAGAAGAAATTCTGCCCCGGCTGGCAAAACGGTACCCCTAGTCGTATTGGTGGAACGGGGGTTGTACAGCCTCGATCGCCGCCTCAACGGCCTGAGCGTCAGATGAGCCGTCAGCTGAAGCCACGCGCCAACGCTTGGCGGCGGGCTGGTGCCCCGCTGATCGCAGCCGAGACGGCTGCCGTGTATGCGGCAGTGGCAGCGACACCGGGGACACTGCCGCCCCGGCGTCCGGGCCTCCGATGACCCTGGGGATCAGGTCACATATGCAGCCCAGTCCTCCATCACCGGGCGCCGCCGGTCGAAGAAGTCGGTCCGCTTGTAGGCGCCCTCCACTTCTTGTTGGCCGGTTTCGCCGCAGCAGAGGACGGCGAAGTTCCCGCTGATCGTATGCGCCGCCTGGGGGGTGCGGGTGCGGTGCTTTCGGCCGTCTGTTCCGGGCAAGCATGTTGGGGCGACCGGTGCAGCCGCAGGCGAAAAAGGTACCGCGGCTGAGGCGCCACTCGCCGGTCCAGCCGGCCCGATCCCGCAACCTTGACCGCGCTGGGTCGCCCTAGGATCGCAGGTCGCTCACCTCGCGCCCAGGTAACGGCACGGAGGCCATACCAGCCTGGACCGCGGCAAAGCCCAGCTCAGCCGGAGAACGAGACTGGCGTGGGGGTCTGAGGCTGAACGCTGCTTTCTTCGCAGGCGAGGTACGACCGCCGACGGGCTAGGCGTGTTCCCTGCGCGGATAAAGGCTGAACTCTCGGAGCCCCCGGCACGACGACCCTCTGCGTGGCCCCGAACCGCAGGACACTCTTTTGAGACGCTCAAAGAGCAAAAATTGTCATCCACTTAATCACTCCATTGGGTGACGCGGTGGGGCACCCCGAAAGTTGAATCCGCGGTTAGATTTGGCTTCGGGTGCCCCACCAAATTGTTGGGCCCCATGTTGGTGAGCGAGCTGTGCCGCGTGTTCGCCGCCGAGTGCTCGCCGACGGCCAGGCTCTCGGGAGCAACTGTCTTTGCCGCTCTAACCAGGCAACACGCCCGCAGAACCGGAACGGGGCCCTGTCTGGCTGAACGGGACACGGTGGCGGCCTCGCGCACAAACTGAACACAGCGGCGGAATCGTCGCCTACGCCGGCAATGGGCCTGCGGTGCTGCCACCACCCTACCATTCCCGGGTCGCCGGCCCTGTCAAGCGGGCCTCACGGTGGGCCGCCAGCAAGTTCTAGCGCCGCCCAGAGAGACTTAGCCCCGGCAACATCGGAACCCGTGTAGTGCCGTCAAAGCAAGAGAAACTGCCACGCCCCCAAGCCAGTCAGGAATCCGGGGGCATGGACTACCGAAATGATGCTTGCCCCTTGCCGGCAGCCCACATTCCAGATGCGCTAGAGAGGACTGTCGGGTCATTCGGCCTTAGGCGGCAACGAGTGACATAGCGGGCGGGCGTCTGCGATCCCGTAGCTGCGCCACCTCTAGGCCCAGCCGGAAAACCCGGCGGGGATGCGAAGGCGTATGTGGGAGAATTGGGGGAGCCGACCGGCCCGCACCTGGACTGCCCGACCCGCATGGAGGCTCCCAGCAGCAGTGAAAGTCTCAGAACTCGTCGAGCACCTCTCATCACTCGACCCCAACCTGCCAGTGCTCATCAACGGGTACGAAGGCGGCTACCACGAGCTCGAACCGGGCTTCATCCGGGTCGCCTGGACCTTCCCGAATCGCTGTCTCGACGAAGACGAGTGGTTCTACGGGCCACACTGGGAATCAGAATCCGAAGCCGAGGGGGCCGCCGAGAGCGTGGTGATCGACCGGCCCGACTGGAAACGGTGGCTGTACTCGCCAACCAAGACGACCACCGGCAGCGACGGCCGCCCACAACACGCCTAGCTGCTGCGGACAAGACGCCGCGGCGACATCCGTTGGGAAGACGTACTGTGCCGGACTGCTGGCACCGCCGGCCGCCCAGACCTTTGCAGCGTAGGCGTGATCGGCGGGCCCACCAGCACCGCAGGTCGGGTAAGTACGGACACTTGGAAGCGGAGACGGTCGGGATGCCCAGAGGACTAGCTCCACGGTGGGAAGCTGGGAAACTGGCGTGACACCGACGAGAGAACAATGGGCGCAGCCCCCGCTACAACGAGACTAGAAGCCGCGGTTAGGAAGGCGAGGAGTAGCCCGAAGGGTCCAGCGATTCAGCCCCTTGACCTACGGCAAAATCTGACACTGCTTCTGAATCCGGGATGCGTCATTTGAATTGTGGAGTTGCGCAGCCCGTCTTGATGTTCGCCAACAAGACCGAATGGATTGTAGACATGAGTGGGGGGATGACGAGCCCTTCAACGAGACTCTGAATAGGTAGTCCGATCAGCGCTTCGGAGGGCCCTTTACCGGGCCGGATATTGGACTTAGCCTGGACCTGTAATCGACGGCAATGCTCTCCGTCTCATACTTGTAGACAAAATGGGGGCAATCCTCCATCTCAATGGTCCTCTTGTGCTCCCTGTCGATCAACTGTTCATCGCCAAGTAGCGCCTCGTGCCTCTCGCGAATTTTCATAAACATTGTCCGAGCTGCATCATGCGCCTCGCGAAGAGGCTGCCTGTAGCCGCACTTGGGGCACAGAGCGTATTGTTCGCCGTCTGTCCCCAGTCGGATTTGGTACTCGTCCAAGTCCCAGCGCCCACCCCCGGAGCAGTGAAGTGGCTGGTCAAAATCCGGCACGGGAGGGAGGCCGCTCATAAGAGTATTGGGAACTATAGACCTAACTAGACGCGCGATGATCCCGGCACCACCCGTGCCGGGGGGTCTGCCTTGGCCCCGTGCGGCATCGACAGGAGTTCATAACGCTCCCTCCGCTGTCCGGGTGCCAATGGCAGTCCATGCGCCGAAAATACCAAAGCAGGCCAATGGTTCAAAGTCTGTGGGAACACCGTCAGAATAATTTTAGAAACAGGGCGCGGATTCTATAACTGAAATCCAAATGTGATTCTCTTATTGAATCCACAAGTCTATGGGGTGTCGCACCTAACTTGTTCATTAGCGGCCCCCATAGACTTTGAACCATTGGCCCTGTTTGATAAATATATGACATGAACAAGTTAAGAGAAAAGAGCAAGATTGCTCAAAAGCACAGGAAAATAAACTGTCACCGGTGCGTGATAACGTATCGGCCTATGGATGGGAAAAGGCACAGTTTCAAGGCACCTGGCAAAGCAGACCGCAAGGGGATCACTTACGCCGAGTTCTTCAAGATGTTCCCCGACGATCTGGCTGCGGAGAAGTGGTTCGAGGAGAAGCGCTGGCCCCATAAAGTCGCCTGCCCACGTTGCGGGAGCATCAAGGTAGGCCGCGTGGAGACCCGCAAGCCTATGCCCTGGCACTGCAAGGACTGCCGCAAGTATTTCTCCGTGAAATACGGGACAGTCATGCAGTCCTCGAAGCTGGGACTCCAGACTTGGCTCTTCGCCCTCTATCTGGTCTCCACAGGGCTGAAGGGGACTTCCAGCCTGAAGCTGCACCGCGATTTGGGGATCTCCCAGAAGACCGCGTGGCATCTGGCCCACCGCATCCGCTCGGCGATGAGCACCGAGGGTCTGGAATTCTGCGGCCCCGTAGAGGTCGATGAGACCTACATCGGAGGGCTTGAGAAGAACAAGCACAGCGACAAGCGGATGAAGGCCGCTGGCGGTCCTGTCGGAAAGGCGATTCTGGGAGGGGTCAAGGATCGCTGCTCCAACCGGATCTCAGTGAGGGTGATCCCCGACACGAAAGCAACCACCCTGACGAAGCTTGTGGCAGATCGCGTAGAGTCGGGCACTGTGGTCTACACCGACGAGGCCAGAGGGTATCTCCCGCTCTCGCGGATGGGCTACAGGCACGAGTCGGTGGCTCACTCGACCGGCCAGTATGTCGATGGGATGGCCCACACCAACGGGATGGAGTCGTTCTGGGCCATGATGAAGCGGGGCTATCACGGTACCTATCACCAGATGTCGTGGGAGCACCTGAATCGCTATGCCCAGGAATTCGCCCACCGCCACAATGTCCGCCCCCGCGACACAGAGGACCAGATGTCCGAACTGGTCAAGGGGATGGACCACAAGACACTGACATATTGGGAGTTGACGAGAGATGGCACACACGCCAGAAGAAGAGAGCTTGCCGCGTGAGGAAGACTTGGAGGAACTCGCCAAAGAGTTCTTCAAGCTGCCTCCCGGCGCGATAGACGCGACGGATTTAGAAGAGGAAAGCGACTAAGCTATGAGTGTAATGACGACGGTGACTGAAGAGATTTCCGACAGAGAATTGTACGAGAGGGAAGGACTCTATCCCTCTTCCACATTCATATTCCCGGATGACCTCCCAGTTCATTCAATTTTTTCTTCAATTGATTCGCTTCGCGAATCTGACGATATATCTCTTCGCCAAATCCTTTAGGGTCTGCCTGGAATCTGGCATTCAACTGCCTCTCGTATTGGGTAATCCTGTGCTGGGACCACTCTGTCATACAGCCCATGCAGAAATAAGACGTTGTTCCGACGAATGTTTCGAACAAGTAGTGGATTTGAAGGGCGAACTGCCCGTTCACCTGAACGGGCTCTAAATCACTCAGGTGAGGGCAGACGTTTGCGATCTTCCCGGCGATCTTCCTCCGCTTCCTCAATGAGCGGTCGTTCATTGTATCGCTCATATTGTAATTGGCTCCCAGATTCCAGCCCATAGTTTCTCCTTTCAGCAGCCGCCCTCTTGTAGCGCGGAAATCTAAAGCTCTGTGCCAGCGCTTTTTCTCAACTCACGAAGCATGGCGGCTTTATTGCCGATTTTCGTTCCGTTCCCTTCTAGGGGAACAGATTCGTAGATTTCGGCCACGGCATCCAAGATGAGGTTGATCTTCCCTTCCAACCGCTCCAGGTCGTCTGATGTCATTGTGAATCTCCATTTTATCCCGATGCCGCGCTCTTGTAGAGCGGCCATTCGACCTTCGACTACTGGTCGGCCCACCGCTCTCCGTAGTCAGCACAGACAGGATTGGTGCTCTTCTCCCAGGTGCGCCGACACCCAGGGGTGGGATCCGATCCCGCGTCCAGTTGCTCTTGTGTGAGGCCGCAGTAGGTGTCCTCGATCTGCTGCTGGGTCTTCCACGAGTCGAGTTCTGGTAGGGCGTATTCGAATCCAGCGCCCTCTCTGTCAGATGGGCAGACACCTATGCTCACCTGCCCGCCGCAGTACTCCTTGATGGCCTTATCCCTGGCTTTGGCGCGTTCCTCGTGATCGTCTGAGAAGACCGTGCTGAACGAGCCCAGGATCTCTCCGGGATCGTATTCGTAGGTCTTTCCCGCCTTGGCGTACTTACCAGGGCAGGTCACCGTCCAGTAGGCATCCTCATCGCCGGAGTCAACCACCCCGCCGCAGTGTGTCTCTAGCTGCACCTTGGGAGACACCCCGAATTCAAGACGATACTGAGCCCCGGCATTGGAGCGGTTGGCAGGACACACCCCGATTCCCAGTTCGCGAAGACTGCTCTGTGGCTCATACGGAGGCTCGCGGGTAAGCACTAATACGGCAATGTTCCCGCCGATGAGGATGACTGGAAGGGCTATCACGAACACCTTCCCGATTGTGGAGCCCCACAGTCTCCGTACCTGCTCGGTGAGCGACTGGGCCGCGAAAGGCTTCTTGTCGGTCGAGCGGCCCATTGAGGGTGGCCCCCTTCGGTAGGTGAGTCTGCTTCTGTCTACAAAGTGGACACAGCCAGGCCGAAGGGAGCCATGGGAAACGACTCGCCGTTCAGATCTGGCTGTGCCCGCGTGGAGCGGTCCACTTTGTAGACGGCAGGGACTCTACCAGGGGGATGGCTGTTTGCAACCAGGCAGAAACTGTCACAGCCGTCGATACGGTGGTTCTAGGCAACACAGATGGAGGAAACTCGAAATGGCCAGCGCAATCAGTTCCATAGGGCTTGGCTTCGACATCATCGGCGTTGTCCTGTTGTTCAAATACGGGTTGGCCCCGAATATCACCGAGTCAGGGGCCAACTATCTCACATGGGGTCACGACAAGGCGGAGCAAGAACAATATAGACACTACAGGAGGATGGGTAGAGTCGGTCTAGGGCTTCTCCTAACAGGGTTCTCCCTGCAAATGGCGAGCAATTTTATCTAATTTCGCTGAAAATGCGGGCCTAACCCAGTTGACAGGAGGAACGATATTTGGTATAATTGCGCTCGGTGTGAGTGGCTGGTTTCGGGGGATTGTTGCCGCAACTCCGCGTAGATAGTCCTATACTTTATAGTACGTCATGGAAGCAGTAATTCTCGAAATAATCAAGCTCCTGTTGAGTTCGGCCTTAGGGTTTCTAGGAGGTGCCCAATTCGAGAAGAGAAATACAAGGGTTTCTGGAAGTGGCAACGCAATTGTCGAGACAGAGAACTCAGGCAATATCAGCCAACTCAACGTATACGGAGACATGCACATTTATGAATACGACACGAGAAAGGGAACATTGATCCAAGAGGGAGAGTCAGAGCTTGCCTGCGTTGCTGCTTCTGGCGATTCTTCGCAATAGATTTCAGTAAAATATTGTTGGAGAATTGTAGTTCTAGAGGGAAAGGAATGAACAGAAAAATGGCCGATATCGACTTCGACAAGAAGGCTTCGGACCTGCACATTGGAGATATTGTGACTCCCTACGGAGTGATGGGAGGCCCTTTCGTGGTTGTGGGAATCAATTTCGTGAACGGCTCCGGAACTATGAGGTCAGTGACCATGAGGGATAGCAAGGGGTGTGTCATCAATGCCAGAGGCTCGGCCTGGGATCCAGGCTACGCGCTCTCCGACGAGCAGGTCGGGGAGTTCTTGGGCTACGAGCAGGACAAGGTTGAGGCTGGTCGCAGGCTGCTGTCCGCTTGATCGGGCCGCGTCTAGTTAGGTCTATAGTTCCCTTCCAACCCTTCTTTGTCAAGTCGTGACTTGACCTCCACAGTTGCAATCGTTCCCTCTAGTGGCGCAATGAACCTATGTCCGCTCGACAAGCGAAATCGAGGAGTTAGGTCATTTGTCACAATTATGTCGATTTGTTGTGAACGGTTGCCTTTAGCGTCGAATACATATCCTCCCAGGAACACATCGCAACTTGCTGGTAGGTGACGGTCTAAGAAGTCGCGAAATATTTCTTCACGTTCTGCTCCCTTGTCCGCAGGGTTATTGAGTAACCCTGCTTGATTAGCCTGACTGCGTAGTTCGTCGGCCATTTGAGTGAAATGGTACTCAATTGCGTCGAACATATCTGTCATCATTACCTCGCTCTTGATAGGGATAGGAATTGGCTTTGATCTTCTAAGGTTCTTCCTTGTTCACGACGTACACTCCACTCCGATGTCGTTTGAGGCTAGTCAAGATGGATGAACCTCGAATTGTCCGTCCATTTCCGGTCAGGCAGACCTGTCCGCTCTCCGGCGTGTGAGTTGCGTTCCGCAGTCCGGGCAGTGAGCCGGTCGCCCATCCCGCAACTTCATCATCTCACGCTCAGGGAACGGGCCGCTGCGACCGCACTTTTCGCAGTGCAATTCCCGCTCCATGTTGAACTCCCTCCAAGCGCCCACGCCAATCAGGACAGCGCCAACGGCCACAACAATCCAAATGATCGTGTCAACGTCCACCGCGCCCTCCCCAGAATGCCGACGAGCGTACCATCGGGTCTGCCTGGTTCCTGTTCAGGACGTGCAGCCCTGCCCGTCTCCGTCGCGGTCGAGCCGGTAGGGGTCTACTCCTGGCACCAGCACGGTGACGGGTTTCTGAGCGGCGGTCAGGTCGCCGCAGTTGGGAGCGTCGCCGGGCAGGTTGGGGAGGCAAGGGCTGTGTGCGGGATAGCATTTGGAGGCTCTAGTAGTCGGTTCTGGCGCTGCTTTTGTCGGGAGTGGCTGTATCGAGCCAGTTTGGAATCCTGATGGGCCGGACGGCTGGGCAGGCCCTCCCGGCGGGCAGTCGTCGAGCGCCTTCTCGAGGGCTTCCTTCTCGCTCTGGTCTACCGATAGCGAGTAGGCGGCTTTGACCTCCACGTGGAAAATTGAGGCCGGGGTGATCCGAATCGGAGTAATCTAGAACTGTGAACCGAATTACAGTGAACCCCAACCAAATGGGTGGTGCGCCCTGTATTCGGGGACTGCGAATTCCGGTCGCGACCGTGGTCAACATGATCGCCGAAGGAATGACCCCCGGCGAGGTCATTGCCGAGTTGCCCTCCCTTGTTCTAGAAGACGTGACAGCGGCGCTGCGATTCGCAGCGGACACCGTCTCTGACCGCGAGATACCGCTACAACCCACGGCGTGAAATTCCTGATCGATCAGAATCGATCACCACACTTGGCAGAGTTGCTACGAGATGCCGGTCACGACGCTGTGCATACCTCCGAATTAGGGCTGGAACGCGCTGAGGATCGCGAGCTGCTCTTGCTTGCAGCGGAAGAAGACCGCATCGTTGTCTCGGGCGACACCGACTTCGGGGCGCTTTTGGCCATGCGGAGAGCCACCTCGCCGTCGGTGATCCTCTTTCGAGCCCGACACTTGCCCCGGGCAGAACACCAAGCCGCAGTCATTCTCCAGCATCTGGACAAACTTGCCAACGATCTCGCACAAGGTGCAGTCCTAGTAATCACCGACAATCGCCTCCGGGTCAGGCACCTACCGCTTATCGCCGATAGCTAATCGGCCGTCAGTGGCCAAGACTCCTGCGTACAACGTCCATGTCTTGGACGCAGGGACCGTGGACGCGACCGTGGATTGGCGCCATCCGGATGGCAAACGACAGCAAGGTTACCGCGCCTGTGTCCGCATTCTTACGGTCGCTGGAGCCAATCGCCCTTGGCGAGGACAACGCAGTCTCCCGCCAACTCGCAACCAGTGCGCTAGACCTCCTAGGAGTTGCGCTCGCCGACCAATTCGGCAGCGACAACTCGAGGGCAAAGCACACACAGCATTTCCTCAGAGCGTGCACCTACATCAACGCATACGCATCCGACCCAGACCTCACCCCAGCGAAGATCGCCTCAGCAGTGGGCATATCGGCCCGCTACCTCCACGCGATATTTAAAGAACACGGCATGACAGTCAACCGCTATGTGATCAAACGACGCCTCGCCCGATACCACGACGACCTCTTGAGTCCCAACTTGGCATCTCGCACAATCACTGAGATCGCCCACATGAACGGATTCAAGACTTCAGCCCATTTCTCCCGCAGCTTTACCGAGGCTTGTGGCAAGACTCCCAACGAAACTAGGAAAGAGGGTCTGGGAGACTGGCGTTGAGGCATCGACGGCGGAATCGGCAATGCGGTGGTCTACCGGGGATCACTTCTGAGAGTTCAGTGCGGTGGATCTACAGGGAACGCAATTGATTGCCCGTATGTGGGTAAGAAGCCTGTGAGTCCAGCTCGCGGGTCGAGCCGGTCAGTTTTCCAGGGCGACTATCGCGTCAATCTCGACGAGCATTCCTGGCATCGGGAGTCCTGTCTGCACGGTGGTGCGTGCTGGGTATGGCTCATTGAAGAACTCAGCGTAGACGGAATTCATGCCAGAGAAGTTCTCCATGGTTGTCAGGAAGACTCGGACTTGGAGTGCCCGCCGGAGGTCAGTCCCGGCTGCGTTGGCTACTGATGAGAGGTTTCGGAGGGTTTGCCGTGTTTGGGACTCGATGTCGATGCCGGCTAGGACGCCATTGGTGTCCTGGGGCCCTTGGCCGGAGAGATAGGCGACGCCGTTGTGGACGACGGCTGATGAGTAGGGTCCAGCTGCCGGGGGGACGTCTTCGGATTGGATCGCTTGTCGTCTCATTTTAGTTCCTCCCTAGGTTGTTCGTTGAGTGTTGTCGAGCACGCGGCCAGCGAGGGTGCCTGTCGCTTGGCCTCTTTCGACTGCTATTTCGCCGTTGACGATCACCCATCGAATGCCTGTTGGGTCACGCCGCTGTTGGTACGAGCCTGCATCGGCGATTGCGGCTTCGTCGAAGACGACTAGGTCGGCGAAGCAGCCGATCTCAATACGACCTCGGTCAGTGAGCCGGTACCGGTCGGCTGGCAGGGAGGTCATTTTCCTGATTGCTTCTGGAAGATCGAGCAGGGCTTCGTCGCGGGTGTAGTGCCCGAGCACACGCGGAAATGTGCCAAGCAGTCGGGGGTGCGGTACCCCGCTTTCTTGCGGGATTCCGTCGCTGCCAATCATGGCGAGTGGGTGTGCGAGCGCCTCTTTCATATCGGTTTCGTCCATCTCGAAGAGGATTCCGATTGTCTCGTTTGCAGCTGGGGCGGTGATGATCTGACGGGTCAACTCGTCGAGTTCGATATTCTCAGACTCGGCGATTTCAGCTAGTCGCCGGCCCTCGAAGTTTGGAAAGTCCAGGCAGCGGGCGACCTGGACAAGACTGGCGCGTTCGACATTGATTGCAGCTGGGTCGAAGTACTGCACGAGTTGACCTGATCCCGCGGTGTAGGGGTAAACGTCGAAGCCGACATCGCAACCGTCGGCGTGTGCTCGCTCGATCACCCTCAGCGCTGTGCCCATCGATCCCCAGTTGTTGGGGCCGGTGACTTTGAGATGGGAGACCTGTATCCCGACGCGAGCAGTCTGTGCCACAACGAGGGCTTCGTTCAAGGCGCCGTGCAGCCCGTCTCCCTCGTCGCGGATATGGGTGCTGTACAGGCCATTGACATCGCGGACGGCAGCCGCCACCTCGATGAGGTCCTCGGTCGTGGAGAATCGGCCGGGATGGTAGATCAGCCCAGTCGAAACTCCGAGGGCGCCCTGCTCTACAGCGCGCCGGACAGCGTCTGCAACCTTCGACCGCTGTCTTGGAGTCGGCCGCTTCGTCGGTTCGCCAGCAATCCTGTCTGTGACCGTGTTATGACCGACGAAGGCGGCCATGTTGGGCCCGATGCCGTGAGAGCGAATAGTCGCGGTGTACTCGGAGTAAGTAGTCCAGGGCCCGTCCGTGTTGAGAAGGTCGGCGCTGGGGATGCCCGGCTCGTGAGGGAACGCGCTGAACCCGCAACTCCCACAAATCACGGTAGTCGCTCCCTGTTGGAGCTTTTCTCGGTTCGTGGGGTAGCGATGGAGCGACATGTCGTCGTGGGTGTGGGCGTCGACAAAGCCCGGAGCGACAACGAGGCCCGCGGCGTCCAGGTTGATTCGAGCTGGGCCCACACTTCCGATATCTGTGATTCGGTCGCCCGTGACTCCTATGTCGGCCTCTTGTGGACCGGCACCTGAGCCGGAGATGACCTTGGCGTTTCGGACCGCGAGGTCAATCACCGACACTCCCACAGGAGGTAGGCGACTGGGTGTAGCCTGGGCGCGGTCGGGTCACGGGGACAGACTAGTGGCATATTCGGCAATTGCTGCATATACTGCACCTCTCCTGCATATTTTGCAGTCGTAGCGGGAGGTTCTGGTGGTTCAGTGGTCGCAGTTTTTCGACAATTCGCCAGGGCACACTCGCTTGATCGCCATTCTCCGCGGTCTCAATGCCAGTGCAGCATCCGAGCTTGGCGTGGTTCTGGTTTCGCTCGGGGTCAGGTGCGTCGAGGTGACGGTGCAAGACGAGGCAGGGTTGAGGGCGCTGGCAGCCACCGTCGGAGCTGCGGACGGCTCCAGTGGGTTCGTGGGGGCAGGGTCGGTTACCTCCGTCGAACGAGCCCGACAGGCGGTTGATGCTGGCGCCCGCTTTCTAGTCTCTCCTGGGTTCAGCGACGACATAGTCGCTTTTGCTGACAGAACTGGGCTCCCCGTCCTTCCAGGGGTTGCCACACCGACGGAGATCCAGAGAGCTCAGACGCTGGGCGTTGAAGCAGTGAAGCTGTTCCCAGCCCAACAGTTGGGAGGTGTGCAATATCTGCGCGCCCTGCGGGGGCCGTTCCCCAAGATGCAATTCGTGCCTACGGGCGGCGTTGGATTCGACAATGCGCTGGAGTACTTGGCTGCCGGGGCTCTCGCGGTGGGTCTGGGAGGACAACTCACAAGTCCCGATGGACTGGGCCGGTTGAGGGACTGGTTGAACCGGATGGAGGTAGCTGCCAATGAGTGATCCGACTTTTGCTCCCGGCGACAAGGGCATCCCGGATGCCCTTGTGGGGGCGCCTATTACATCGCTCGTCGGACTCAATGTCACCGATGCCGAGTTCCTCTCTCCCCAGGTCGTGGTATACCAAGACCGGATTGCTCACAACATTGAATTGATGAGCCGGTGGTGCCGCTTTCACGGATGCGAGATCGCACCGCACTCGAAGACAGCGATGTCCCCTCAAATGGCTCTGCGGCAACTTGCTGCTGGGGCTCTGGGCGTCACAGTGGCCACCGCTGCTCAGGCAAGGGTCATGCAAGATGCTGGAGTCCAGCGCATTATCTTGGCCAACCAGCTTGTGAACAAAGCCGGGATTGCTTGGGCAGATCAGGCCTGCGAGAGCGGGATCGACCTGGCCGTGTTTGTCGATTCATTGGAGGGTCTCAAAGCGCTTCGGCACTCAGCAGGATCAAGGCAGATCTCGCGTCTTATCGAAGTCGGATCTGGCGGTGGACGCACCGGCGTTCGGTCGATTGAAGAAGCAGTCGCTCTGGCGAGGGCCGCCGGAGATTCCTCAGGCGCGCGGGTAGCCGGGATTGCTGGTTATGAAGGCGTATTCCTTGACGATACGAGCTCCGATTCTCGACGAAGGGTCAGAGAGTACTTGCAGCAGATGGCCGCAGCATTTGAGGCTATTGCGGAGCAATCACTCTTTGCTGCTGACCGGCCTCCCATTCTGACCGCAGGAGGGAGCGCCTGCTTCGACGACGTGGCAGAGATTTTGGTGCCTGTTGCCGAGAGGTACGACAGCCAGGTTATTTTGAGATCTGGCTGCTACCTCACACATGACCATGGGCTTTACGAAGGGGTGTCTCCGCTCGCTTCGGACGACCGCTGGCCCTGCTTTCTTCCCGCGATAGAAGTCTTCTCCCAGGTGCTGTCCAGGCCGGAACCGGGTTTGGCACTGTTGGATGCTGGCCGCCGCGACTTGTCGTTCGATGCTGGACTTCCTCGTCCTCTTGGTCGAGGGCGCATCGGCCAGGATCGGTCTCCGGCACCTGAGTGGTGGCGCGTGACTTCTCTCATGGACCATCACGCGTTTCTCTCTGTTGGGGCGGAGGATGAGTTGAGTCCTGGTGACTATGTGGCATTGGGAATCTCCCATCCCTGCACAACCCTCGACAAGTGGCGACACATTCCCGAGATCAACGCAGAGGGTACGGTGATCGGCGTGATCACCACCGGCTTTTAGCAGAGCACCTAAAAGTCAGCGGTTGCTACTGCTCGGAGACCTGGATCGTTGGGCTGCCAGCCGAACTCTGCGGAGACCGCCATCGTCGTCTCTGCAAGGATCGGCTGGAATTCAAGCAGCTGCTCGTATGTGCAAGAAAGCGTCGTCGTGGTGATCGAAACCGCACCGAGAACCCGGTGGGCCGGTCCGAAAATGGGGGAAGCCATGCAATTGACGAACTCTTCATGCTCTAGGTGATCCACGGCGTAGCCACGAACTGCTGTCTTGTCCAGCTCAGCGAGCAGTTCTTCGGGCCCACTTATGGTCCGCTCAGTGAACTGCTCGTATGAGGCTGCTTCAGCGAGTCGGCGCCGTTCGTCCTCAGGCAAGTAGGCGAGAATTATTTTGGCCAGAGCGGTGCAGTGGGCGGGGGCGACGTGCCCGATTCGCGACCACAAGCGGACAGGGTTCAGGGATTCGCGTTTGTCGATGTAGACCACGTTGTCGCCTTCGAGCGCTGCCAGGTGGACTGTGTGGCCGACTGTCTTGTTCAACTTGTCGAGGTGGCGGCTCGCGGCCGAGCGGAGATCGATTTTCTCGAGAGCTTCATTGGCCAGGGCAAAGAGGCCGCTTCCCAGCCTGAAGATGTGGCGCTCGTCGCGAACGACGATGCGCCGGGCCTCAAGGACCTGCAATGTGCGCAGCGCGGTTGTCGGATGCACCCCCATTGTTTCTGCTACCTGGTCGATGGTTCTAGGTTGGTCGGCCAAGTGCTCAAGTACTCGGAGCGCTCGCTCAACGGTTTGGCTCACGTGCTTTTGCTTCCTTCAGGCTATGGCGCCGACGAAATCGTCGTAGACGAGCGATCGCCACTCATTGGCGCTGACCCCCAGCATACGGTTGATCACGGGCCAGGGTAGAGGAATGCCCACGTCGTGCTCACTGGTTATCGCTGCCATGGCCATGATGTGCCCCAGTCGAAGTGATCGCCGCTCATCTGCTGGGGCGGTCAGCAGTCCGGCTAGGTACCCGGCTGCGAAAGCGTCACCGGCGCCCATTGGGTCGACAATTGTTCCGCTGAGGGCTGCTTCAAATGTCGGATCGTCGCCGACAAAGGAATATGTGCCGTCCGGCCCGTCCTTTATTACGACGCGGCTCGGCTGGTTTAGGACAGTGCGGACTTGCGCTGGATCGCTCGCCCCCCATAGCGCCTTTGCCTCGTCGATTCCCACAAACACCACGTCAGCTTGGTTGGCAGCGTTGGCGAACAGCTCCCCGGGTGTGACCGCCGGCCATAGAGCAGGTCTCCAGTTGACGTCAAAGGAGCGCATCGCGGCTCCTAGCTCGGTAAGCAGGTCCATGACAAGGCTCCGGCACTCTTCTGAGAGGCTGAGCGTTATGCCGCTCACGTGGAGTATCTGCCCGCTGAGGCAATGTCTGAGCGGTATTGAGCCTGTCGTCATAGACGACGCGGCTGACCCTGCCCGGTAATACTGCACACGCCGACTGGACGCCGTGCTGTCTTTGAGCATCAACCCGGTCGGGGCATCGGCGACAAACTCGACCAGGGAGGTGTCGGCCCCGCTGCTGGCGATCACGTCGTGGACTAGTGAGCCGGCAAGATCGGTTCCCAGGCGGCTAACCCAGCTGCTGCGCAGCCCAAGCGCGGCCATGGTCCGGATCAGGTTGGATTCGGCGCCCCCGACATCCCATGAGAACCGAATCGAGTCGGGACTCTCAGGGTAGAGGGTGAGCATGGACTCGCCGACAGCCACCACGTCAAAGGGTGGAGCAGGCTTCGAAGAATTGATTGCCATTTCGCTATGAGGCATTGGACGTGACTAGGGCCGTCCGAAAGACGACGCAGTCCGCTTGTCCACCTGTTGGCCAGCTGTCGGTGGTGCGACCCGGTTGGAAGCAAATGGGTCGCACCACCGAACCGCCTTATCGGGGCAGAGGGGGATCCCCGATCGGCGTCAGCTGGTTCAGCGGCGGATTAGCCGTCGAGCTGAATGTCTTCGAGGATCAACATCGTGTCGACCGTCACTGCCGCCCCCGACACATGGTCGGCAACAGCACTGGTGTTCTGGTTGTACGCGATGTTGATGACCCACGAAAGGTCGAGCAGAACATCCCGAAGGTTCGCGAACGCTGCTTCCTGCTCGGCTGCAGTGAGAGCAGACGACGCCTGGTTGATTGCGTCCACGTATTCCTGGGGAAGCCCGTCAGGCCAACCGCGGTTGTCCTCAAGCCGGAAGGTCGAATTCCCGGTGAGCCGTGTCGGGTACTTCGCCAGGTTTCCGTTGAAGTTCGTGATCAATCCGTAGTCTTTTGCGACGTAGAAGTCCGCGAAGGCGGCCCCGTCAAGGCTGTTGATCTGCATGTCGAAGCCGATCTTGGCGAGGTCGGCCTGCAGAATCTGCCCCATGAGCAGCATTTGCGGTGTCCCGCTGTTGATGTTCAATACGGCAGAGCTCTGCGCGCCTCCGGCGACACCCGCATCGAACAACTCCTTCGCCCGGTCAAGATCGAACGCATACTCCTCGTTCAAGGCATCGTCATAGGCAGGCGACGACTTGGCCCAGGGCAGAACGGTTGTAGTGCTCTGGCCGAACAGCGCAGCGTCGACCATTCCCTGGCGATTGGTGGCGAATAGCAGCATCTTGCGCATATTGGGGTTGTCGAATGGCGGCCGGTCGGCATTGAGCTGGAAGGCATAGGTCAAAGAGCCGGGATGCCCCCGCAGGACATTCCCTTGCGGGAGGTCGGCGGCATCTTTCACCGGAATGTTCCATGCGATGTCGATCGCCCCAGAGTTGTATGCGGCGAGCTGCGCGTCGCTGTCATCGAATACCGTGTAAACGATCTCGTCGACATATGGGCCTCCGCTACCCCAGTAGTTCTCGTTCGCGCTCAGGACGAGCTCGACTCCTGGATCCCAAGACTCGAACTTGAACGGCCCGGCGCCAGCGCCCCGTGTGGCGAGGTCGTCTATGCCTGCCGGGTCGATAATCGAGATGGCTTGAAGTATGTCGGTGATGGCCAGCTCGGGAAGGGGACGCTTGAACTCTATGAGGACCGTCGAGTCGTCAACCGCTGAGACCGCCTCGATGTCGACGGAAAAGCCCAGCATGTTGTTTCCCGTTTCAGGATCCATGGCCCGCAGATAGGTCGTGACCACTGCGTCGGCGTCGACAGGCCCGCCGCTGTGGAACGTCACGCCGTCTCGCAATGTGACCGTCACCGAGCCGTTGTCGTCAGCTATCTGCCAAGCGGTTGCCAGGCTTGGCGAGACGTTGAGTTCCGAGTCATAGCGAATGAGAGCGTCGTACATGGCCATGATCGTCGGGAAGTGCTCGAAGTTCAGCGCGAAGGGATCGAAGTTCAATACGTCCTGGTTGACGCCGATTCGAAGGGTTCCACCTCCCTCCTCCGGGGGTTCATCCGCTACGGGTTCTTCCGCGACAGGCTCTTCCTCGGCGGTGTCATCCGCTACGGGCTCTTCTGCTGGCTCCTCGCTGGGCTGCTCTACCGCCTGATCGGCCTCGGCCGCTCCCTCGTCGGAAGCGTCATCGTCACCGCAGGCGGCGGCGAATAGCCCGAGAACAATCAGAAGGCTGATTATGAGCCAGCCCCGCTTTCTTTGGTTTCTCATTACAAGTTTCCTTTCGGGTTGTTTCCAACAGCGCCGCAGCCGCCCGCTCGGGCTTCGCGACAAAGTCGGTCTTGGTTTGCTTTTGGGTTGGAACTGCTGGTCTTGCGGCATGGGCGACTCCTTTGCTCAGCCACTTCGGATCCTGGGATTCAGGAAGCTGTAGAGAATGTCGGTGACCAGGTTCACGAGGGCGAACATCGCGACAACGGCCAGCACAGCGCCCTGAACCACGACGAAGTCACGCTGGAGGATCGAGCTCAGGATCAGCCTGCCGATCCCGGGGTAGTTGAAGACCGACTCTGTGACCAGGGCGCCACCAAGGAAAGTTCCGAACTGGATGCCCACGATGGTTAGCGTCGGCAACGAGGCCGCTCGAAAGGCGTGCTTGCCCACGATCTTTGCTTCACTGACGCCCTTGGCCCGCGCGGTGCGGATGTAATCGAGGCCGAGTACCTCAACCATCGATGCCCTTACGAAGCGGGCGATGATGCCTGAGACGAAAAACCCGAGAGTGAATGCTGGGCCGATGGTGGACTTGAACGCTTCGAAGGGGTCATCCCAGAAGGGCACGTAGCGAGAGGCGGTTGGGAGCCATTCCAATGTGACGCCGAAGAGGAGGATGAAGAGAATGCCTATCCAGAAGGTGGGCACCGCCAGGCTGATCGCTGCGTAGCCCGACACGGCCCTGTCGAGCCAGGAGTTCTCGCGGCTGGCGGCGAGCATTCCGAGCGGGATGCCAAGCGTCAACCCGATTGCCATCGTGGCGAGCGTCAGCTGGAAGGTTGCAGGCAAGCGGTCGGTGATCAGCGAGCCGGTAGAGTTCTGGTTCACGATTGAAGTGCCGAGGTCGCCGGTTAGAACTCGGCCCAGCCAGTCGACGTACTGTGCGGGGAGCGATCGATCAAACCCGAGTTCTTTTCTGACCCGCTCCATCTGCTCCGGGCTGGCGTCCAGTCCTGTGATGGTGATGACCGGGTCGCCAGGCACGAGGTGGATCATCAAGAAGATGCCGATGGACGCCAGAACAAGGACCGGGATCAACTGCACCAACCTGACGGTGATGTAGCGAAGCATCAGCCCCCCCGTCCTGCTGCGGAATCAGCGGTACCGGCACCCCAGGTTCTTTGCAGCGCCCGGCCGAGCGTGTCGATGGCCAGGACGGTGCTGGTGAGCACGAGGCCGGGCAAGACCGAATACCAAGCGGATTGGCGGAGATAGGACTTCCCAGTGCTCAGTAGCGTTCCCCAAGAAGCGTCAGGAGGCTGAGTTCCGAGCCCGAGAAAGCTCAGCGCAGCTTCCAGCAGGATTGCCGTGGCGCCCGCCACACTGGCTTGGACGATCACCGGACTCAATGCGTTGGGGAAGATCGTCCTGAACATCAAGTACAGATGTCCGGCACCAGCGGTTCGGGTTGAGAGAACGAACTCCTCTTCTTTGGTAGCGAGAACGCTGGCTCGGGCCAACCGGGCGAAAGCGGGAATAGAGACGACAGTGACGGCGATGGTCGCCGGCCCGAATCCCGCTCCAAGTACCGCAACGACGGTGATGGCGAGAAGGATGCCGGGGACTGCGAGCAGGAAGTCCATGAACCGCATGATCACGGAGCCCGTGATCCGGTCTACATAGCCCGCCACAAGCCCCGCGAGAGTTCCTATCGTGCCGGCGACGGCGACGACGATGGCGGCTGTTGCCAGCGAGACCCGGCTCCCGAAAATGACCCGGCTCAGCAAGTCGCGGCCAAGTTCGTCAGTGCCGAACAGGTGTGACGACGAGGGCCCTTCCAAGATGGCCGCGAGATCTTGTTCCAGCGGGTCGTAGGGTGCGAATACCGAGGCAAAGATCGCTACAACAGCAAGTGCTGTCAGGAAGAAGATCGCGGCTGCCGCAGGACGTTCTGCTCGGAGCCATCGAATGAACGCCCGTGTGGCATCGGCTGTCTTGTCGCCAATTGTCGGCGAGCTGAACTGGCCGGTAGAACCCTTTGGCGGAAAGACTGTGTCGGTCATCGGCGCACCAACTCCGGCACGACGTCACCGAAATGGCATGCGATCCGATGCCCCGTCCCCTCAAGGGTGTCCAAAGAGGGGTTCTTTTGTTTGCAGATGTCTGCGGCCAAGGGGCATCGGAGCCTGTATGGGCAGCCATCGGAAGCGATTCCCGCGCCGGCTTCGGAGACTGCAGGCCCTTCTTCATCCCTACCGGATCGTGATGCGACGCCAGGGACCGCTTCTAGCAAGGCGCGCGAATAGGGATGGCGGGCTGACTGATAGATGTCGTCCGCAGCGCCTTGTTCGACGATTCGGCCGGCGAACATGACAGCAACCGTGTCGGCCAGCTGTCTTACCACGGCAAGGTCGTGGGAGATGAAGAGGTAGGCCAGATCGAGTTCGTCTTGGAGGTCGGCCAAGAGATTCAGGACCTGGGCCTGGATGGATACATCCAAAGCAGAGACGGCCTCGTCGAGAACAAGCAGCTTCGGCTCAAGTACAAGAGCTCTGGCGATTGCGATTCGCTGACGCTGTCCGCCAGAGAATGCTGATGGTCGCCGACCCCATTGGTCGTTGCTCAGACCAACTCGATCGAGCAACTTGTCAACCCGCTCCAGTTGGTCGGTCATCCCCTGTATTCGAAGAGGTTCGGCGACTAGCTCCCATGCGGAGAGCCTGGGGTTCAGTGACCCGAACGGATCTTGGAAGATCATCTGGATGTCGCGGCGGGCGCTTCGAAGCTCATTGCCAGAAGCAGTCGCCAAGTCGACTTCGCCGAACCGGATGCTCCCCGCTGTCGGGTCATGAAGGCGGAGGATCATCCGCGCAGTCGTGGACTTTCCCGAACCGGACTCTCCGACGAGGGCCAGCGTCTTTCCCGCGAAGACCTCAAGGGACACGTCATCAACCGCAAGGACCTCTGCTCTGGCAGGCGCGAAGATCCGTCGACCAAGGGCGAACTGCTTCCGGAGACCGTTGACTCGAAGGATCGGCGAATCCTCGGCGCCGGCTCTTGTGCTGAGCGCATCATCTCGCATTTCATGGCGGCGAAGATCGACAGCCACGGGTGACGACTCACCGCTGAAATGACAAGCGGCTTCGTGTCCCTTGCTGGTCTCCCTTAGAGTCGGGCGCTCTTCACTGCACTGAGGCCGACCTGCGAAAACATCACACCGGGGATGGAACGAGCACCCAGGCGGCAATGCACTCGGATTAGGGGGGGAGCCCTGAATCGAGATTTGACGGTCCGCCCGCTTATCCAGTGCGGGAAGGCTATTGAGGAGCGCCGAGGTGTAGGGATGCTGCGGATGCTCGAACACACCGTCGACCGTGCCGGTTTCAACGATTGAGCCGGCGTACATGACCGCCACTCGATCAGCGATCTGGGCAACCACTCTCAGGTCATGGGTGATGAACACGATTGCCGCGTCGGACTCGGCCTTGATCAACCGCATGAGGTCGAGGATCTCCGCCTGGATGGTGACGTCGAGTTCCGTGGTGGGCTCGTCGGCGATGATCACGCTGGGCCGGTTGGCGATTGCCATAGCGATCATGCATCGCTGCCGCATCCCGCCAGAGAACTCATGCGGGTACTGGTCCACACGGTGCTCGGCTTGTCCGATCCCAACGCTCGTCAACAATTCCACCGCCCGGCGACGCGCTGCTCGCTTTGACAGCCTCCGGTCGTGGACGGTCAACACCTCGCTGAGTTGGGAGCCAATGGTGTAGGACGGATGGAGCGAAGTTGAGGGATCCTGGAAGATCATCGAAACCCGGCGTCCCCGAACTTCGCGAAGGAGACGGCCGTCACACGTCAACAGGTCTTCACCCCCCACCAGGATCCGGCCGCTTCGTACTCGCGCCGGCGGCACAGGCAGCAGCTTCAACACCGACATTGCCGTTGCGCTCTTTCCCGAGCCCGACTCGCCGATAATTCCGAGTGTCTCTCCAGGAGCGACCGACAGGCTTACGTCGTTGACTGCCCGGACGGGACCCGCAGCAGAAAAGAACTCAACGGTCAGACGGTCCACGACAAGAGCCGGCTCTAGGGGTGACATCGCCTTAGACCCCCATCACGCGACAATGGACCGCCAAGGCGCTCTTGACTGCTATGAAGCGGTCGCCCCTAACCGCTCCCCGCGGATGATCGCCCACGATAGAAGTCTAAGCAACAACAGCAAGAGACTGCAATAGTCACAGGGCTACTGCATATAATGCAATACAAGGCAAGTGGAGTTGCCCCACGTCATTTCTGTCTGCCCACATATCTTGCGTGGTCTGCCGGGCAACAGCACTGAGAGTTCCGCTCGATGGATCTACAGGGAACCAGCACGGTGGGGATTTCTCTAGTAGGGGACTGTTTGTTGTGGCCAGGTCTTGGTCTTGCCCACGTTTTGTCCCACCAGTGAGGCAGGTTGACGTTGGGAGTCTCAGAGTGGCTCATAGATGAGTTGCCGCAGAGTCGTCGGCTAGTCCATCGACTCGTGGCCCGTCGCCGCGCAGGTCATCAAGGCAGTGGGATTGGCCTTAGACGACCGGCAGCCGGCCAAGGGCGAGACCACCATCCACAGCTACCGGGCACGCAATTCACCTCACGGGAATTCACCCGCCGGGCAATCGACTCCGGCCTGGTGGTGGCAATGGGATCGATCGGCGATTGCTTCGACAACGCGATGATCGAGTCGTTCTGTTCACGCATGCAAGTCGATCTCCTCGACCAGCAGCGCCGGCGAACTCGCATCGAACTGGCCATCGCGATCTTCGAATACCTCGAGATCTGGCACAACCGGCAGCGACGGCACACATCGCTAAGCATGCTCACTCCAGTTGAGTTCGAAACTCGACACCAGCAAACAACAGCAGCGTGAATCCAATATCGCGCCTACGCGAAACCCAGGGACACTCATTTCTTTCTTTCACTTCGTAAACGAAAAGGGATTAGAAGATCGCGGGGCTGACGATCCAGAGCACCGTGGCGCTGGTTTCGCTGGTGACTTCTATGGTGTGTTCTTCGTGGGATCCGTAGTGGAGGTATTCCCCCATGCCTAACTCGTGGGGCTCGCCGTTCAAGGTCAGGCGAACTGAGCCAGCGAGGACCAGGCCGAAACGCTCTCCGAAGTGGCGGAACCGCAGCGGGGGCTCCGAGGGTGGCAGGTTGTGAATGAGTGCTGTATAGGCGCCTTCGTTTCCGTGGGCGCCCAAAACTGTGTAGCGGTGCGCTGGGTCATCGCTGTCGGAGAGTCCGGTGCGAAGGGCCAGGGGTTCTGAGGCTCTTGACACATGAAGCCTGGGTCCTGACGCCTCCTGGAATAGCGCCCGCATCTCGACACCGAGTGCGGCAGCCACGCTAGCCAGCCCTGACAAAGACGGTACCGACTCACCGCGCTCAATCTGGGACAGGTACGACGTGGTGTATCCGGTGAGGTCGGCGAGGCGTTGAAGCGTCAGTCCGCGTGCAGAGCGGATCGTTGCCAGATTGCGCCCGACTGCTTGCAGTTCAACCTCAACCACGGTGTGACTCTATTCGCGACTGCTCTTCAAGCTTCGTTCTCAGTTGCATCCCGCTGCACCCAGTCTTCCGGTATTAGTACAACGCTTGCAACCCAATCGGATGTATAGTTAAAGTAAGTGTACTAATACCGGATGATCGGGTCGGGGGCCGATGAGAGTGAAACGTGACTCGGAGAAGGGGGGCGCTACACGCACGGTGTTGACGCTGAAACCCCGGCCCGGGCTGTCTGGTGCCGTCATTGACCTGTTCAGACGTGAGGGCATTATCGATCGAGCGCTGCTGGTGGACGGTTGTCACCGCGTTGAGATTTGGCAGGGGGCTGACGAACTTCTGGTTATCGGAACATGGGCCGACGCGGAGGCCTATCAGGCTTGGTTGGAGCATCCGGCTCGCAGCGCGAACAACGACGAGCTTGACGCGCTGCTGCTGGTGCCGGTTGAGGCCAGCAGTCCCGGTGGTCTGTTCGAGCTCGCTCTCTCTGGGGGCGGCAACGGGGGAGCACAGTCGTGAGTGGATTTCGGGTGGCGATGGACATCGGCGGCACGTTCACCGACGCTGTTGCCTACGACGAGAGCACAGGCCAATACAGCGCGGGTAAGGCGTCAACGACCCCTGGCGAGCTGTCGGTCGGTGTCCGCCGCGCGATGAGAAATGTTGTCCAGGACCTCTCCACTCTGTCTTTCGCTGTCCATGGGACGACGCAGGGCCTCAACGCCTTTTTGCAGCGGCGAGGCGAAAGGGTTCTCCTGATTGCCAGTGCAGGCGCTGGCGATGTCTATCAAATCGCTCGCGGCAACAGGACCGAGTTGTATCAAGTTCGATACCGCAAGCCCCAGCCGCTGGTCACCCGCTCTGACACGGTCGAAGTGCGGGGCCGGCTCGATCCGTTGGGCCGCGAGGTGGAGCCGCTTTGCCCAGATGATGTCGTGGCCGCGGCCCGCAAATTCCGCGACGGGGGCTACTCCTCCATAGCGGTGGCGCTCCTGTTCAGCTACGAGAGACCCGATCACGAGTTGCAGGTCTTCGAGGTGCTGCGCCGAGAACTGGGCGATGACGTGTCGATCAGCCTTTCTCATCGTCTGGCCAGGGAGTGGAGGGAGTACGAGCGCACCTCCACAACGGTGCTCGACGCCTATACCGCTCCGATAGTTCGCACCTATTTGGAGGAGCTGTCAGCCGGTCTGGAGGCAGATGGGATGAGCGTGCCATTGCACGTCATGCAGTCTTCAGGGGGGATAATCACCGCTCGGTCGGCGCATGACCACACGATTCAGACGCTCTTGTCGGGTCCAGTCGGCGGCGCCATGGGCGGTGTCTCGCTGGCTCGTTTGACCGGTCAGAAGAATCTGATCTGCGTTGATATGGGTGGCACGTCGTTCGATGTAAGCCTGATTGTGGACGGGGAGGCCGACGTTTCCACCGAAGCCTCACTGGAGGGCTTTCCCCTGCTGATGCCTGTGGTGAACATCCACACAATTGGAGCAGGGGGAGGCTCTGTTGCCTACCTGGAAGCCGGCGGGCTCCGAGTGGGCCCGAGGAGCGCGGGAGCATCACCTGGTCCGGCCTGCTACAGCCGAGGTGGCACAGAACCCACCGTGACCGACGCAAATGTCGCCTTGGGCCGGGTCGATCCGTCGGAATTCGCCGGCGGCGAGTTCGCGCTCGATGTGGGCGCGGCGCACAGCGCGTTGGCCGATCTAGGGGCGCATCTGGGATTGGACGCTCAGAGCATGGCTCAAGGGATCCTCGACGTGGTCAACGCCAAGATGGCCCAAGCAATAAGGACCCTTACGGTTGAGAAGGGGATCGAGCCGCGCGACTACTCACTAGTTGCCTTTGGCGGAGCGGGGCCTATGCACGCTGCTTTCTTGGCTGAGGAACTGGGAATCGACCAGATGTTGGTGCCGCGCTTTCCTGGAGCTTTTTCGGCTTGGGGGATGCTTGAGACGCAACTCCGGCGCGACTCGGCCCGCGGCTTTCCCTTCCCCCATGCCACTGCGGACCTAGAAGCGCTCAAGTCCGCCTTCGCTGAGATGGGCGAGGAACTCAGGTCACAGATCGAGTCCGAAGGAGTCGACACGGAATCGGTAGTGCTTCACCACGCGATCGACGCCCGCTACATCGGCCAGGAATACACCTTGACCATCCCAGCGGGGAGTCTCGAGCAACTCTCCCACTCCGACTGGCGGACGCGCATAAGGACAGCGTTCGACTCCGCTCATCAGAGCAGGTTCGGGCATTCGAACTCGTTGGCACCTATCGAGTTCGTCATTGCTAGGACCACCGGGTTCGGAGATCTGGGTCGGGCAGAACCTTCTCCTCTGGAGCAGAGTCCATCCGGCTCGGACTCCGAGTCGCGCCCCGTTCGTTTTGGGGAGACGATCTACGACACGCCTTTGGTCCGGCGGGAAGAGTTGGCGCCTCATTCCCGATTAGATGGCCCTCTCATTATTTCCGAAGCCACCGCCACCACCGTTATCCCACCCGGCTGGCGGTTGGAAGTCGATGGGTACGGCGTTCTATTGGCCGCTCGAGTCGACGAAGACCCCGAAGGAAGCACAGAACCATGAGTTCTCCAGTCAACCCCGTCACTGTTGAAATCATCCGCAACGCGCTGATCGCAGTTGCTGATGAGATGAATGCGACCCTGATCCGCTCGGCGTACACGCCGATCATCTATGAGATGAAGGACTGCTCGGTGGCCCTGCTGGACGCCCATCACAGGGTCTTGGGTCAATCGGCGGGACTCCCGATCTTCTTGGGGAACCTGGAGGCCTGCACGATAGCGATCGAAGAGAGGTATGGCCGAGAAGTGTGGGCGCCTGGAGACGTCTGGATCATGAACGATCCATATGTGACTGGGACTCATTTGCACGACATGACGGTCATGGAGCCGATTTTCGACAGCTTCGAGTTGCTTGGGTTCGCTGCCTCGCGGGCGCATTGGCTGGATGTCGGATCAAAGGACCCGGGGGGAACAATCGACTCTACCGACGTCTTCCAAGAAGGGCTACGACTCGCCCCAGTCAAGATCGTCGAGGACGGTGTACAGATAGCGCCGCTAACGGAGGCGATCGGCAGGAACAGCCGGTTCTACCACGGAGCAGTTGGCGACTTAGGCGCCCAGATTGCCTGCTGCCATACCGGTGCCAAACGATTGCCGGAGATTTTCCGGCGTTTCGGCCCGCAGACTGTGCTGGACGCGCGGGACGAGATCTTTGCTCAAGCTGAGAGGCTGGAACGGGCATTCATCGCTGCCATTCCCGACGGCGTGTACCGGGCTGAGGGGACGATCGACAGCGATGGGATCAATCCGGTCGAAGTTGCCGTCAAGGTTGAGGTGGTCATCGACGGCGAGGAGATGTTGATCGACTTGAGCGAGAGCGACGATGCCTGTACCGGCCCCGTCAATTGCGGCGCGACCCAGGCAGTCGCAGCCGCCCGTGTGGCCTACAAACTTCTGGTCGATCCGCACAGACCAGCCAATGGGGGATCGTTTCGACCGCTGAAGGTAGAGGTTCGGGATGGGTCCGTGGTCGGTGCAATCGAGCCCAATCCAGTCGAGTGGTACTTCACACCGCTGGGCCTTTTGATCGACCTGGTGGTCAAGGCCCTCTCTGAGGCGGTGCCCGAGCGGGCAGCAGCAGCCAGTTACGGAGACTCCATGGTGATCTATCTCAGCGGAATCAACCTGGAATCCAACCAGCCCTGGCTGCATGTTGAGCCCACTGTTGGCGGTTGGGGTGCCTGGGATGGTTCTGATGGCGAGGATGGCCTGATCAACAACGTGAATGGCTCCCTCAAGGACATGCCCATCGAGGTGCTCGAGACGAAGTACCCGTTGCGGCTTCGCCACTACGGGTACCGCTCAGACTCATGCGGCCACGGCGAATTCCGGGGAGGGGTCGGGGTCGAGCGGGAGTTCGAGATCCTTGAGGACGCATCGATGTCCACCTGGTTTGAGCGCAGCTGCACCCCAGCCTGGGGATTGGCTGGCGGATGGACAGCCCAGCCGCCCGACGTGCTTCTCAATCCCGGACGGCCTGACGAGCGTCACCTCTTGAAGTGCGCCAATGTGCGCCTCTCCAAGGGCGATGTTGTACGCACGAAGACAGGCGGCGGCGGGGGTTTCGGCGAACCAGTTGCAAGGGATCGCGACGCCGTGAGAGCCGACGTTGCCGACGGGTTGATCAGCCCTGATGTAGCCCGCCAGATCTACGGCCTCGAAACAGGGCCAAGTCAAGATTCGCATGAGTGAACTGGCGGCAGCCTGGCTCGTGCGAATTGACCTAATGCTCCCAACAAGGGTGTCTATCCAAAGGAGGAAGACAAAATGACCAAAACGTTTCTCCGGCTGGTGGCGCTTCTGCTGGCACTGGGCCTCGTAGCTGCTGCTTGCGGCAACGACGATGACTCCTCGGCTCCGACCGATGAGCCGCCGTCCCAAACCGAGCCCGCTGCTGAGCCCGAGCCGACCTCCGAGCCCGAACCCATCTCGGAGCCAGATCCGACATCTGAGCCAGAGCCCGCTGTTGAGCCTGAAACGGAACCGGACGAGCCATTGCGCATTGCGTTCTTCGGCTTCGCCGCCGCCAACGGATTCGCCCAGGCCACTTGGGCTGGCGTACAGGAAGGAGCCGCTGAAATCGGCGCAGAGGTGGAGTTCTTCGATCCGGTATTCGATGCCAATACGCAGATCTCCCAAATCCAAGATGCCATTACCGCCGGCGACTGGGATGCCTTCATCATCCAGGCCAACGACGGAAACGCCGTCGTGCCAGTCATTGAGGAGGCGCTGGAAGCTGGGATCCCCGTTGTGGGAGAGTTCACCCCGATAGGTCCCGACTACAGCACCATTGAACCCCAAGTCGAGGGCCTTATTTTTGTTGGGGCAGCGCCCGTCGACAACGGCGTGATCTTGGCCGAGATGGCGATTGAGGCATGCGAAGGTGTCGACCCATGCAACGTCGTCTATCTGGAAGGGTTCAGAGCACTGCCATTGGACGTGGCCCGAACAGACGCGTTCCATTCAACGATTGAGGCCGCTGCGGGCGTCGAATTGATCGCCAGTGTAGAAGGCGGATATTTGCCCGACACCGGCCTTAGCGCAGCCCAAGACGTGTTTGTCGCTCACAGCGTCGTCCACGTGATGGTTGGATCGGCTCAAGCAATCCTCGGCGCCGAGCAGGCGGCCAACGATGCCGGGGTCAGCGTCAAGCTCATCGGGAATGGAAGCCCGCGCCAGGCCGTGGACGCGGTACGCGAAGGCCGCTGGCATGCTGTGTTCTTGGATGCCGAGCGGGATGCGGGCCGCACAGCCTTCGATTTGGCGGTGGAAGCAGCGACTGGCGGCAATCCGCCAAGTTCGTTCGATACGACCACGCTTGTCCCCAACGTGAAGGGAACAGCAGACGTGATTGGTGACTTTGAAGGACAGTGGGACACATAGAACAGGGAACCGTCAACCTGACATGGCGCGACGATGAAAGCCGTTTTCTCTCTCCGGCTTTTCTCTCAGCAGTCGGGTTGACAAAGACGTTCGGCGGAGTCCGTGGCGTGGACTCCGCCGACGTCGCCTTCTACCGAGGGCAGATCCACGGTCTTGTGGGTCAAAACGGTGCCGGAAAGTCCACGTTGGCCAAGATGCTCTGCGGGGCTCTCAACCCTGATCGTGGGCATATCGAAGTGGAAGGAGTGCCCACGGTTTTCGGGTCGCCTCGGGCAGCCCTGGAAGCCGGAGTGACCATGGTGGCCCAAGAGCTGTCGCTGGTACCGCCGCTCACCGTTGCGGAGAACCTGCTGCTCGGTCGGCTTCCCTCGCGTGGCGGCTTTTTTGACCCCCACGAGATGGTGCTTCGAGCCCGCAGGCTGATCGAAGACTCCGGCTTTGAACTCGATCCGCAAACATTGCTGGGGGCACTGTCCCAGTCAGACCGCCAGAAAGCAGAAATATTGAGGGCAATCGCTCGCAACGCCCGTCTGGTCATCTTCGACGAACCGAGATCGAGCCTTTCAGTGCCAGAGGCCGAGCGCCTGTATGAGATCTTGAACAACCTCGCGGCCAATGGCGTAGCTGTAGTGCTAGTGACTCACTTCCTTGCGGAAGTCCTCCAGGTAAGCGACGTCGTGACTGTGATGCGCGACGGCCATGTTGTCATGACCGCACCGACGGAAGGCCTTACAGGGGGCGATCTCGTGGAGCAGATGGTTGGCTCTCCGGGTGTCGAGCACTTCGCCTCCCGTCAAGACAAACCGCCTTCTGGGAGCACTCCGAGGTTGGAGACTAGAGACCTGAGAGGTCAGGGGTTCGAAGACATCAACTTGACGGTCAACGAGGGAGAGATCGTCGCAATCGTCGGGCTTGTGGGATCAGGTCGCACAGAGTTCCTTCGAACCGTTTACGGCGCAGATCAGCCAACCGGGGGTTTGATCTTCATTGATGGAGTTCCCCGGCGCTTCCGCAGCCCTCGCTCAGCCAAGCGAGCTGGGTTGGCGTTTATTTCGGAGTCGCGTCAGATCGACGGGTTGTTCCTTGCGCTAGGAGTCGACACCAACATCACGATCGCGCACATGCAGAGGACTAGTCGGTTTGGCTGGCTCATAAGGAGCCTTCTTCGCGGCCGCAGCTCTGACGCGGCCCGCCGCGTCGATGTCCAAGCCCAGTCACTTAGCCAGCCCATAACCACATTGTCAGGAGGAAATCAGCAAAAAACGCTTCTGGCTCGATGGCTGGTCAGCCCGCCGCGGCTGTTTCTCATCGACGAGCCCACCCGCGGTGTAGACGTCGTCTCAACTACCCAGATCCACAATGTGATTTCAGATCTGGCTGGACAAGGCATGAGCGTGCTCCTCGTCACTTCTGATTTCGACGAAGCCTTGGCAGTGGCCCACCGAATCTACGTGTTTCGAGAAGGCCGCCTGGCCGGTCAGTTCAAAGGCGAAGACGCTGACAAGACCAATTTGCTGGCAATGGCTTTTGGCGCTGACAACTCACAACCGGCCGATTGCAGGAATCATGCACTGGGTGACTAAGGGCCTCAGCCGCTACGGCATCGTCGTCGCCTATGGCATTCTCATCATCGCCGTCGCATCGCAAAGCGACCGATTTCTCACCAAGCGGAACTGGCTCAACCTCCTCGATCAGGCAGCCCCGCTGGGCCTAATCGCTGTCGGGGTAACCCTCTGCATAATCGCGGGGATCTTCGACCTATCGACAGGGTCGGTGTTCGCTTTGGCCGCAGTTGTGGCCGCCAAAGTCGCGGCCGTCGACCCGTGGTTCGGTGTTGCAGTGGGCGTAGGGGTGGGAGCCCTGCTCGGTCTGTTCAACTCGCTGGTCATGAGGACAACCGGCATCAATTCCTTCATAGGCACGCTCTCCACCAGCATCATCTTCCGCGGCATCGCCCTCCTCACAACCAGTGGTCTGATCGTTTCTGTCGCCGACCGGAAATACAAGACTCTGGGAACCGAGACCTTCTTGGACGCCAAGCTGACTGTCTGGGTATTCGCCGCCGTGGCCATCATCTTGGGAATAACACTGGCACGAACGACGCTGGGAAGGGCTCTGTACGCCATTGGAGGCAACCCTGAGGCTGCTCGGCTCGTCGGAATAAGAGTTGGCGCAGTGCAGACTTTCGCCTACGTCGCCTCGGGCACATGCGCTGCTCTGGCCGGTGTCCTCACATCCAGTCGCACCGGCTCCGCCCAAGCTGACATCGGAATAGGGCTCGAGCTGTCATCCATAACGGCCGTCGTCGTGGGAGGGACGAGCATTTTCGGAGGGGAGGGCGCGGTGTGGCGAACGGTCATTGGCGTGATGCTCCTCCAAACCATTGGAAATGCCTTCAACCTGTTGGGCGTCGATCCGACCTACAAGCAGGTGGTGCAAGGGGTTCTGATCCTTGCCGCTGTCTCGATCGACCACCTGGGACGGCGCCGTGTCCGGTAGCCATTGTTCGCTTCTTCGACTACTAGGAGACCGCTATGCCCACTGACACTCCCAACGAAGTCTTCCTCCAGCGATGGAAAAGGACCCGAGAGCGAATTGCATCCACAGGCGCTGACGGGATCCTGTTAGGAGGAGGATCAGATCTGGCCTATTTGACGGGATATGAGGCCATGCCGCTTGAGCGGATTACCGCGTTCGCGGGGAAGTTGTCTCCACCGGATTCGAAGCCTGCATTGATCGTTCCCGCATTGGAGGCTGCCCGAGTACGGCCAAGGCCGTCGGTCTACTCCATCAAGAGTTGGGGCGACTCCACTGACCCTGTTGAGGCCATCGCAGAAGAGATACCCGACTCTGGCACAGTCCTCATCTCCGATGACCTATGGGCTATGCATGTCATCGGTCTCCAGCGCCGTACACCCGATGTAACTCTAATTCCGATTGGCGAAGCGGTCGGCGGACTGAGGGAGATAAAGAGTCCCGCGGAGCGCGACGCCCTAGCCGAAGCAGGGTCATTAGCTGACCGGGTGATGGCCCAAGTCCAGGGTGGTGAGGTTTCCCTTGTCGGACGAACCGAAGCCGAGATAGCCGACGACATTTCCGGCCGCCTCCTTGCCGCCGGCCATGACACCGTCGAATTCGTCATCGTCGCGTCAGGCCCGAACTCTGCCAGCCCCCACCACCACCCCGGCTCGCGCGTCGTCCAAGCTGGTGAGATCGTGCTGTTCGATTTCGGCGGTAGTTTCAACGGCTATTGCAGTGACACGACTCGCTGCGTTTACACAGGCCCGATCCCCGACGAGGTCCGCTTTGTGTACACGATTCTCGCTGCCGCTCAAGAGGCAGCGGTACTAGAAGCCCAGCCCGGTCGCTCGCTCGCCGAGGTTGATCTCGCCGCTCGGAGCGTTATCGGCGGCGCGGGATTCGGTGACAATTTCATTCACCGGACAGGCCACGGCATCGGTGTCGAAGTCCACGAACACCCGTACGTCACAAAGCTGAACAACGACCCCATCGAAATCGGCCATGCCTTCAGCATTGAGCCGGGCATCTACTTCCCTGGCAAATGGGGGATGCGCCTTGAAGACATCGTGGTGATTGAAGCCGACGGGGCGAGGCGCTGCAACAACAGCGACAGAAGCCTCCTCGAAGTCTGATTGGCTCTGCAATGGAAACAATCGACCCTCCTGAAACAGCCGCGAATGCGGAAGACCCTTTGCTGGATCTGGCCGACCGTTCAGTCGAGCAAGTGACGCAATGGCTTCTGGCGGCTAGAGGAGCTGACTATCGCCCAGAGAGACAAACGGCTCAGCGATTAGCCGGCGTAGTAACCGACGATGACGGAGTTGCGTTCGCCATGAGATTCGTCGACCGCGTCATCAGGCCTGACGATCACCGTTCCGCAGCCAGACAGCTCAAGGCCCTCGTCAATGGGAAGCAACTCCCTGGCTTCCTATCGGGTTTCGACAAGATGCTGCTGCGCGTCGGCGCGCGGCTCGCCCCCGCGCTTCCGGGGCTGGTGATGCCCATGGCCTCGGCTCGGATGCGCCAACTCATCGGGCATCTGATCGTTGACGCCAAACCGGATGCCATGGCCGAACACCTAGCTCACCGTGCCGGCGAAGGATTCACCATCAATTTGAACCTTCTCGGCGAGGCCGTGCTCGGCGACAGCGAGGCGAAGCGCCGCCAGGACCAAGCCCTGCATCTGCTGCGACAGCCCTACGTCGACTACGTATCCGTAAAGGTCTCTTCAATCGTGGGACGACTCAACCACTGGGATCACCGGGGATGCCTAGATCGCGTGAAGCAGGCTCTTCGACCGCTGTTCGAAGCGGCCTCGGCCGCTGAACCCCCTTCCTTTGTGAATCTGGACATGGAGGAATATCACGACCTTGCACTGACAACAGAGGCATTCATGGAACTGCTGGACGAACCGGAATTCCACTCCTTGGACGCAGGCATCGTCTTGCAGGCCTATCTCCCCGACTCGTTCTCTGCGCTGCGACAGCTCGTGGGCTGGGCTACAGATCGCGACGACCGGCACGCTGACGGTGTGCCCGGCGGGAAGGTCAAGATACGCCTTGTCAAAGGGGCCAACTTGGCCATGGAAAGGGTCGAGTCGGCCATGCGCGGCTGGGAACAGGCCCCCTACAACACAAAACACGAGACTGACGCGAACTTCAAGCGATGCCTCGACTGGCTCATCACCCCGGAGCACATGTCGGCTGTCCGCCTTGGTGTCGCTAGCCATAATCTCTTCGACTTGGCCTTCGCCCGACTGCTCTCTCAACAGCGCGGAGTAGACGACCATGTGTACTTCGAGATGCTCGAGGGCATGGCCCCTTCCCAGGCTCGAATCGTCCGAGACGATAGTGGGGGGCTCTTGCTCTACACGCCTCTGGTTGCGAAGAAGGACTTCGACGTCGCAATCAGCTATCTGTTCAGACGGCTCGAGGAGAACGCGGCCAAAGAGAACTTCATCCATCACCTCTTCACCATCACACCAGGCAGCGAATCCTTTGAGCACCAGGCAAAACAGTTCCGCCAAGCGGTGGCTCACCGCTGGTCAGCGAGCGAGAAACCCCGGCGGACTCAGAGCCGCGGCAATCCACCCAATCCTCGATCCGCCGACGCGAAGCCCGGACTCTTCTCCAATGAGCCGGACACCGATCCTGCACTTGCTCCCAACCGATCATGGGCGGCGCAGACCGTGCTTCGTGCCGAGGGCAGACCCAAACGGCCCGTCATCTGTACCCCGGAGGCCATTGAAGCCGCCATATCTCACGCGCAGGCCGGACAAGTCGAATGGGCCGGTCGCTCAACCGGCGAACGGCGCAAGATATTGCATTCGGTAGGCCAGGAGATCTCACGCCGACGCGGCGATTTGATCGCTGCAATGGTGGGAGAGGCTGGCAAGACGTTCGCCGAAGCTGATCCCGAGGTGTCCGAGGCCATCGACTTCGCCCGATATTACGGCGACCTCGCATTGGACCTGGACACGCCGTCGGAAGCCCAGTTTGAGCCGCTGGGGACCGTCGCGGTCATCCCGCCCTGGAACTTCCCGGTGGCCATACCGGCTGGCGGAGTCGCCGCGGCCCTCGCTGCCGGCAACACGGTGGTGCTCAAGCCGGCTCCTGAGACCCCCCGGTGCGCAGAGGTGTTGGCCGAGTGCTTCTGGGCTGGCGGCGTGCCGGATTCCGTGTTGAAGTTCATGAGATTGCCAGACAACGAGTTAGGCCGCCACCTGATCACCCACCCCGGAATTGGCGGTGTCGTCCTCACCGGCGCCTACGAGACCGCCGAGCTGTTCCGATCATGGTGCCCCGAGCTGAGGCTCTTTGCGGAGACATCCGGCAAGAACGCATTGATCGTCACACCCAACGCCGACATCGACCTCGCAGTCGAGCACCTTGTGCAGTCGGCTTTCGGCCACAGCGGACAGAAGTGCTCGGCGGCCAGCCTCGCGATCTGCGTGGGCGATGTCTATAGATCGCCACGATTCCGGCGTCAGCTCGTCGACGCGGTTACCAGTCTGGCCGTCGGCGCATCTACCGATCTCGCAACCGATATGGGCCCGATGATCCAAGAACCCACGGGCAAACTCCTGAGAGCCCTCACGCAACTTGACGAGGGAGAGCATTGGCTGGTCGAGCCCCGCCGGATAGATGAAGCGATATGGTCGCCAGGAATCCGTGTCGGGGCGAAGCCGGACTCCTGGTTCCACCGAACCGAGTGCTTTGGCCCAGTACTGGGATTGATGGCCGCATCAGACCTCAAGGAGGCCATCGCGATTCAGAATTCGTCCCAATACGGACTGACCGGCGGGATCAGCAGCTTGGATGAAAATGAGATCGATTTCTGGCTGGATCGCGTGGAAGTAGGCAACGCCTATGTCAATCGTTCCATCACTGGAGCCATAGTCAGACGGCAGCCCTTTGGGGGCTGGAAGCGGTCGACAGTCGGTCCTGGCGCCAAAGCCGGGGGGCCGAACTACGTTGCGCAATTCGGCACATGGCATCCAGTAGGCGCTGAGCCGGGAAGTGAGCAATGGCTATCGGCAGCGCGCATCAGCGATGAGACAGCCTGGTGGTACGAATATTCCCAGCAACACGACCCCACGGGTCTGTTCTGCGAGTCAAACGTCTTCCGGTATCGGCCGCTGCCTCGCATAGCGGTCCGGGCTGAACACTCCACTGGTCTGGAAGAAGCGATTCTGGGTCGGGTCGTCGCCGCGGCCCGACAATGCGGAGTCGAAACCGTGGTCTCGATTGGGACAGACGAAACCGTCGAGGAATTTGCCAGGCGATTGCCAGAGATCGGTGTGGAGCGGGTCAGGGTGATCGGACCAGTGACACCGGAATTGCACACAGCCGCCAACGCAGCAGGGATACATCTTGTAGACAGCCCTGTGACCAGCGAAGGGCGCGTCGAACTCCTGCACTATCTGCGAGAGCAAACAGTCAGCCGCACAATGCACCGCTATGGAAACCTTGTCTGAGCAACAGTTCAGCAAGAGCCATCCTTACTAGCGATTCGGGTCTCCCTGAGCTACGAGAAGCCGTGATCGCGAGCCGGCAGAAAGCCGGTGATGGAACACCTGCTCGGTGTCAAGAGTATCGCCGTTGGTAAGGGGTACTGCCGTACCGTCAGCGTCGCAAACAACCGAGCCACTGAGAACATGAATCAACACATCAGCGCGCGCCGAGTTTTCGATTTCATGAACATCTCCCTTTTCGAGGTGCAAGAAGGAGATGTCCAGATCCAGATTCTGATGGGACAACACCTCGGAGACACCTTCTGAAACGTCGGTGATGTTGCCTCGGCGGACATGATGACCCCCTATCCGGGGAAGAAGCTCGGTGATCGTAAGATCCAGGGCCCGTACGATCCTCAGCAATACCGGAAGCGAGACGCCGCACACGCCGCCCTCAATGTCGCTCAAGTGGCTCGTCGAAACCTCGGCGTCGGTTGAGACTTGGCGCAAAGAGCGCCCCAGCTCGTTGCGTCTTTCAGCCAGCCTCGCCCCGACCTCTTGGCTGATCCCCTCAAACGAGTTGCGCCCCATCTCCTTGTCGGCCACAAACCGAAATTCTACCCAGCGCTCGCACTAGTTTGTCCTACTCGTGTCGGCATTCCCCTACTAGCCGGTCACACCTGAGAATCATTGGCTATGTCATTGACTGATCACGACACGCAGCCGGACTGGTCCTGGCGGTGGGTCATCTAAGAGTCCGAGCAAGACAAGAATCCACTACGTGCGCGGCACCCAACTCATGTGTTGGGCATTCAATCTTGTGTGGATTCAGTTCCAGGTCACTTGGAGTTCGGTGGGGCCGCGGAACGTGATGTTGGGGAAGTAGTTCAGCTCTTGGTCGTCTACCAGACACAGTGAAGGTACCCGCTCCGCTAGTGCTTCGATGACCAGTTGGGTCTCGAATTTCGCGAACTTGGCCCCCAGACAGTAGTGGACGCCCTTGCCGAAAGAGATGTGGCGGTTGGCGTTGGGGCGGTGGATATCGAAGTCGTCGGGGTCGGTCCAGATGTCGTTTTGGCGGTTGGCCGAAGCGAAGTTCATGAAAATGGAAGTGCCAGCGGGGACGTTGTGGCCGCCGACTTCGGTGTCTTGAGTGGTGATGCGACGCCAGGAGATCTGGCTTGAGTTGTAGCGGAGGACCTCCTCGATGGCGTTGGGGATGAGCGACAGGTCGGAGCAGACCTCGGCCCAGACTTCTCTGCGGGGAAGCAGGCATAGCAGGGAATTGCAGATCAGCGCGGTGACCGCTTCGTGGCCGGCAAACGACAAGCCGTAGACAACGGACTCCACCTCCCGGTAGGACATGTCGTTGGGGTTGGCCTCGTGGGCGTCGATGAGTTCGGAGGCAAAGTCGTCGCCTCGGTTTTCCCGTTTGGACGCGGTGAACTCGCGGCAGTAGCGCCAGTAGGCCAGCATCTGCTCGGAGATTTCGGCTTGCTCGGCGGGTGTGGGCTTTCCCCAGGAGAAGGCTTTGCGGTCGCCGCACCACTGCTTGAGGGTCTCGTCGTCGCCCTCGGGGAAGCCGATGAAGCGGAAGACCGTCTCGCCGGGCAGGGGGAAGGCGAATGCGTTGACGAATTCGACGGGCGGCCCGGCTTCGAGCATGGTGTCGATGAGCTCGTGGCTGCGTCGGCGGATGTAGGGCTCGAGGGTCTTGATCCGCTTGTTGGAGAATCCGGCTCGGGTGTACACCCGGATTCGGCCGTGCTCGGGCTCGGAGCGGTTGGACATGACTGCCACTGGGTCGAAGTCCTCGGCTGAGAGGATGTCCTGCGCTTCGGGGGCGAGGGGGAAGACGGGGTCTTGCACGTTCACCGATGCGAATGTCTCGTGATCGGTGAAGATCCGCTCGATGTCCTCCATGCGGGTCACCACCAGATAGCCGAGGGACTCGGCGTAGAACACGCCGTGCTCGTCTCGGAGCGCAGCGGCGATGGAGTAGGGCTCGGTGAGGTAGTCGGCGTTGAGAGGACTCCAGGTGGCATGGAGGGGACAGCCTGCCGGGGGCGGGGGCGCATCGGTGCGCTGCTGGTGGTAGCTGCGCTTTTCGTCGTCAGACATAGCGAGCCCTCTGCATGCCTTTAGTCGAAGCCCAGTTCAAACGAGCCGAGCGGGCCGAAGTCGAATCGGAACTCGTCGCCGGGGCGGATGTCTATGGGGCGGGTGAACGAGCCGGCCAAGATGGTTTGGCCGGCTTCAAGGACGAGGCCTTGTTCGGTGTAGCGGCGGGCCAGCCAGGCGATGCCGGCCGCGGGGTGGTCGAGCACCCCAGCAGCGATACCCGTCTCCTCGATGACACCGTTTCGGTAGCCCAATGCGCCGACCCACCGAAGGTCGATCTCCCGGGGACCCACTGGGCTCGCCCCGCAAACGATTCCGGCATCGGCGGCGTTGTCGGAAATGGTGTCGATCACAGTGCGAGTGCGGCCGGTTTCGGGGTCGGTGCGATAGGAGCGGGCGGCAAGGAGCTCGACCGCAGGGCGCACGTGATCGGTGGCGTCGAGCACTTCTTCAACCGACAGGTTGGTCCCGGCGAGATCGGTGGCCAGCACGAAGGCGAGCTCGATCTCCAGTTTGGGATCGCAAAAGCGGGAGGCCCGAATCGTGGAGTCGGGTTTGAAGACCATGTCTCGGGTCAAGAACCCCGAGTCGGGGGTGGTGATGTTCATGGCCGTCTGCATGGCCCGTGACGTGAGACCTATCTTATGGCCTACCAACTGCTTGCCCCGCTGGATCTTGCGCTGGAGCCATGCTGCTTGCACCAGGTAGGCCTCGTCGATGGTCATGTCGGGGTAGACCGAGGTTGTCTGGCGAACCTGGGTTGCGGTGGCCTCGGCTTCGTCGAGCAGCGTGGCCTCGGCCTCAATCTGATGTCGAGTGAGCGGTGCAGAGCTGGTCATGAGGCAGCTTCCTTAACGTCGTCCACAGTCGCTTCCAGTTGGGCCAGGTCGTGGAGCTCGCGCAGCAGATGGGCAAGGCGTTCGGAACCGAACTCGGCCTCGATGGCGTTGTACCGCCGCTCGGACTCGGGGGCAATGGTGCTAACCAACGCAGCGCCTTCTGAGCTGAGGGTGATGAGAGACCGGCGCTGGTCCGAGGGGTGGGGGCGACGGTCGATCAGCCCGTCGTCTTCCAGCTTGGCCAGGATTCGGGAGAGGCTGGGGGCCAGCAGGATGGCGCGCTCGGCCAGCTCGCTGACCTCGAGCGGCACGGAAGCTGCGATTAGGGCGCGGAGGACTCGCCACTGCTGTTCGGTAAGCCCATAGTCGGCCAGCATGGGCCGGAACAGCCGCATGGTGGCTTCCCGGGCCCGAAGAAGCGTGATGGGAAGCGACTCCGAGAACGGCCGCATAGGCGGCGAAGCGGGGTCGGGTACTGAAGTGAGACGGCTCATTGGGGTTGCGGGAGGCTTAGGGCCGCGCTTGGTGATCTAGTCGGGATCTCGTCGGTGATGGTGTTGCGCAGCGTCCCTATCTCGGGGACGCACACCTCGACCACGTCGCCAGGTTCCAGCCAGATAGGAGGGTCGAAGCGGGAACCGGCTCCGGTGGGGGTCCCGGTGAAGATCACATCGCCGGGGCGCAGGGTGGTGAAAGTGGACAGGTAGTGGACCTGATAGGCGATGGAGTACTTCATGGTGGCGGTGGTGTCGTCTTGGCGCAGTTCTCCGTTGACCCGGGTGGTGATATGGAGCTGCTCGAGGTCGCCGACTTCTTCGATGGGCACCAACCATGGGCCGAGCGCCCCCGACGCCTCCCAGTTCTTGCCCTGGGTGACGTTGAACTTGGCGTGGCGGACCCAGTCTCGGATGGTGCCCTCGTTGCCCAGGGTGAGGCCGGCGATGTGGCTGCGGGCCTCGGAGACAGGAATCCGGCGCCCGGCCCTGCCGATCACCACCACGATCTCCCCTTCGTAGTCGAGTTGGTTGCTCTCTGGCGGGCGGACCAGTGGGCGCAGGTGGCCGGTGAATGAGTCGGGAAACCGGATGAACACCGATGGATAGGCGGCATCGGTCCGGTCGGTGTATTCCGCGGCCCTTCCGCCGTAGTTCACGCCGACGCAAAGGATCTTTCCCGGCCAGGGAATGAGCCGTTCAAAGGTGATCTCCTCCGCGGGGTGGTCTCCGGTGTCACCAGCGTGGGAACGGGCCTCGTCGATCCGATCGACGGTTACCAGCTCTTTGAGGTCGGCGATGTCGGGCATCCGGCGACCAAGATCTACGACTCCGTCCATACCCATCACACCGAAGGTGGCTTGGCCGTTGATCGAATATGACAGGAGACGGGTCATCAGACTCCGATCGGGATCGGCGATCCAACTGCGATGTGCGGGACAGTGAACATGTTAACCATTTGGCTAGGATGGGGACAACACCGGATATTCATTGCGGGGACTGGCTCATGCCTCACATCACCATCGAGCATTCAGCGAACGTGGCTGAGCACCACAACATCGACGATCTAGTCGCCGCGGTGCATTCGGCTGCTCTGGAGAATGGGCTGCCCTCGCTGCCCTCTCTGCGGACTCGCGCAGTGTCTCGACAGCACTACCGCATCTCTACCGGTGATTCCGGGTTCGGATTTGTGGCCATTACCTGCCGCATTGCACCAGGTCGAGATGCGGAAGCAAAGCAGTCCTTCCTCAAGCAAGTACTTGACGCCGCCGAGGCCCAGTTGAATTCAGAGGGCTGTCCGCTGCATATCGCCTGGTCGATTGAGATCACCGAAACCAATCCGGAATTCCGCATGAACCGCAACCGTGTCCGCGATGCAATGGGTGGCATCTGATGGCCGGATCTGACCACACATATCAGCAGAACGTCGAGGCGGCACAACGACATCTCGGCCGGTTCTCGGAGGCACCCTTGCCCCACCTGATCGGGACCGACACCCCAATGTCGGCGTCGGGCAAGACCTTCGCCAACACATCCCCGATCGACGGCCAGCACCTTGGCGCGGTCGCCTCAGGAGACGCTACCGACATCGACGCCGCCGCGCGAGCCGCGGAAGAGGCCTTCGGCACATGGAGCACCACTCCGGGTACCGAGCGCAGACGGATCCTCAACCGAATCGCCGATCTAATCGTGGAGCGGGCCCACCAGATCGCGGTTACCGAGTGCGTAGACACCGGTCAGACAATGCGTTTCATGTCCTCGGCGGCGCTTCGAGGTGCGGAGAACTTCCGCTTCTTCGCCGACCAAGCTCCAAGCGCAGCCGATGGACTGTCGCTGCCTTCGGCCGATCATGTCAACTACACCACCCGCCATCCCATCGGGCCGGTGGGCGTTATCACGCCGTGGAACACCCCCTTCATGCTGTCCACTTGGAAGATCGCCCCCGCGCTGGCCGCTGGCTGCACCGTGGTGCACAAGCCGGCCGAGTGGAGCCCGCTGACTGCCCAGCTATTGGCCGAGACCGCGCTCGAAGCAGGGCTGCCTCCCGGCGCCTTGAATCTGGTGCACGGCATGGGAGAGGCCGCGGGCAAGAGCCTTACCGAGCACCCCGCAATCAAGGCCATCGCCTTCGTGGGCGAGTCGGCCACCGGTTCGCTGATCCAGGCTCAAGGGGCGCCCACCCTCAAGCGGGTGCACTTCGAACTGGGGGGCAAGAACCCGGTGATCGTCTTCAACGACGCCGACCTCGAACGGGCTATGGACGCAGCGATATTCATGATCTTCAGCCTGAACGGCGAGCGGTGCACAAGCTCGTCGCGGGTGTTGATCCAAGAGTCGATCTATGACCAGTTCACCTCTCGGATCGCAGACAAGATGGCCAACGTGCCGGTCGGACATCCACTCGACCCCGCCGCAGTAGTCGGACCCCTCATCCATCCCCGCCACCGCGACAAAGTGTGCAGCTATGCAGAAATTGCCGCTGCTGAGGGAGCCGATGTCGTCCAGGGCCGTGGCTGGCCTAACGCCCCGCCCGAGGGCAACTGGGTGACACCCATGCTGTTCACCGGTGCCCGCTCTGACATGCGCATCGCCCAAGAGGAGATCTTCGGCCCGGTGCTCACCGCCATTCCCTTCTCCGACGAGGCCGATGCGGTGAAGATTGCCAACGACGTTCCCTACGGGCTAGCCGCCTACTTGTGGACTGGGGATGTCGGCCGAGCCCATCGAGTGGCTAGGGCGCTGGATGCGGGCATGATCTGGGTGAACTCGCAGAATGTCCGCCATCTCCCCACCCCGTTCGGGGGGACCAAGGCTTCGGGGGTCGGCCGCGACGGCGGCGACTGGAGTTTCGAGTTCTACATGGAGACCAAGAACATCAGCATCGCCCTCGACACCCACAGCATCCCCAAGCTGGGAGGCTGATGGATATGAGTCTCTACTATGTGCAGAAGTTCCTCTACGAGCTCAACCGCGACGACGGACTTCAGCAGCAATACCACGCTGATCGGCGCGGTGTGCTCACCGGGTATGAGCTGACCGATGAGGAGATCGAGGCCCTGGTGGAGCCCGACATCGGGCTGTTGTTCCACCTCGGAGTGAACGGCCAGATCCTGATGCACTTCGCGGCACTGCATCAGATCGACTGGGCCGACTACCTCGAGCGCATGAGAGACGGCATCGCCAAGCATGGCCCGGTACGCGAGGGGGTATACGCCATAACCGGCTACAAGGGAGTGGAAGAGGCCTGATGGCCCTCGTTTACGCAGGAGTTTGCAGCCATGCCCCGGGCATCACCGGACGGGCCGACCAGGCCGACCCCGAAGTGCGCGATGCGTTCTACGCCGCCTTCCGCAGGATGCGGGAAGACATCGAGGCCAGCGGCGCTGAAGCGCTAATCGTGATCGCCGCCGAGCATTTCGCCAACTTCTTCATGGACAACATGCCCAGCTTCGCCATCGGCATGGCCGACTTCTACGGCGGCCCTATCGAGGACGCCGCATGGCTGGGCATCGACAAATTCCGCGCCCCCGGTGATCGCGACCTATCGCAGCGGATCATCACCGAGGTGATGCAGACCTCCGATGTGGCCTACGCCGAAGAGTGGAAGTTCGACCACGGCATCGCCGTCCCCCTCCACTTTCTGACCCCCCGATTCGATATGCCCATCATCCCGGCCAACATCAACTGCCAGGGCCCGCCGCTCACCCCCCTGCACCGGGCCTGGGCGTTCGGGGAGTCGCTACGCCGAGCCGCCGACGCCGTTCCCGAAAAAATCGCCATCGTGGGCACCGGCGGCATATCCCACTGGCCCGCCACCCCCGACTCCGGCAAGATCAACGAGGCCTGGGACCGCGACTTCCTCGACCGATGGTGCCGAAACGACCGGGACGCACTGCTCTCTTACGACGACTTGACCGTATACGCCGACGCCGGCCAAGGCGGGTTCGAGATCAGAACCTTCATCTGCATCAGCGCAGCAGCCGCAGGAGCCCCCGGCACAGTCCACTTCTGCGAACCCATCCCCATCTTTGCCGTCAGCTGCACCATCGCCAGCTACAACCTATGGGGCAACGATCCGATGCCCAAAACGCCCTGAGGGGCAGCTCACAAGTCGGCCAAAGGGGACCGATTGGTGCCGCCGAGGGTGATGCTGCCGACCGGCAGCACAGAGACTTCATGCCAGAGGCGGAGCTGAATCTGCCCTCCGAGCTCGCCGACCATCGCTAAGAACGAGTTGAAAATGGCCAGGTGGGTTGGGTGGGAGCGGGACCAAGCTTCCAGCGACGCCAAGTCTCGGAACCAGCCGACAAAGCTCGAGGACTCCAAGTCCTCCCCTTCGAGGGTCTGCTCCCGCAGAAAGCGGCTGGATATGCAGCCGGTGTCGGGATTTCGAGCGAGGAACTCGATCCCCGCTTCCAAGTTGGGGACTACCTGCTCGAAGTAAAGGGCTCGCTCATCTTTGCCGCAGTGATGCCAGACCTGCCCTGATCGGATAAGACACAGGTTGGTGGGTACCGCCGCACGGGGTTCAGAGGACAGATCTGAATGGGCGCTTGCCGGTATCCGGTCTCGAGCGGCCCCCCAATACTCGTGAACGTCAGTGTGCTCGGCTGGGCTGAGGTTGCGTACTCCCGGGGTGACTTGGTCGGTGGAATGAAGCGTCTCCCAGCGATCTGAGGGAATGAACACAGACTCCTCAAGCACTCCTGATAAAGCCATAGCGGTCTTCACATCAGGGCGATCTCGCCATAGCCCGTAGGCGGCAGGGTCGTCCCAGTAGCCGAGAAAAACAGCAACCGGATCGTCATCGTTGACCACTCTGGCCCGCTCCAAGTGGGCAGGAGTGCTTTCGCCCGAAGTCAATGCGGTCAAGAGCCAGTGGTCAGCTGAGGTCTCGCGGGGATTTCTTGCGAAGAGCATTGAATAGACCGTCTCTTCGGGAAGCCCAACGGCGCTCCATGCAGGAGCTTGTGGTGTGTGCCCTTCAGGTCTGTTGGCGGTCATGGATTCTCCTTGCATTCATCATTGGAGCCGTTTGCCCGGGGAGGGTTCTCGTCCGTCTCGCCGAGATAGGCCGCTTGAAGTCGGTCAGGCTGGCGGCGTACTTCTGAAGCCCTGCCCTGGAGTGCCACCGATCCCCGAGCGAGGACGGTGGCGTGTTGGCCTAAGGCCAGAGCTCGGTCGGCGAACTGCTCCACGAGCAGCACCCCAATTCCGTCCGCTGCCATGTCGGCGACCGCGGCCAGCATCCGATCGACGATGGCGGGCGCTAAGCCCAGGGAGAGCTCGTCGATCAGCAGCACTCGGGGTTGCTGCAATAGCGCCCGCCCCAGAACGACCATCTGCTGCTCGCCCCCCGACAGGCTTGCCGCTTTGACTGTGGCGCGGCTCCGCAGCTCGGGAAACAGCTCGAATGCCTGATCCGGCCGATGCGCAGCGACGAGGAGATTCTCTTCTACGGTGAGGTTGGGGAATACCGTCCGGCCCTGCTGGACATAGGACATGCCGAGTGCCACTCGCCGCCGCCGAGAGAACCTGGTGATATCGATCCCGCCCACGAGCACCCGGCCTTTGCTGGTGGGGATGACGCCGCTGATGCCGTCTAGCAGGGTGGACTTTCCCACTCCGTTCGCGCCCAATAACACCGTCACCTCTCCCGCTTTGACCGTTAAGTCCACTCCCCGAATGACCGGTTGGCCCAGACGGTTGACCTGCAATTCCTCGAGGCTCAGCGCCGCTCCTGGGGCTTGGGCTGCTGGCCGGGTCACGATGCCCGTCCCAGATAGGCGGCCACCACGTCGGGGTTGGACAGAACTTCCGAAGGGGTGCCGGCCGCTATGACCCGGCCGAAGTCCAACACGATTGCGGTGTCGCACAGCGAGGCCACAACGTCTAAGTCGTGCTCGATCAACAGCACTGCGGTCCCCAGTGTGGTCGGAACCTGGGCGAGGGCATCGACGAATCGCTCCCTTTCGTGTCCGGCCAGCCCGGCGACTGGCTCGTCCAAGAGTACGGCTTTCGGCCGGGAGATGATCGCTCCGCACACCTCCAAGATCCTCCGGGAACCCACATCCAAAGCGGCGACCGGAGTAGAAGCGCGCGGAAGGGAGAACCACGAGATCGCCTCTTCGACCGGCAGTCCGGACCCGGAACAGGCGAGGTCCAGATAGCCGCCCACAGTCAGGTCGCGGGGGGTAAGGCCCTGCTGGAAGGTTCGCCGCATGCCCATCCGGGCTCGCTTGCGGGGGGGCAGCGAGGAAATGTCCATCCCGTCGAGGATCACCCGCCCCTGGGTGCTGGTAAGAAAGCCGCTCGCGATATCGACGAGGGTGGACTTGCCGGCGCCGTTGGGACCGATCACGCCGACGAACCGCCCCTCGGTGACCGTCAAGCTGACGTCGTCTAGGGCTTGCACCGCGCCGTAGGACACAGAGATGTTCTGGATGTCGAGCATTGGGCCGTCCCCGCGAAGTCGCGACAGCCGGCACGCCTGGAGGGGGCTGGCGGCCGTGCTGCGGTCGGGTGTTTCGCGGGGACGGCCCAGCCGGCTGATAAGGGCTCGCAGTGCGGCAGACAGGCCGCCTTCGCCCTGGCTCAGCGCCAACACACCTCCGACGGCGAAAATCATGGGGGCGATATCTTGGGGAAGCCCGAGATCACTTAAGAAATTGGGAATCAGGCGGCCGAACAGCCCGGCAAGCAACGCACCCTCGAAGTGACCGGCGCCGAACATGAGTGCCGACGTCAATATGGTCATGGACTCGATCGGCTGGAAGCTGGCTGCGCTCACGATCCCGTGAAGCGCGACCAAAAGGGCGCCTCCGAGCCCGGCAATGGCCGCGCTCACTGCGAATGCGGACAGCTTCGTCCGAACCACGCTGCGGCCCATGGCCGCGGTGGCCCGCTCGCTGCGCCTCACCGAGAACCACCACCGCCCGGTACGGGAGCGGCGCAGCACGACCACTGCCAAGCCAACAAACCCGAGTACCGCCGCGCAGAACAAGAAGAAGCCGGGTTCACTGCTGGCGAAGCCTGGGGGGCGCACCCGGTTGCCCTCGATCAGGCCGGGGAAGCCGTCGGCGAATACGACCCGGGCCACTGCTGCGCTGAACACCAGGGTGAACACGGCCAAGTTGAGTCCGCGGAGGCGCAAGGCGGGGACGCCCACCAATATCCCTACGGCGAACGGAACAAGGGCGGCGAAGGGAAGCATGGCCAGATAAGGAAGCGATGTCTTCAGATTCAGCCATCCGACCGTCCATGCGCCCATTCCCGCGAACGACATTTGGCACAAAGACAAAAGCCCGGCGTTGTCGTAGATCACCCCGACGCTCACCGCTACCACTGCTGTGATGAGCGCGCTGGTGAGCAAGAACAGCCAGAACGGATTTGCCGACCCTGCTATTGCAATGGCAGCCGCGACATACAAGGCGGAAGCGGCGAGATCGGTGCGCCGGAAACCGAATGGCGCAGACCAGGCGAACTCAGCGCGCCGCATCCCACACCTCGTGGCGCTGAGTCCACAACAACACGACTAGCGCGATCAGAAACGGGACTGCTCCCCGGTATTCGGCCCAAGTCGACCGATAGGAAGACACTGCTTCGACGACTCCGACTAATACTCCGCCTACCATTGCCAAAGAAAGGCTTCGGAACGCCCCAATCAACGCGGCGGCCATGGCCGGGAAGATGAGAAAGCCCAAGCTGGAGAAACTCCCCGGCAAGTTTGAGGCCACCACGATCATTCCCACTGCCGACACCAAGCCGGTGAATCCCCACACCAGCGCTGTGCGGGCGAACAGCGGAACGCCGAGCAATTCGGCCACCACCGGCAGCTCTGAGATGGCTCTGACTTGTGTCCCCACTCGGGTGGATGACAGCACCCATCCCATCAGCAAGACGGTGGCCAGGGCTACGAGCAGCACGATCACCGTTCCCGCTGTTACGACAACCCCACCCACCGTGCGGGACGCGCTGGGGAAGATCACCGGCACACTGCGGGGAGTGTCGCTGAAGAAGCGGAAGCCGACAGCGAATAGCCCCACGGTGACGGCGATCATGGCGCCAGTGCGGATCGCTCCGTCGGCTTCGCTGAACAACCGGGCGAACATCAGCCCGACTGCTACAGAGATCACCGCCGACAAGGCCACTCCCGCAGCTGCCGCGGGCAGGAAATCCCAACCGCTGCCGTATAAGACAGCGGCGAAGTAGGCACCGAACGCTCCAACGACGGCTTGGCTGAAGTTCACCACTCCGGTCATGCGGTGGAGCACGACGATGCTCACCCCGAAGATCGCGTAGGCGCCGCCCGCCGCGAGCCCGGCTACCACCAAGGTGAGCATCCGCCGCTCCCAGGAGGCCTTACCCGGGGAGGATGACCCAGTCGTCGGCCACGGTCACCCACTCACCATCTCTCAGTTCAACGAACTTGGATGCCTGGTTGGGGGCGTGGGTCTCTCCCGGGCCGAAGGTGTAGGGCGTTCCCAGCAAGGGAGTCTCGTACGGCTCCAGGGTTCGCATCGCCTCGGCAACCGACTCTCTGGTGATCACCCCGTCGATGCCCCGCAATGCCTCGACGAAGATAGTGGCCGCGATGTAGCCCCCCTGGGCGAACGACGTGAGCGGCACCCCAGCGTCTGTCATTAGCGACCTCCAATCGTCCAAGACGGGCGAGTCCGACCCGTAAGGCTCAAATTCCGAGTTGGCCCGCAGCCCATTGCCAGCGCTGCCGAGTTGAGAGGCGATCGAGTCGGTGTAATACGAGGTGAGGCCGATCCAGATGATGTCGGACAGACCCTGGGACTCGATGGCCCTTCCCACCGCCAGTGCGTGGGGCTCGACTCCGTCGATCACCACGGCGTCGCATCCGGCATCGCGGGCTTGCAGCATGAGCGGCGTGGGGTCGTCTTCCAGCGTGGCAGCTCCGACCCTCAGGGTGAGGGTCTTGCCGGTGAGCGCTTCCCACCGCTCCACCGCGGCGTCGAATGCCGGTGCCAAATCGGGTATTACGAATAGGTTGACGTTGCAGACGTCCTCCAGTCCGAGGGTATCGGACGCGTAGAAGAGGGACACGGTGATCCCGGCGTACGGACCGGTGTTGACCGGAGAGATATTCGACGACAAGAAGCAAAGCGGGTCTACCCCCGTGCCCTGGATCGAATACACCCCCTTCTCAGCGTAAAAGGCCGAGTTGACCGCGCATTCCAGTGTGCTGGCCGAACCGACCATGGCAACAACATCGTCTTGCTCCACTAGCTTGCGACCCGCGGTAGCGGCGCCTTCGGGAGTCCCCGCGTCGTCTTCGACGACCAGCTGGATTGGGCGCCCGTTGATTCCGCCGCCGGCGTTCACTCGGTCAAATACCGCCTTGGCCGCCACGGAGGCCTCCGGAAAGAGAGCGCCACCAGTAAGCGAACTCACATTGCCCACCTTGATGGGCTCGCCGGTCGCTTCCACAGGCGCGTCAGCGGGAGCCTCTGTCGCAGTGGGTGCCTCGGTAGCCGCGGGTGTTTCAGTTGCCGCGGGTGCCTCGGTAGCCGCGGGTGTTTCAGTTGCCGCGGCCGCGGTCGGCTGGTCGGTCGCGGCCGAATCGGTGTCGTCATCGTCGTTGCCGCAAGCTGAGGCCACCAAGACAAGGGCGAGCAGCGTTGACAGCAACACGAGCAGCTTTGAATGGTTCTTCATGAGTTCCTCCCGGAGTCGGTTGAGATGGATTGGTATTGGTCTTCGGGGTCTCCGCTTTCCTGGCCAACCTGTCCAGGGCAGGGTGCGTCGTCGTTGGTGCCGATCGTCTCCACGGCGGGTTGCGGCCGCTTGTCAAGCAGCAGCCGGGTGACATCCGGGCGCGAGTAGTGGCCGCTCGGATCAGCTGCGGCCTTGGCCAACGGGATGAGCGACAGATCAATCTCGGCGTACACAATCCCTTCGGTGTGCTCATCGAGCAGATTGGAGATGACCTGGCCGTCGGGTGCGAAGATACGGCTGCACCCCCCGCCCCCGCCCCCCAGCAATGCGGCCTGCTCGTCCGTTTGGGCGAAAAGCTCCATCCCCGCAGGCCCGGTAACCGTGGTCGCCGCGAGCACGAACGCCGATCCCTCGACCGCGTAGACCTGGGTGGCTGCCATGTTGACCTCTTCGCCCAGCGCATAGGCCCCGCCTCTGTAGAGGCAAAACGAAGGCCAGGAGGCGACATGGACCTGCTCGCCCTGGCTGTACATTGCGAACTTGGTCAGCGGCTGGAGGTGTTCCCAACAGTTGAGCGCCCCGAGCCGACCGATTCCCTCAACTTCACCGACATGCAGGTGGCTGCCGTCCCCCTCGCCGAACAGCGCCCGCTCCACATGGGTGGGCTTGAGCTTGCGGCGGGTAAAAATGACATCCCCGGTCGCGCTGAACCCGAACTGGGCCATATAGAGCGACCCGTACTCCTTCTCGCTGGCCCCGACAACCACGTTGATCTCATTGTCGGCCGCCGCTTTCGCCAGGCGGTCGAACCCAGGGCTACCGACCACGAGGGAGTTCTCGTGATACCGGGGGACAAACTGCATTCCCCACGCCTGCGGGCCCAGCCACATGAAGTGGGGATACCCAGGAATCCAGATCTCCGGGAAAGCCAAGAGCTTGGCACCGCTGGCGGCAGCCTCGGAGATCAGGGCCACCGCCTTTTCGACTCCAGCGTCGGCGTCCAGCCAACAAGGCTCAGACTGCACAGCGGCGGCAACAAACGGCTCGGGTGTGGTCATGGGTAGTTCCTCCGACGTCGACAGCCCGCTCGAGGAACGCGAGCAGACCCAGTGCCCTTCATCGCGTTGAAGGTAAGCCCGGCTCCCTCGGATTGCTTCCCTGCGAGCGTGTAGTCTTTTGTCTCTAAGCGCACACTTCGACTGAAGCGGAGGCCAGGGGACGCAGAACGTGAGCATTTCGGCCAACACCGACGATGTAGCGCCCCGGGAGCGATTCGACTTCTGGCATGAAGTGATTTGCACCGCCTACGTCCGCCTGGAATCCGAGACACTGCCGTCGGAGAATCCATTCCACGCCGAGATCGCGATGGCCAAGATGGGCCCGCTCACGCTAAGCCGGGTTCGGTCCGAACCCCACGCTGTGCAACGCTCCCCTGCGCTCATCAGCGCGGAGCCCCGAGACGAAGTGCTCGTGTCCGTTCAACTTCGCGGTGAAGCTGTCGTGCAGCAGGACGAGCGCCAAGCGATCTTGCGGCCCGGCGACTTCGCAATGTACGACACCACCCGCCCCTACGACCTCATCATGAGGGAGCAATTCGAGATGCTGGTGCTGCAATTCGACCGCCAGTTTCTGACCGAACGCTGTCCCGCCCCCGAGCACCTAACTGCCATCCGGATGGCCAACGACAGCAAAGTGACCGCCCCCGTATCCTCCTTCCTGCGGTCGCTGGAGCCCATCGCCCTCGGTGAGGACAACGCAGTTTCCCGCCAACTCGCAACCAGCGCACTAGACCTCTTGGGAGTAGCGCTTGCCGACCAGTTCGGCAGCGACAATTCAAGGGCAAAGCACACACAGCATTTCCTCAGAGCGTGCACCTACATCAACGCATACGCATCCGACCCAGACCTCACTCCCACGAAGATCGCCTCAGCAGTGGGAATATCGGTTCGCTACCTTCACGCGATATTCAAAGAACACGGCATGACAGTCAACCGCTACCTGATCAAACGACGCCTCGCCCGATGCCACGACGACCTCTTGAGCCCCAACTTGGTAGCCCGCACAATCACCGAGATCGCCCACATGCATGGATTCAAGACTTCGGCTCATTTCTCCCGCAGCTTTTCCGAGGCCTATGGCGCAACTCCCAACGAAACTAGGAAAAAGGGTCTGAGAGACAGGCGTTAAGACAACGACGGCGGAATCGACAATGTGGTGGTCTACCCGGGATCAATTCTGAGAGTTCAGTGCGGTGGATCTACAGGGAACAATGGGATAGGGGCTGCCGGAATTCGATGGCGGTTTCGGTCGGGGGTGGGCGGGTTGCCTCCACTGTGGTTGCCAGACTGTGCTCTGGTTGCTTGTTCAGGATGGACTGTTGGCCTCCATGTCGGTGTGGGGTCCCGGTCACGGATTCGGCTTGATTTGGTTGGCGGCGTCGGGTTCCTAGGCCCTTTTGGATGGGAGTTCGTTGGTATCTGTGATCTTGGGGGCGGATCTCATGAGCCGGCCAACCGCGAGTCCTCTGAGTGTCCCCCCGGTCCATTCCGCGGGCTGCATCTTGTCTTGTTGAAGCCACAGTTTTTTTCTCAGGTGGTTGGTTGCGATATCGAGCACGATCCAGATCATTGCCGCTGTTGTGATGAATGCCCAGATGACCGAGATGGCTGCGAGTGTCGCCCACTGATCGGATCCTTCGTCGTTCAACAGCCAGAGGGTGAGCGACGCGAGAAGGATTGCAGCCGAGAATCCGGGGCCGAACAGCAGCCACGCCATGCGATTGCGGCCCTTGTCTGCTTTCAAGAGCCTGTCTACTGCTTCTTTGTGGGCGTGGCATTGCGGGCTTTGGGGATTGGGTTGGGATTGATGCCATTCGGCCTTCTGCCCCCAGTCCTGGGCGGATGCTCTGACGTTCGCCATGTTGCACATGAGCCAAATCGCCTCGGCTGGTACGTCCTTTTGGCGGAGGGTAAAGATGCATCCCTCTTCGAGCTCCATTGATGTGGACGAGGCGAGCAACACCGTCTTCGGGTCGTCGGGGCCGCGATCGAACGAGGTTGCGTCGACGTACATGCAGCGGACCCTCGCGGTCCCGTCTCGCAGATCGTCGACGCCTGCGATCGCGACGAGCCTCTTGGTGGGGCTCCGCCATGCTGCCAGCGAGTGCTTGAAGTGAAGCGAGTTCTCCCCTGAGGCGAGTCTGACCTCCAACATCGCCCCGGAGCTGTGCGGATACATTGAGGTGTTACCTGCTGTTTTGGCTGGCAGTATTCCCCAGCCATCCACCTCGAAGACCGGTTTCCTCCTGGTGTCGGCCGCCAGCCACTGCAAGTACGCGGACCTCAACACGTTGACGAACTGATTGCCGTGCGGGCGGTATACCAGCGGCGCCCCGTTTCCGCACCGGTAGGCCGCTGCGAGGGTCGGGCCGTCGCTGTCCAAGACCGGGGTGAACGGCTGCAGCATCGGGGCGAGCAGCGGGTGGTCTGTGGCCCTTTGGCGGGTGACGCCGTGTTTGGCCAGTCTGAATGTCCTTCTTTCTGCGATGCGGCTTCTCGCCCACCGGAAAATAGCCGAGACCGCCAGCTGGATCAGCGTTCCCATCTTGGCCCCCTTCGAATCAGGTGTTGGCCGTCCAGTCCGCTCCGTGCTGGCACTGCCGACCGATCACGGTGCACATAAGCGCCACGCCGGGAACCGGCGGCCTCGTGTTCTGCAGGTCCAGGGGATCCTCTAGCTCTCATGAGCCGAGGGTATATCGAGGTTGTGACAGTGACCGCCGGCCGGTCAGCCTTGTTGGGCGACCGGGACGGCCAGCTGCGCGCCGACACCTGCTGCCCGGCCGCCCCGGCCGAGGCATGTTGCCTGCTGAAGGGCTCGTGGGAGGGTGGGGATTGGCTCGGGAATTCGCGGCTGGCGGGCGCATGGCCGACGGTTTGACCGCTAGCCCAGCTTCCAGGCGAGTCGGACGGTCTGTTCTTTCAGCGGCTCGAATGTCGCGTTGTCTGTGCGGTCTTTGAGCGCTTGCGCCACATCGGGCATGGCGAAGCTGAATGTCTCAGCCACTCGTGGCTCGGTGTGCTCGAGCAAGTGGGCGAGGAGTTCGACCGCCTGCTGGGGGCAGTTGTCGATCACACCGGCGCCGGGGTGGGGGCCTTCCACCTCATCCAGGAGCAATCCGGGCAGCTTGGAGCGAGGGCTCAACGCCGTCGGTGTGGACGTTACGAGCTTGACGGCTTCGCGGAAGTCGGAATCGTCGAGCACTGCGGCCCAGTCGGCGATTGCAGTGGCTTCGCCCTCGGTTAGGGCCCTGGGGTCGCTTGCGAGGCGCTGCTCCCAGTAGCCGCGCATCCACCGTCGCCATTGGTCCGACCTCTCTGGTGGGTACATGTCTAAGAGGCCTTTGGTCACGGCTTGGATGTAAGCGATCCGGTCAGGTTCGGGCGTGGAGGCGGTGAAGGCTCGCAGCCCGCCCCAGGGCTCGTCGCCGCCAGGCCCGTCACCTTGGAAGCAGAATTCGGCGAAGGCGCTGGCCACCGCCTCTTTGTCCTTTCGCCGGGCGATGTCTTCGTCGAGTTCGGCGTCGCCCATGGGGACGAAGCCCAAGCCCGGACCCACTTCGGGATCCCCAGAAGCGATCCAGTTTTGGGCTTCTCCCTCGTCGTCGATGCCTAGCAGATAAGGCTTCACGTCGCCTGTTTGCACGGGCAGCTGCGCGCCTGCGTCAACCCGCACGGAACCATGGAGCTCGGCAAGGCGGTTCAGGATTGGCCACTGCGAGTCGGCCCACGAATGCAGGAAGCCGAGCGCGTGCTCCGGCTGTGTGTCAAGGAGGATCGCGATCAGATCCCTGGCAGCGTCGACCAGCAGATGGCCTCGGTGCGGGACGTCGCCTCCCGTCTGGCCGTCAATCGTCGTCCGCATCGAAGACGGGTCGGAGCCCTCGTAGAAGCTCGCCATGCGGCTCGCTCGGCGTAGATGAGTGTCGACGATGCCCATCAATTCGCCGGCGAGGTTGGGACGGTCCTTCCAGAATCCAGTGGAGTGATGTCGGCGGGCTCTGAAACCGATCAGATTGGTGCCGAGCGCACACCACGTGGCCGCCAGCTCCACAAAAGCCTCGTCTGGCAGTGACGTCTCTTTGGCGAGCATGGTGCTGATGGCGCGCATGCAGTGCGACCTGTGTGAGAGCGGCGCAACCTCCGCGAGGGCGACCAAGACCTTGCTGGCAGCAACAGGATCCTCATTGCGGTGCAATAAGCCTGGGGTGAACAACAAAAACCAGACCCAATCCGGCAGCGGTCTGCCGTCCCTGTCGAACAGAGCGGCAACTTCGTCTGCCGTAAATTCGCTTTCTTGGCACTGTTCGGCAAACCACATCTGTAGCCGCGGCGTCGTTGACCCCGCCGTCGGCGCTGAGTCGAACAGGTCAAGCTGTGGATGATCGACGATCCACCGGCGCCACCTGGCGCCGCTTGCCTGGCTGGTGAATTGCAGCACGAGTTTGTGATGGGTCACGACGCGTGTCAGGTATGACTCTTCGTGAGGCGCCATAGCCTCAGTTTCCTCTGGGCGCATGAGTATTTGACGAGTGCGCTCGTTGTGCTGGGTCCAGGACGAGCCCGTGAACTCTGCCCACTCGTCGAGCAGACACGGCAGTTCCGCATGGCTTCTATAGGGGATGCGCAATACGCCGAGCGCGTCTTTGTGGGGACTGCCCTCGCCGCAGAAAAGGGAGTAGAGCTCGGTGCGGCCGCGTGAGGCCTGAAGGACATATCGCATCAGCACATCGTCGGTGCTGTAGCCGATGAACAGCACGGGCATAGAGGTGATGAGCTTGTGCACGAACGCGAGCGTCGGAGAATGCGGCCCCATGTACGCCTGAGCGAAGTCGGCACGGGTTACCACCAGGTTCTCTGGCTCTTGGGCTACTGACCCGTGCAGATACACGATCCCCTCGAATTCTTCGCCGCCGGGAAGGTCCGGCGCCGTGAACTCCCGGATGCCCTCGCAACCGCCGGAGGACAAGAGCCGGTCGTAGTTGGTCGTCACGATCCGAGCGGGCGGGCTCGACATGGCCAGCGCCGCGATGGCGCGGTGCGTCGAGTTCGACTCGGACGACCCGCAGACAATCCTGTGCACCTGCGCGTGCACTCCTAGACCGGCCTCGGCCAGTTCGTCGAGAACGAACTCCGGCATTTCGGATTCGCCCAGCTCGCGGCTCGACCCGAGCCCCTTGATGACGAGCTCGGCCAGAGTTCGAAAATCGGGGAGGCTCGTAGGCGCCCCCATCGAGGCGCCCGATCCGACGAATAGGACAAGTCGTCCCGCCTCATGGGCCCGAATCAATCCGTCGGGCAATTCACCATTCTCAAAAAGCACGATGCCTCCCAGTCGCCATGTGGCAATGTCGAATCCGATGCGCCGGCACATTGCGTGTTCGGATCCGGCGGGGCCGAGCCGGGCCCCTTCTCATCGTGCCAGCCGACCCACTTTCATTAGGATCGCGCGCTGAGCGACCTCAATGGGGGACCACGGCCCAGAGTCCTAGAGGCGGATTCTGGGTCATCCGTCACCATTCACTTTATGTACAAATCCTCCGAATATCGGTCATCCAGCCCATCGTTTGGAGCACAGGCATGGCGTTGTCGGTGGCGCAGCGGCCTAGACAGATGTTGTGTCTGTGGTTGGGGTGGCTCTGAGCGGCTACGGGTCGAGATGGCCGAGGGCGGCGCCGCTGGTTTTGCCGCCGGCGCCGTCTTGTTCGATGGCCACCGATGCGGTCCATCGTCTGTGGGTGCAGCCGGTGGGCGGGGTGGGGGGGTCGAGGTCGAAGTCGCTGCGGGCTCGGCCAGTGATTGGGTTCCAAATTGTCACCGTTCGTGCTTATAGTCTGAAGTCAGCCAAGTGGGCTGGACCCTTGAAGACGTTCGACGAGTAGGGGGATCTCAATGGATGGAACAACGCCACAGCAGCGCGATCTTCTCGCATTGTGCAGTCTGACGGTGGCCGAAGACCGATGCGACTGGGGGGTGATTGCCCGTCAGGCATACCGGGAGCAATCACTGGGCGGCCTGTTGAGCGGCGAGGTGATCGAGGCCGGGGCACGGGCGCACAAGACAGGTTGGGTTGCAGCCACTGCAACGGATAGCCAGTGGGCCGCGGCCTTCGTTCAGGCCGACCGTGAGATCGAGGCGGCCGATGCAGTGGGAGCCAAGCTGACGACTGTCTTCGACGATGACTATCCGTTGAACCTCCGCTTCATCCACAACTTGCCGCCGTTCTTGTTCTACCGCGGGGTGCTCGACGCTGTCCGTGATGCTAGGTCGGTAGCGGTAGTCGGCACTCGCGAGGCGTCCCCTGAGGGAATCAGCCGCGCTGAGCGGATGGCGGGCGCTCTCACCGAGAGGGAAATTGCGGTCACCTCTGGTCTTGCTGAGGGCATAGACAGTGCAGCCCACCGGGCCACCGTCGCCTGCGGAGGGCGGACTATCGCGGTCTTTGGCACTGGCATCACCAGGGTCTATCCGAAGTCGAACGTTGAATTGGCCGACGAGATTCTCTCGGCTGGCGGGCTGGTGGTTTCCCAGTTCTTCCCGACGGCGCAACCGGCACAGTGGACTTTCCGAAAGCGCAACGAGGTCACTTCAGGCATCTCGCAAGGCACGGTTGTCATCGAGGCGTCCAAGACTTCCGGCGCCAAGATGCAGGCCCGCTTGGCCTATGAGCACGGCAAACGAGCATTTCTCATCAAGTCCTTGGTCACAGAGCAGGATTGGGCCAAGGCCATGGTCGACGCTAATCAAGCCACCGAAGTCGAGGTCGTCGAAGACATCGTGCGCTTGCTTGCCGAACCGGAGAGGTTGCACGCAGCCAGCGGGGAGCTCCTCCTACAGCCCTCGATGCTGTAACGCAGACCCATGCCCAAACCCGCGGACCGCGAAGACTTTCCCAACTGCGAGTTCTGTCCCTACGTCCAGCACGGACCTTGGTCACTTTGCGTGGCTTGTGCGTCAGATTCCCTGAGAGCAATCACGGACCCCTGCCCGATCTGCTGGCAAGAACGGGAAGGAGACGTCTGCCGCAACCGGCTGTGCAATGGCCAAGAAGGCGAAGTCTTCATCGAGCGGATTGAGGCCATAACCCTCTTTGTCGACCCGCTTCCTCAAATCGTGCACCGGTACAAGTACGAAAACAAGTACGGCTGGGCTCAAATCTTTGCCCGCCTCCTCATTGGCCATCTCGAAAACCACTGGAACCTTGCAGACGTCGACTTGATCGTGGCCAACCCGTCAGGTTCCGATCGAGACCACATAGCCCGAGTCCTGAAGTCCGCGCGGGTCCAGGATTTCTTGGATTGGTGGCCATTCGACAACATCGACAGCCCTGCATTCGACAAACCGGAGACCACTCCTCAATCGGCGGGGAGAACCCTTGCCGAAAAGCGTCACGCAGCCTTACAACATGCCAATGCTCTTCGGCTGTTGCGCCCAGAGCTTATTGACGGGAAACAGATCGTGATCTACGACGACATTTGCACGACTGGCCTACAACTCAACGCTGTCGCCCGACTACTTCGGGAATGGGGAGCCGAGTCAGTCTGCGGAATCGTTCTGGCCCGCCAACCCTGGGGCGGATCATGATGCCTTGGCGAAAGCCCGGGGATCGGTCTGGCTCTTGGCTGAAGCAGCTACCCAGGCTAGATGCAAGAGAAATGACGCTTGATTAGCTGGTCAATGTGCATGGTTGACAGCAGATCATTCAGTTCTACTCCTCTACAGGAAACGGCAGTTTTCCCGTTTCCGCAGGTGGTGGGTGGTTGCAATTGTCGGCGATGAAGCTGCTCCCACATTTGATCCCACCTGCGCAGAGGGTCTTGGCCAATGCGAGGAATGTGCGCTATTGGTACCCGCGGCCTAGGTGCATGACCAGCCAACGGGGAAACTCCAAGTGAATCAACCACGACAGCCCCTCCCAGAAGTGGAAGGTGTGGCGGACCATAAACACTGTCAGATTTCAGGTTCCTCGGTCGGTAGGGCAGTTTGGTTAACCCCTCTCCCTGGCCGTCGGCTCCAACAGACTCTTTGCTCCTTGCCCGTCTGGCAATATGCTGCTTCCGCCGTGCGAGGTCGAGCCTGATTGACCGATACGCGGCGAGAATGATCAACAAACCCCAAACCAGAGCGGGGATCGCCTGATGTTGGAACATCAGTTCCCGGCATGCTTCTCCAGCCGGTCCCGCTCGCGCTGGTCGTGCCGCAAGACAGCCTCGGCAACCTCTCGGCTCTGCCGTTTCTTGCGTCCGCTCGGCGTTGATATCCTAGCCTTGTTGAGGAGCCAGCGGGTATCCGCCACGTCGCGGCCCTTATCCAGATAAACGCTGGCAGCGACATCGTCCAGGTGTTTCTTTGCCAATGGTGTCCCCCCTGTTCGCCCTCTTGACGGACAACATAACCTGACCTCGCTGGAGCCTACGAACGCAAAGCCTCCGGCAGCGGGCGATCGACAGCGTCCGCCGCGGCGTTCGTGGCGAGCCCGCAGGCACAGACCGATGGGACTGGCCCGCGGGCGATTCGATCCTCCTGACCTTCGTCTACTCGGGAGAGCGCCCTCCAGGATCGGATCTCTTCCTATTGTCTGACGCAGCGTTTCCGCGCTTCGTCTAGGACGATCCGGGGAATCTCCCATGCTCCTGCGTTAGCCCTCTGCGTACTCCCATCCCATGTCAGACTTCGCGTGTCCTAACAGGAGAGTAACGAGGGCTCGAATTCTGTTTGCGTTGCGGCGAGTCAAAAGCAGTCCAGGGAAGCTGCTTGCAGGGATTAGTCTCGCTGGGTGCTTTAGCGAATCGGCTTGCCCCGGGTCCATGTAAGGGGATCTTTGCCTGAGGAAGGTGTGCGGTGACTCTCGCCGATCCCGGTTTGGTGCAGGAGAAGGCATGGGAGTTCGCCAGCGCAGTCGAGGCGAGTTGGACCGCCTACAGCCGTGGGCAATGGGATGAGGACGGGAGGGCTGTGGCAAGGATTCGAGGGCTGCTCCCGCTGCTGCGTGAAGTTGCGGAAAGGGTGCACCCCGAAATAGTCCCCGACTTACACGAGCCCGACTACACGGAAGTGGGCACTGATGTGGATGGCAATCCGGCAAACCCTGTGGGCGCAGTTTCTCCGCCTAGAAGACCTAGCCCGCACGCGACTCCAAGAGTTTGAAGGCTCCGCTGGCGACCCGCCTGACTGGATCAGACCAGGACTACCTGGAGCAAGCCCGCACAGCGGCAGGATTCACCACGTGAGGCGAAATCCCATGCGAGTTCGGCATGCGGGTGACCACACATGCCTCGACCTCACCCCGCGATATCCAAAGCCAATCCCAGCGGCACCTGGTGTACCAGGCCGCGGCCCAGGCCGCCCGCCGCTCCACGGTTCGGCCGGCGACCGCCCTCACTATCAGCCTCCAGCATCATTCCGGCCCGGTCATCGGCCCATGATCTGGGTGTCGCCGCTTGCCTGCCCGATTCGGAGCACTTCGACGGCGAATGGCGACGGGTCGTCCTCGTCGACGAGCAGGTAGGCCCGCCGCTTGGCGCGGGTGAGGGCGACGTAGAAGAGCCGGCGCTCTTCGGCGAAGGGCATCTCTTGTTTGCTGGAGCGGACAGCTCCGAGGACCGGGTCGTCGGCAATGTCGGACGGGAACGCGTCGCGCCCTGAGGTCAGGCCGATGACGACTGCGTAGTCGGCCTCGAGTCCCTTGGCCGAGTGGATTGTCGAGAAGCTGACGGTTGCCCTGCTGGGCTGCAGGCGCTGTTGGTACTCCGCCCATTTCCCCTGCCGGGCCAAAAGCAGGACGGTCGCCCCGCTGGTGCGGCCGCGGCGGGCGATGTCGCTGTCGATGTCCGCGGCGACTACTTCCATCGCCCGCTCCAGCGACAGGGATGGCCTGGCGGCCCGGGTTGAACGACGGCGGCTGCGCCGACTGGCCGGCCGGTAGTGGACGGCGACTATGCCGGGCGGGTCCTCAGGCTGGGAGGCCTCGACGTTCTTGGGGATCTGATCGGGGTTGGCGTTCACGAACTCGGATGCGACCCTCGCGATGGACGGGGTGTAGCGGAACGAGACGTCCAGTTTGGTGGTGGCCGCGGTGCCGAACCATTGTTCGAACTGGTCGGTCATGATCGGGAGGTCGCTGCCGCCGAACCGGTAGATGGACTGCCAGTCGTCGCCGACTGCGAACACCCGACACCCCGGAGAGGACCGCTGGAGCGCGGCGAGCATCTCGGCCCTGGACCGGGTGATGTCCTGGAATTCGTCGACGAGGATGTACTTGTATCTAGAGTTGAAGTCGCCCTGATCGATTTCCTTGATGGCGAGGTTGCACATGTCCGCATAGTCGATCGATTCCGTTTCCTGCAGTTCCCTCTGGTATTCGTCGGCGAGCCTCTCGAAGATCGGTAGGAACAGGGAGAGCCGGTCGCGCAGGCTGCTGTCGGCGTCCGGGGCAATGGGGATCGCTAAGGGGTCCATGCCGGCGTTCTTGGCCAGCTCCAAGAACCTCGCGCACACTGCGGCGGCCTCGCGCACATACCTGCCGATGGTCTCCGCGGCTTCGCCTCGCCGCGGGTCCCAGTCGGGGGCCTTGCGGGGGAGGCCGGCGAGCTGGGCGGAGAGCGCCTGCTGCCAGGTCTGCTCTTGGAACTGGAAGCTGAAGGTGCGCAGCATGATCGTCCCGTTCGCCTTGTGGACGTCCTCCTTCCACGCCATGTGCCGCAGGTAGTCGGCCGCGTCGACGCCGGGCCGAGTGTTCTTCTGCCGGTCGATTCCGAAATGCTCGAGGTACACCCCCTCGGCGAGGGTCCAGTCCGGGTTGTAGGAGATGGTGAGATCCTCCGCGTACCGCTTCTCGTATTCCGCCCGGTAGCCGTTGAGGTGGAGCCAATCGGAGACGCTCTGCTCCTGCCTGGACCTCACAATCCACCCCTGAAGAGTGGGAAAGTCGCCGGGCTCGTCGAAACGGGAGATGAGGCCCTTGCCTCCGAACGTCGTGGCAAAGCCCAGCGCGGCCTGGCGGGTCCGGGGATCGTCGAGAAGGCGGTTCAACCGATTGGCGACCCAGTTCCGCAGATTGTCGCCTCGGGCCAAAACGGAGACTTCGGGGCCGACTTCGAATCGCTGTTTCGCGATCTGATAGCCCTTGGAGTGAAACGTGCGGACCTCGGGGGCGGGCCCGCCGCAGATGGCGGCTATGCGCTGATTGAGCTCTGAGGCCGCTGATTTGTTGTAGGCCAACACCAGGATCTCATGGGGCTTTGCGAGGCCCGACCTGAGCAGATAGCGGACCTTGGCTGTCACCACCGAGGTCTTGCCCATCCCGGCGCCGGCCACTACCAGCACGGCGTCCTCGTCGACGACCGCCGATAGGCGTTGCCCCTCAGTGAGCAGACGGCCCTCCATCTCGTCGAATAGGGCCTCATAGGACTGGAGGTTGATTTCGCACGCCTGATGGTTCCGCCGCTGCCGCTCCGCATCGATGCCCGCCAACAGTCTGTCGGCGGCCCGTCCGACGTCTCCGGAGTCGAAGCTGAACTCCAGCTGCAGCACCGGCTCGCGCAGCTCCCGCCACCTGGCCCCCTGAGGCTCCGCCAACGCAGCCCGCAGGTCCGACGCTGACACGAACTTGTCAGCCGCGAAACCCGCCAGGACCCTCTCGAGCGCCAGTCGGCCCTGCTGCTCCCATGCCCGCAGATTGTGTCGGCGCCATCGCGCGAAGCACCGGTCGGCCAGCCCGCCGACCTCAGCTGGAACCCGCGCGCTGCCCAGCAGGCTCGCCAGCCGATACCAGCCAGGCCGATAGTAGGAGCGGGCCGGGCGGTCCGAATCAGACATGAGGCATGCGATGTCAGCCCGCGAAATGAACTCGCCCGTACGCTCAGCGAAAAACAGCTCCTCTGAACGCAGCTGACGCCCGACAGCTTCCCGATCCCAGCCCCGGCCCGCGACCGCTCGGACAGCCGACACGGACAGCGCCACCGCCAACGCCCCGAATATCGCCAAGATCACCACCACTCGCTACCCCGCCGCTTCCCGCACAGAAGTCTCGAGCGCGAGACTACGGGCCCCAGCCCGCCTCTTAAGAATCGGTTCCTCTCATTGAGGTATCTCAGTGATCGAATACCGCGTCGCCGTCTGGTTTACCGCACGGTCGTATGGGATTGCGCGATAGGTGGGCAAGAAGCGGGTCCCCGGCAACCGGCACGACAATTGACTGCAGCCCAAACTCGCTGGGCTCGGGAACCAACGCTGCCGCCCGCCACCTAGGCCTCCGACGGCACCGGTGGAACCGTTGTCGGCGCCCGGGCCTCCGGCGCTCCGTGGGAGTCAGGTCACATATACAGCCCAGCCCTCCATCATCGGGCGGCGGTGGCCGAGGAGGTCGGTCCGCTTGTAGGCGCCCTCCACGCCGCCGACGGCGTGGGCCAGGCACGCTTCCGCCACCTCGCGGGCCAAGCCGGTGTCGGCGCACCAGTCCCGGAAGCTGCTCCGGAACCCGTGGGGGACGGCGCCCAATACGAGCATCCTCGCCAGCTTCGACATCGTCGCGTCGGACTGCTACCTGCCGGCGCAAAACACCAATCCGTCCCCGCGGCAGGGCGCCTAGGAAGTACAGCAATCGGTCGATCCCGGCGCGACCGCACCGCCGAACCTCGCCGGCGTGCGCCCCGCAGCGCGCCGCCCTCTGCCGAATACCGAGAACAAGACTCGGCGGGGTCTCACACCGAGCCAGAGCGACTTTAGGCCCTCGTACTGGCTGAATCCGGTTTGAACGGCATGCACCGCCCACCGTCCGCTGGAGTGGCCTTCACGCTCAAGGCGTCCGGTCGGGTCACGGCCGCTGCTGGTCGCGATGCAGCCGAATAGAGCCGGCTGCATCCAAATGCGGGGTGCAATCCGTAATAGGAGCAGTGAAGTCCAACAATCGGAGGATCCCCATGTCCAGAAAAATATTGTCGCTGCTGGCGGCTTTGCTGGCACTGTCGCTGATCGCTGCGGCGTGCGGCAATGACGACGACGCAGAATCTACCGACGCCGGCACAAGTGCTGCTCAGAGCGAACCGGAGCCCGCAGAGGAGATGGCCGAGGAGGCTGAGGTTGCGGGGACGGTTGTGGAGGTTGCTGTGGAGTCGGGTGCCTTCCCGACTCTGGTGGCCGCGGTGCAGGCGGCCGGTTTGGTGGAGACTTTGAGCGGGCCCGGCCCGTTCACGGTGTTCGCCCCCACTGAGGAGGCGTTCGCCGCGGCGCTGGCCGCGTTGGGCATGACCGCGCAAGAGCTGCTGGGCGACACAGAGCTGTTGGGCGCGGTGCTCGCCTACCACGTGCTGCCGGTGGCCGCTCCCGCCGAGGTGGTCGTCACGTTGGACGGCCAGAGCGTCGCCACTGTCGGAGGCGCTGAGGTTTCGATCGCCGTCGACGGAGACACGGTGATGGTCAACGACGCCACCGTGGTGACCGCCGACATCGAGGCGTCCAACGGCATCATCCACGTCATCGACACCGTCCTCATACCACCCGCCGCACCGCAACCGGAACCGGCCGAAGAGCCCGCAGAGGAGATGGCCGAGGAGGCTGAGGTTGCGGGGACGGTTGTGGAGGTTGAGGTTGCGGGGACGGTTGTGGAGGTTGAAGTTGCGGGGACGGTTGTGGAGGTTGCTGTGGAGTCGGGTGCCTTCCCGACTCTGGTGGCCGCGGTGCAGGCGGCCGGTTTGGTGGAGACTTTGAGCGGGCCCGGCCCGTTCACGGTGTTCGCCCCCACTGAGGAGGCGTTCGCCGCGGCGCTGGCCGCGTTGGGCATGACCGCGCAAGAGCTGCTGGGCGACACAGAGCTGTTGGGCGCGGTGCTCGCCTACCACGTGCTGCCGGTGGCCGCTCCCGCCGAGGTGGTCGTCACGTTGGACGGCCAGAGCGTCGCCACTGTCGGAGGCGCTGAGGTTTCGATCGCCGTCGACGGAGACACGGTGATGGTCAACGACGCCACCGTGGTGACCGCCGACATCGAGGCGTCCAACGGCATCATCCACGTCATCGACACCGTCCTCATACCACCCTCGTCGTAGAAGGGCTTTGGTCTCGGCGGGCGGATGGCCGTCCCCCTCCGGCTTCCGCCCGCCGCAGCCCCCTATGCCGGACAGGCTTTGTGGATGCTCAGACTCCAGCACTTCCGAGTCGCGTTGCTACGGTTGGCTCGTGGGCTGTTCTGCGAGCCTTCCTGTTGACGGCGTGGAAAGAAGCTTCGCTGAGGGGGGTGAGCGGGCGCTCGAGGGTGCCTTCGCGTTGCATGGCGGCCTCGTATACACGTTCTGCCGCCGGGCGGTGGGGGAATCCCTGGCCGAGGACATCACCCAGGAGGTGTTTATCAGGGCGTATCGGAACCGGGCGCAGTTCAAGCCTGAAAGAGGCACACTTGCCGGCTGGCTGATCGGTATCGCCAAGAACCGCATTGTCGACCACTTCCGCTCCGAACAGCGCCATGCGTCACGTCGAGGTGGCCACGAACACGCCGAATCCGCGGTGGAGTCGCAAATCGAGCAGACCGGCGAAAGGCTGATAATCGCCGAGGCTCTCCTTCGCCTGCCCGAGCGGGCACGCAGCGTGATCAAGCTGCGATATTTCGACGACCTCACCCACCATCAAATAGCCGACCGGCTCAGTATGCCGATCGGCACCGTCAAAAGCGACCTGCGCAGGGGGCTGGCGCAGATCCGACGTCAACTGGAGTCGGCGCATGAGTGAGAAACGCAGAAGATGGGAAGACTCTGACATCGAGGCGGCGCTGAGGGACATGGGCGCTGAGGAAATCGAGTTGCTGGAACCCCCCCTCAGCGTGTGGGACGGCATTCAGGAGGCGGTCGGTGGGCCCGCCCGCGCTCCTGGCGCGGCCGCCGACCTCCAGTCGCGTCGCCGCAGAATCCGCCGGGCAGCCCTAGCCGCTGCGGCGGTCATGCTCATTGCTGCGGGAACGGCCGCGACCGTTGCGGTCCTGCTAGGGGACTCTCCCCCTGTTGTCGCCGCAGCCGACCTGGCCCACGACCCCGGCAGCTTCGATCCCATCGGCGCGCAGGCACATGCCGGCGCCAACCTCGTCGACCACGGAGATCGCCACACCGTCGAGATCGTCGACGCTTCGCTCCCAGCACCGGGCGCCGGCGCCGACCTCGAGGTCTGGCTCATCCGACCCGGCCCCGACGGCGGAGTCTCCGATTTGGTATCGCTCGGCGTGGTCGGATTCCAAGATCCCGGCAGCCTCGAGGTGCCAAAAGGCTATGACCCCGACAGCTACTACGTTGTGGACATCAGCATCGAGTCCCGCGACGGCGACCCCAGCCACTCGGGGCGCTCCATCTTGCGCGGACCGTTTCGCGACGTCTGAGTGCCTAGGGGGTTGGCCGCGCCATGCTCGGCGCGATAGCGGATCTTGCCTGCAGCCCCAGGCGTTGAACTCGGCGACCCGGAATTCCTGTTGTTCTAGGTATGCCCTGCACATCTTCAGAAACGCAGTCTTGCCAGTCCCCCCCCATCGACGGCGATGGTCTCATAGTCGGAGACCGATCTGGCAAAGTCGCAAAGCAGCCTCATCCGCTGCCCGCGGTCCAACAAATCACTGGCAAAGGGATTGTCCTTTTCTGTAACGAACTCGGGAATGGTGCTCCACGGGTTTTGCGTAGGGCTGATGTTGGATTCTGCTGTCATGGACCGTGGGAGGTTCTATGGCACCGAGGGGTTATCCGGCGGAGTTCCGTCAGCGTGTGGTCGATCTGGTGGAGGCGGGCCGGCCGGTCGCGCAGGTCGCCGCGGAGTTGGGGATCAGCGATCAGTCGATCTACACGTGGCGGCGGTAGGCGCGCATCGACGCCGGCACAGACGCGGGGTTGACGATTGCTGAGAAGGCTGAGCTGGCGGCGCTGCGAAAGCGGGTGCGCGAGCTGGAGACGGAGTTGGCGATTCACCGTCGGGCGACGGAGCTGTTGAGGGGTGATGCCGACCCAAAAGACGGTTCGCGGCCATCGGTGTGATGGCCGCGGAAGCACTTCCGATCGAGAGGGCCTGTCCGCTGTTGGGGGTGTCGGTGTCTGGGTACTACAGCTGGCTGAGGCGGCCGCCGTCAGCCCGTTCGATCCGCTGGGCACAGCTGACCGACGTCATCAGCGAGGTCCACACCGATTCTCGCAAGACCTATGGCTCCAAGCGCGTGCATGCCGAGCTCACCTTGGGCCGGGGGATCGCGGTGTGCTGCCAGACGGTCGAGAATCTGATGCGCCGGGCCGGGCTGCGGGGCGTTTCGGGCCGCCCCAAGTACCGCAAGATCCCCAACACTGCGACGGCGTCGGACCTCGTCGACCGCGACTTCACCCGCTCTGAGCCGGACCGCCTGTGGGTCACCGACATCACAGAGCACCCCACCCGGGAGGGCAAGGTCTACTGCGCGGTCGTGCTCGACGCGTTCAGCCGCCGGGTCGTCGGCTGGTCGATCGACTCCCGGCCGACCGCCGCGCTGGTCACCAACGCGCTGGGAATGACCATAGACGGCCGGCAGCCGGCCAAAGGCGAGACCGTGATCCACAGCGACCAGGGCACGCAGTTCACCTCATGGGCCTTCACCCGACGGGCCATCGACTCCGGTCTGGTGCCGTCAATGGGCTCGATCGGCGATTGCTTCGACAACGCCATGATCGAGTCGTTCTGGTCACGAATGCAGGTCGAGCTCCTCGACCGCCAACGCTGGCGAACCCGCATCGAGCTGGCCAACGCCATCTTCGAATACCTCGAGATCTGGCACAACCGCCAGCGACGGCACACATCGCTTAGCATGCACACACCAGTCGAGTTCGAAACTCGACACCAACAAACAACAGCAGCGTGAATCCAACATCGCGCCTACGCGAAACCCAGGGACACCCAGAGCCTGCGCATTACCCGGGGAGGTTCACGCCGCCGACCAGGAAGGGTTAGTTCTGTGCTGTTTTTGTGACTACGACTGTGCCCAGCATCTTGTCCCAGAGGGTCCTGCCTGCTGGGTCGCGTACCGCTACAACCCAGCCAGTCAGCAACCAAATGCACGCCAGTCCGAAGAAGATCGCGGCGACACTGGGGAAAGGGGTGGCGACGAGAAAGGCGAACCAGAAGCCCGACTTGAAGAAGATCTCTCGAACGGCCATGCGCCAGCCGCTTGCCGTTGACCCGTCGCTGACCCTCACGACGCGCATTTTGAGTATCTGCTTGGCTGGGGTCTGCCCCTGGCCGTAGGCGACCAGCGACCAGATGGCCCAGCCGATGACCAGGGTCACGAAGAATAGCAGGCACTCCAAGAGGAACTCAGCTGCTCGCCTGTCTCGGGGTGGCGGATCAAGGAACCCAATCGTCCCGGTTGTTCTGACGTGCCTGGTGGTCGTCTCTTTGCGGCCCCCGATATCACCCCTGGACACAGGGTCTGCGGTCATCCGGCCTTCGTTGGCAACGTATGAAGTCCATCTGCTGCCATCCCACCAGCGATAATGATTGCGGCCAGTCGGGTCAGGCTTCCAGGATTCCCCGCTGCTAGCAGCCTCCACGCCGGTTGGCTCTGCTTGGACTTCATCGGCCTCTGCTTTGGGATCTTGTGGGCCTGCCCCAGGTTCTGCGCTCATGTAGCCTGCCAGCCGATCAGAGCTGTCCCAGCCCTTCTCGTGAAGCCCTCTGACCTCCCCCCAAGTACGGATCAGATCATCGCCGGTCGCCTCAACCATGATCTCGACATTCGCCTCCAACCCGTTCTTGGTCAGATTGGCCGACCCGACAAGTGCCGCCACCGGAACGCCGTCTGATTCCACGACCCACGCCTTCATGTGAACCATCGCTGGCCCCTCTTTGGCCCTTCTGCTCCGATACCAGTTGCGGACCTTCACGTCTGGCCGGGACAGGAATCTCATGGCGGTTTCCGCGTCCTCCATTGAGAAATTCGACCAGTAGCGTTTCTGGGTGTTCCCGACCAGCAATGACACTGGACGGCCCTGTGTCCTCGGCTCAAGCCAGGCCAACCCAGCTGGGCTGGCATAGCCCACCACCACGATCAGCCTTCCCGCAGGATGGTCGCGGAGGAATTGCCCAATCCGCTCAGAGACAATCACTCTGCCCAAACCCACTCGCGGGATTCGCGGAACTGAGAACGAACAAGGGGGACACTGTAAGAGGCAGCAAGACAGGCTTGTCAATTCCCAGCGCTTGCGCGCACGGATCTGAACAATTGAGGAAGTCTTGCAGCTAAAGGCAGGCAGACCGGGCGAGTTGCCTGCAATGTGTTTTTTGACCTGGGGAAACACCGGTTCACTCCAAGATCGGGGGAGTCCACTCCAGAATCCGGTGTTCCGCGCTCTAGTCCTGCTGAGTCTCAGACTCTCAACCAGGGGAAGCCGTTGCCGTTTTGTCCGTTGCAGCGAGCGCGCGACGGCACCCCTCGCGGGTTTGCCCCTTGCGCGGGCTCTCGCACTTAGTCGCCGCCCGCCGCCGGGATATCGGCCTCGTGGTCGGGCAGGCGGCCGTCTTCCGAGGCGCTCGTGTCGTCTCTGCGGTCTTCTAAGATGACGACAGGAGGCTTCGGCATGGCGCTGAGCGACCCAGTCCGCATCGACAACAGCGTTCTCTAGCCCGTCCGACACCATGCGTCCAATGAGGTGACGTTGGCAGCCCTCGTGCTGGCTCAGGGTAGTAGTTTGCGGCGATGAACATCAGAGTCTTTGCTGTAGTTGTTGTGGTTGCTGTTTTGGGGGTGGGGGCGGCCTCCGCTCAGTCGTCGGACTCGCGTGGCGAGTTGATAGCGGCTCAGGAGGTGCTGATCGCAGAGCAGCGGGAGCTGATCGAAGCGCAAGAGGAGCTTTTGAACGAGTACCGTTGCTTGTTCGGCATCGACACGCGAGTCGTGCCCGATCGGTGCGGATTGGTGCTCACTCCTTTGGAGGAGGCCGATGTGATCGGCATGTGCTCTGGCTGGCTCGCCGAAACCGAGACCGCCGCCTCGGTCGTGGCCTATCTTGAGTTCTTCGCGAGAATCCCGGCTGCCGGCGTGCATGTTCCCGCCCTGCCGCCGGGCACTACCGGCGCAGCAGTCATGGAGCAGCTCACCGTCTACGCAGAAATCCTCTCGTCGATCATCCCCACACTCGAATCAGAGCGCATATCCCAGCTTCTGACGAGCGTCACCGCTACCATCGATGCCGTTGTCGAAATCTCCCTTAGAGGTGGTCTAAGCGCCGACAGAGCCGCCCACACGCGCACCGGACTAGAGCAATTCAACCAACTCCAACGCATCTTCACCGCCGTCTGCCTGTAATCGCATTGCAGTTGACCTGATCCAGATATCGCCAACTCCCAGCTTAGGCGACGGTGTCGGGCCGACGGTGATCTTCGGCTGCTGCGGCAACCCCAACGGCCAGGAAGGACCGCGCCTGCCACCAGAGCACCGCAAAGGCAACGCCAGCGACTGCAACTGCCCAGGCTGCGACCTTCACGCATCAGCTTGCCTAGGGCGTGTTGACAAACTTGCCAATTGTTCTCATGCTCGTACGGTTGTTCTACAATTCCGCCGCGCATTTCCCCAAGACCTTGGTCGCTGTAGTTCTTGCTGTCGCCTGTATCGCCGGGACGGCTTCTGCCCAGTCGGCTAACAGCCGGTACGGGATGATGTCAGCCCAAGAATCCCTGATCGCCGAGCAGCAGGAACTCATCAACAGCCAAGAGGCACTGCCAAACGCCTACTAGGGGGTCGCCGTAATCGCCGCTATCGCCGCGGTCATAGTCGCCGGCCTGCCGGCGATAGCCCTCATGGGCGGCTGCGGAAGAACCCAGACATCGCGGCTTATCTCGTGCCTCATGCCCGTCGATGTCCCACCTGACTACGAATGCCCCGGCAGCCTGCCCTGGCCATAAGCCCACCATTCCTTGTCAACCCGCCCTAGCCATCAGCTGAAGCCATGCGCCAATGCGTGGCGGCGGTCTGGTGCCCCGCAGCTCGCAGCCGTGACGGCTGCCGTGCATGCGGTAGTGGCGGCGACTCCGGGGACGCTGCCGGCCCGGCACCTGAGCTGCCGAGGGCGGCGGAGTCGCCCTGTCTGGCACCCGGGCCTCTGGTGCCCCTGGGGGTCAGGTCACGTATGCGGCCCAGTCCTCCATCACCGGGCGCCGCCGGTCGAAGAAGTCGGTCCGCTTGTAGGCGCCCTCCACGCCGGCGACGGCGTGGGCCAGGCAAGCCTCCGCCACCTCGCGGGCCACGCCGGTGTCGGCGCACCAGTCCCGGAAGCTGCTCCGGAACCCGTGGGGGACGGCGCCCAGCTCGAGCATCCTCGCCAGCTTCGACATCGTCGCGTCGGACAGCTCCCTGCCGGTCGCGCTCGGGAAGACCAGCCCCGGACCGGCGGGAAGGCAGCGGGCCTCGTCCAGCACGGCCAGCGCCTGTTTGCTCAGCGGCACCCGGTGCTGCGCCGCCATTTTCATGCGCTCCGCCGGGATCGCCCACTCTCTGGCCTGCAGGTCGATCTCGGACCAGGTGGCGCCGAGCGCCTCTCCAGGGCGGCTCGCCGTCAGGACCATGAACCGGAACGCGAGCCTTGTCGGGGCCTGGGCGACGGAATTCTGGATCTTCTCCAGAGCTCCCTTCACCTCTTCGTGGGGCAGCGCCGGGTAGTGCGTCGTCTGCGCGGCCTGTTTGGGCAGCACCGGCGAGAGCGCCTCGCCCGCGGGGTTGTCGCTCCGGTGGCTGTTGGCGATGGCCCAGTCCATGACGGCCCTGATCCGGAGCCGGACCCTTCTGGCGGTCTCGGACTTCTCGTGCCAGATCGGCAGGAGGACGTCGAGCACGTCTGCGGTGGTTATCTCCCCCACCCTCTTGTCGCCGATCTTCGGGAACACGTGGCGCTCCAGCGAGCCGCGCCACTGCTTCTCTGAGCGGCCGCTGTCGGACCATCCGCGCCTTCGGAACTCTATGACTGCCTCGGCCGCGTCCCGGAATGTGGGCTCGTCCCCCCTCCGGGGGTCGCCGCCTCCGTGGACGGTCCGCCGATTATCAAGCGCCTTGTCGCGCGCCTCGGCGAGGGTGACGACCGGGTAGGGGCCGAGGCCTAAATTGGTCTGCCTCCCGCCTAAGGTGATGCGCTGCGACCACGTCTTGGCGAGCCGGCCGTCGCTGGTCTCGCGGACCAGAAGGCTTAATCCGTGGGCCCCGCGCCCGTCGCTGTACCGCCCGGGCTCCGCTATCGTTTCGACGAGCCGGGCGTTAAGCCGCCCCTGCCTCTGTGCTCCTGCCATGCCGACGCCTCCGTGTCCCGAATTCCGTTATCACTTATTCTATCAGTTTCGGCGGGGGATTGTGCGATACCCGGTGGCACCTTGTGGAACCGCAAACGCCATTCGACCAGGGTCTATGTTTCCCCTATGACGCTTCACGACGCCGTGCGGCACAACCGGTCAGCGGAGAGGGTGGGATTCGAACCCACGAACCACCTTGCGGCAGTTACTTCCTTAGCAGGGAAGCGCCTTCAACCGGACTCGGCCACCTCTCCAGGCCCCTCCACCCTAGCGGTTCGCCTTCGGCCTGGCCCTTTGGATTGCCGGATGACCCTCTACGATCCGATGACATGACCCCTTTCGACACCGAAATCACCGATCGACTGCTATCCACCACTCGCTCGGTGCGGCGGCGGTTGGACTTCGACCGGCCGGTGGATCCCGACGTATTGCGGGAGTGCGTGCGCCTAGCTGCGTATGCTCCCAACGCCTCCAACGCTCAGGATTGGCGCTGGGTAATCGTGACCGACCCCGAACGCCGGGCGGCCATCGCCGATCATTACCTGGCGGGCATCGTCCCGCCTATGCAGGAGAACTTGGACCGGCGGCGGGCCGACGGGGACTCCGCCGGCGTTCGCCACTCCGAGGCGGTGCTGTATCTGGCCGAGCGCTTCCACGAGGTGCCCGCCCTGGTCATCCCATGCATACGGGGCCGGCTCGACACCGACCTGGATTTCGCCTGGACGGCCAGCCTGTTCGGCTCCATCCTGCCCGCGGTGTGGAGCTTCCAGCTCGCCTTGCACAGCCGGGGCCTGGCCTCCACCTTCACCACCGCCCACCTGCTGGCCGCCGACGAGGTGGCCGACCTGCTGGCCATCCCCGACGACTACCTCCAAATGTGCCTCATTCCGGTGGCCTACCTGCTAGGCGACGACCTCAAACCCCCCGCCCGCAAGGACCCCGACGAGATCATCGCCTGGAACTCTTGGGCGTAATCCACCTCTTCAGCATCGCTCTCAGACAAGTAATCTCCCCCTCGGAGGGATGGCAGAGCGGACGATTGCAACGGCCTTGAAAGCCGTAGGGCCTTCCGGGGTCCCGGGGGTTCGAATCCCCCTCCCTCCGCATTGGCGAACTCGCCGTAAGAAGGGCGGATGACGACGATCCCCACAATCGAACTTGACTTCACGTCTCCGCCACCGATCCCGGCCGCGGGGGTGCAGCGGGCCAACGAAATCCTGAAGTCGGGGCGGCTGTTCCGCTACGGCGAGACCGGCGCCGGGGAAATGGATGTGGCCGAATTGGAGTTGGCCTTCGCCCGGCTGGTCGGCCGTCGATATTGCATCGCCTTCAACAGCTGTGGAGCGTCGCTCGCGGTCAGCCTCATGGCGGTTGGCGTGGATCCGGGCGCACCGGTGCTCATGAACGCCTTCACCCTGGCACCGGTGCCCGGCGCGATCGTCCACGCCGGTGGCGATCCCGTCTTCGTGGGCATCACCCCCGACTATGAGATCGACCTCGAGCATCTGCGCACTGCGGCCCAACGCTCGGGGGCACAGGTGCTGATGCTGTCGCACATGCGAGGCCACATCACCGACATGGACCGACTCATGGAAGTGGCGGCCGAAATCAACCTGACCGTGATCGAAGACTGTGCCCACACCATGGGAGCGGGCTGGGGAGGCCGCCCGTCAGGCACGTTCGGTGCGGTTGGCTGCTTCTCCACCCAGACGTTCAAACATGTGAACTCCGGCGAGGGCGGCCTGCTGGTCACCGACGATGACGATGTGGCGGCCCAGGCCATCCTCTTCAGCGGCTCGTACATGCTCCACGCCCAGCACGGCACCCCACCGCCGCCAGAAGTGATCGAGCGGCATCGGTATTCAACGCCCAACCTGTCGATGCGGATGTCGGCATTGGCCGCCGCCATCGCCCGCCCCCAGCTCGACATACTCGAGCAGCGAGCTCTCCTGTGGAACGAGCGGTACGGCCGGTTGGCTGAGCTTCTCGACGCCGATCCGATGATTCGCGTGCCGCCGCGCCGCGCTGAGGAGCAATATGTCGCCTCTTCGATTCAATTCTCGGTCGACGGCCTGGACAACACGGCGATGACGGCGTGGCTCGCGCTGGCTGCTGGCCATGGGGTGCATGTGAAGTGGTTCGGCCAGCTGGAACCGGAAGGCTTCACCAGCCGATACGACCATTGGCGATTCGCCAGCGAGCAGACGCTGCACGCCACCGCCACAGTGCTCAAGGGTCTCTGCGACATGCGCATTCCTCTCACCATGTCGCTTGACGACTGCGAGGTCGTGGCCGAGATCATCCGGGGGGCTCTGGCGACCACGGTGCGGACGAGTCAAGCGTGAGCAATCTTCCAAGTCGAGCACGAGTTGTGGTGATCGGGGGCGGCGTCGGCGGTGCCAGCACCTTCTACCACCTCACCGAGCACGGCTGGACCGACGTCGTGCTCATGGAGCGCGACGAGCTGGCATCAGGGTCCACCTGGCACGCTGCCGGCCAAGTCACCCAGTTCGGCGCGGTCCAGACCATGGTCGGGCTGAAGAAGTACTCGGTCGAGCTCTACACGCGATTAGCCGCCGACCCCGAGGCGCCGATCACGTACCGTCGCGACGACGGTGGGATCCGACTGGGCTACGACCAGTCCGATCTCGACGGCTACCGGCACTTCGTGGGCATGGCCAAGGGGATGGGCGTGGACTTCGAGGTGCTCGGCCCGTCAGAGATGGCCGAAGCCCATCCGCTGCTCGACGTTGCCGGCCTTACCTGTGGCCTGTGGGATCCCGTCGACGGTGACATCGACCCCACCGGCCTGGTCAACGGCCTCTGCAAGGCCGGACGCCGCAACGGCGGGCAGGTGTTCCGCCACACCGAGGTGATCGGCCTCGAACCCACCGCCGAAGGCTGGCTCGTGTGCACCAACAAGGGCGACATCGAATGCGAGAGCTTCGTGAACGCCGGTGGGTACCGAGTGCATCAGATCGGCAAGTTCTACGGGTTGGAGTCGGCGGTGTCGTCGATGGAACACCAGTACTTCCTCACCGAGGAGCTGCCCGAACTCGAGGCCCTTAACAAGCGGGTGCCGCTCATCCGCGACCCCGGCGACGACTTTTACAGCCGCCAGGAGCACAACGGTCTGTTGGTGGGCATCTACGAGCAAGGCTGCAAGACCTGGGGTCGCGACCACATCCCCGACGACTTCGCCGGAAAGCTCGAGCCGCCCGACCTCGACCGGATCGCCGACAACATGGAGCGGGTTATGAAGCGCCTCCCCGTGCTTGAGACCGCGGGGATCTCCTCGGTGATCAACGGTCCGATCGCTTACTCGGGCGACGGCGTCCCCATCGTGGGCAAACTGCCCGGCGTTCGCAACGGTTACGCCATGCTGGGTATACGGGCCGGCATCGGCGAGGGCGGCGGTCTCGGCAAGGTCCTTGCTGAGATCATCGTCGACGGTGAGTCCGAATGGGACTCCTGGTGTCTGGATCCCCGCCGCTTTACCCAGTACGCCGACGAGGCCTACGCCTCGGCGAAGGCGGTGGAGGAGTACCAGCGCGAGTTCGTCTTCCACCGTCCCGACGAGCACCGGCCCGCGGGCCGCAAGGCGAAGCACACCCCGCTATACGACGTGCTGGCGGCCAAGGGCGCCGAGTTCGGGGCGCTCAACGGGTGGGAACGGGTTCTGTACTTCCACCCGGCCGAGAATGACTTCGAGCATGTGCCGGAGTTCCGCTTCTCGACCTTCCACCACCAGGTGGGCGCCGAGGCCCGGGCCGTGCGCAACAACGTCGGCATCGTGGAGATCTCGGGCTTCACCCGCTTCGAGGTCGAGGGATCGGGGGCTGATGAGTGGTTCAACCACCTGATGGCCGGTAGGTTGCCGGCCATCGGCCGCAGCGCCCTGGCCTACGTTAGCGACGATAAGGGTCGGTTCCGTTCTGAGTTCACGATGGTGCGGCTCGCTGAGGACCACTTCTGGCTGTTGAGCGCGGCGTTGGCAGAGTGGCACGACCTCGACATCTTGAACGAGGCCGACCCTCCGGCCGCCGTCACCATCACCAACCTCAGCCACACTCACAACGCCCTCATGGTGGCCGGTCCCCGGTCTCGCGACGTGCTCGGCTCGGTCACCGATCACCCGCTCGACAACAAGTCGTTCCCGTGGCTGTCGACCCGCGAGATCGGCATCGGCGGCCTCACGGTGCGGGCCCTTCGGTTGAGCTTCACCGGCGAGCTCGGCTGGGAGCTCCATTTCCCAATCGAGCACTCGATTGATGTCTACGAGGCGCTGTGGGCCGCCGGTGAGTCGCTCAGAATGGTGAACTTCGGCCTGCTGGCCACCGAGTCGATGCGAATGGAGAAGAACTACCGGGTGTGGAAGCACGACATCCACACCGAATTCACGGTGCTCGAGGCCGGGCTCGACCGCTTCGTCGACTTGAACAAGGACTTCCGGGGTCGCAACGCCATCATCGTTCAGCGCGACGCTGGCGACCGGCGCCGGTTTGTCGCCCTCGAGGTCGCCAACGACGAAGCAGCCGCCCACACCGGCGATCCCATCTGGGCCGGCGACTGCCTGATCGGCGTGGTCACCAGCGGCGGGTACGGGCACACCATGAACACCAACATCGCCATGGGCTATGTCGTCCCCGACTACGCCGAGCCCGGCACGGAGCTGGCCATCGACGTGATCGGCGTGCGCTCCCCCGCGGTGGTGCAAGCCGAGCCCATGTTCGATCCCGTCCACGAACGCCCGAGAGCGTGAGGAGGAAGCCGGTGAGCTACGTCACCCATCTCGAGGCGGCCATCGATGGCACCCGCCTGCCCCACGATCAGATTCAGACCCTCCACGAGGGTCGGCCGCTGTGGGTCCGCTACGACCTCGAAGCCGTGGGCGCGGCCATGTCCAAGGAGGCGGTCGCCGGTCGAGAACCAACCATGTGGCGCTACCGGGAGCTCCTGCCCGTGGAAGACGACTCCAAGATCGCGTCGCTCGGCGAGGGCATGACACCGCTGCTCAAGTGCGAGCGACTCGGTGATGCGCTCGGTCTGAACGACCTGTGGGTGAAGGACGAATCCCAACTCCCCACCGGCTCGTTCAAGAGCCGGGGCCTCGCCATGGCGATCAGCCGGGCCAACGAGCTCGGCGTCAAGCGGGTGGCTATCCCTACGGCCGGCAATGCCGGCGGCGCGCTGGCCGCCTACGCCGCCCGGGTGGGCATGGAGGCGTTTGTGTTCATGCCCGCCGATACCCCGATCGTCAACCAGTACGAGGCCGCCTACTACGGGGCCCGGGCCTGGCTGGTCGACGGCCTCATCACCGACTGCGGCGCCGTCGTGCGCGACGGAACCGCGGAGATGGGCTGGTTCGACGTGTCCACCCTCAAGGAGCCGTACCGGATCGAGGGCAAGAAAACCATGGGCCTCGAGCTCGCTGAGCAGTTCGACTGGTCCCTTCCCGACGTGATCCTCTACCCAACCGGCGGCGGCACGGGCCTTATCGGCATGTGGAAGGCGTTCGCCGAGCTGGCCGAGATCGGCTGGCTAGCCGACCAGCGTCGGCCCAGGATGATCTCGTGCCAGTCGGACGGATGCGCGCCCATCAGCACGGCCTGGGCCGCAGGCGAGCGGTTCGCCGAGCCGTTTCCCAACGCGGCCACCGCGGCCAGCGGATTGCGGGTGCCGGCCGCGGTCGGCGACTTCATGATCATCGACGCCGTCAACGAGTCGGGCGGCCAAGCCCGAGCATGCCCGGAGCAATCTCTCTTGGCATGGGCTCGGCGGGGCGCCGCTCTGGAAGGCATTGCCTTCGCCCCCGAGGCCGGTGCCTGCCTCGGCGTGCTCGAGCTGCTCGTCGCTGAAAAGGCCATCCACCCTGACGAGCGGGTAGTGATATTCAACACCGGCGCGGCGCAGAAGTATGTGGAGGTCATCGGGTCCAACCCCCTGCCTCTTCTACCCCAGTCGGTCGACTGGGCCACGTTGTCGCCGTAACCCGAAGTGAACTAATCCCCCATCCCATCGTTTGAGGGTGTTCTAATCGAGGTCGCCTCTGGTGATTGCTATCCAACCGCCGTTGTAATAGGGGATCCGGAATCCCCAACCCCAGGGCATAAATCGTAGTAGTGACTACATTTCCAATAGAGGATGCTCCGGTCCATTGATTCGGACAGGAAAAACGCGCTCGGCAGGCCTCTAGATATCGGGAGTCACGGCAACAAAGGCGTAGGTATCGGTCCCGGTGTTGCCGCCGGGATCCTCAGTCGCTGGAGGAATCGGCTCCTCCGGCACGCGGGCCGATGGAAGTTACGAATCGGGCCAGCAGCTCATTCCAATCGTCGGCTGAAGGCTGTCCTCCCCGGCTTGGTGCCGCCGCTGCGGCCAGCCTTACTCCAAGGCTGAGCGACTGGCATGCAAACACGATCGCCTCGGTGCTCAGCGCCGTGTCTACCTCCCCTGCGGCCTTTCCCTCTTCGATCATGCCGGCGATCACGGCGGCCTCTTCGTCGAGCGATCTTGCTACGCCTTCGATCATCTCATCGTCGCGTCGGGCAATTACGCAGGCTTCGAGCAAGAGGTTGCCCGCGTCGTCGCCGGTCGCGGCCAACGCACTACCCATGGCTGCGAGCTTCTCAAGGGTCGATAAGTCGGAGCGGCCCGCCACTTTCTCAGTGCCTCTCGACGCTCGGCGCTCGACCGCGGCGAGGAACAGCTCTTGCTTGGTCAGCCACCGGGAATAGACGGCCCCTGTCGTCAGATTGCATCGCCGTGCGATATGGGCAACTCGGGCGCCCTCAAAGCCGTTCTCGCCAAATTCGCTGGCAGCGGCATCCAGGAGGCGTTCGGTCGATTCCTCAGCACTGCTCCCTCTACCTGGAGGTCGGGAGTGAGGTGCTGGCGTGGACGGCATGGCAAATCCACGTTAGCCGCAACCCGCCCGCGTTCCGGCCCGCAGACGCCAGAATTCCAAATAATAGCACAAACTACAAGCGAATACAAATTACCTGCAAGTTCGGTCGGTTCTGGGCTTCTACTTCGGATAGTTTGTACTCCTATGAGCTTTCTGCTCTAGGGGGTGAGCGTGACCGGCGATGACACCCGGCGCAGGGATTCGGATGAGACCACAACGCGGTTGTTGGATGCTGCGGCTGAGGTGTTTGTAGAGCACGGGTACGACAGGGCCGTCATCGCCGACATAGCGCGTCGCGCCGGGGTGACCACCGGCGCGGTGTTCAGTCGATGGGCCAATAAGAGCGAGTTGATGGCTGCGGCCGCCGACCACATCTTCGACCAGATTCTGCCCGACCAGAGGATCAAGCAGCTGGGCATCGACGAGTGGCCGGTGATCGACATCTTTTCGGCGTGGGCCGCCAACATCCTGTCCGGTGACGACACCCAAGACGTGATGGTGCAGGTGTTCGCCAGCGCCCGCAACAACGATGCGGTGCAAGAGCGCCTGCGGTGGTTCCTCGACGAGCAGGCCCACCAAATTGGGCGCATCGTCGATCGGGGCCGAGGCGAGGCGGGCTTCGACCCCGGCTACAGCACCGCGGCCGTCGCCTTGCTGATCCAGGCCGTCGGAGTTGGCACCCACCTGCTGCTTTCCGCCAGCCGGGACGACCAATACCTGCCTACCGACTCGGATTGGGAAGCTCTCATCAGAAGCCTCTTTCACAGCCTGGCCACACCACCCAGCCAATAGCCCCAGTAGGACCTCACCAAAATAGAAGGACTCCAGCCGGGGCGAGCCAGATGGGCCGCCACTAATTGTAATTGTTATTTTAATGAAGTGGCGGTGAGGCGGCCTCTGGCCGGGGTCAGGGTACTCGACTTGGGCACTCGCATCGCGGCCCCATTCTGCGCCGGGATCCTCGGCGAGCAGGGGGCGGAGGTAATCAAGATCGAGGATCCCATCGGCGGCGACGGTACCCGCACGAATGGGCCCTTCACTACCGATGACGACGGCAACCACTACTCCCTCTATTGGTCGGTGGAGGGCCGGGGCCGCAAGTCGATGACCATCAACCTTCGAAGCTCTGAGGGCCAGAATCTGTTTCGCCGTCTGGCTTCGGTATCTGACGTGGTGTGCGAGAATTTCCGGCCCGGAACCCTGGAGCGCTGGAACATCGACCCGTCCCGGCTCAACCCGAAGCTGGTCACAGCCCGGATCAGCCTCTACGGCCAGCTGGGGCCCAAATCTCTGTATAGCGGCTTCGACCACAACGCGGTCGCGTTCGCCGGGCTGACGCATCTCACAGGACATGGCGACCAGCCCCCGACGCGGCCGGGCCTTTCTGTTTCCGACTACCTCACCGGGGTGTTCGCCGCTCAGGCCGTGACGAGCCTGCTCTATGAGCGCGATGCCAGGGGCACCGGAACCGGAGGCGTGGTAGACGCCTACTTGTACGGATCGGTGCTGCGGATCATGGAGTGGACGATCGCGGCCTACGACCGCCTGGGCTCGGTGCGCCAGCGCACTGGCAACCGGTCAGACAACGCTGCGCCGCTCGACAACTTTCAAAGCCGCGACGGCCGCTTTGTGTGCATCGTGGCCGTGCGTCAGGCAGTGTTCGAACGCCTGTGTGAGGCGATGGGCCGAGCCGAGCTGCTGGACGACGAGCGATTCACCACGCCAAAGGCACGACATCGCAATCGGGACGTTGTCAACCAGACCGTTGCCGAGTGGGCATCGGGTCTGGACTCGGCCGCCATCGAAGAGCGCTGCGGTAGCCACGGCGTGCCCGCCAGTGTCGTCTACGACGTGGCCGACATGATTGCCGACGACCATGTGAGCGCTCGGGGAGACGTGTGTACCGTCGACGATCCCGTCATCGGCCCGGTTCGCCAACAAGCCCCCTACCCCCGTTTCGACGGCGACTCGCTTCCAGTACCTGCGGGCGCTCCCCGGTTGGGCGAGCACACCGACGAGGTGCTCTCAAGCCTGCTGGGAATCTCAGGAACCGAGATTGCTGCTCTGAGAAAGCGAAACGTGATATGAGCAGATTGGAGAATCTATGAGGCGCCCTCTGGAAGGACTTCGGGTGATCGACTTGGGGTCCCGAGTCTCGGCACCTTTCTGCGCCGGGATCCTGGGCGAACAAGGTGCCGAAGTCATCAAGATCGAGGAGCCCGGGCGAGGCGACCGGCTGCGCGAACTCGGCCCCTACGTCGACGACGACGGTGAGCTCTACTCCCTCTATTGGTCGGTGGAAGGCCGGGGCCGCAAGTCGGTGACCATTGACTTGCGCCGACCGCAGGGCCAGGAGCTATTCCGCTCCTTAGCCGCCACCAGCGACGTGGTGTGCGAGAGCTTCCGCCCTGGCACACTGGAACGCTGGGACATCGACCCCTCCCGTCTTCCGCCGCGGGTGGTGACGGCCCGTTTCAGCGTATTCGGCCAAGACGGCCCCAAGTCGCTACAGCCGGGCCTCAACGGAAACGCGCTGGCCTTCAGCGGGCTGATGCACCTCACCGGCGATCCCGACCGGCCTCCAGCCCGGCCGGGTGTGAACATTGCCGGCTATCTGACCGGCTTGTTCGCGGCTCAGGCCATCACCAGCGTGCTCTATGACCGCGACGCCCGCGGCACCGGAACCGGCGGGGTCATCGACGTGTACATGTACGGCTCGGTGCTGCGCATCATGGAGTGGACAATCGCCGCCTACGACCGGTTGGGGATGGTCCGCAACCGCTCCGCCGACAGCCTCGACATCGCCGCGCCGATTGGCAACTACGCCAGCCGCGACTCTCGTTACGTGTACATCGTCGGCGGCAGCCAGGTTTTCTTCGAGCGGCTGTGTCGGGCAATGGGCCGCCCTGATCTGGCCGACGACGAGCGCTTCGCTACCGCGGCGGCCCGAGCCCGCAACCGAGTCGAGATCAACGCCATCGTTTCCCAATGGGTCTCAGAGGGAGACGCCGACGACATAGAGGCCCGCTGCGTCGCCTGCGACGTTCCCGCCGGCAAGATCTACGACGTGGCCGACCTCACCGCCGACGAACACGTATTGGCCCGAGGCGACATCTGCACGGTTCAAGACCCGATTGTCGGACCGGTCCGCCAGCAGGCACCCTTCCCCCGCCTGCTGGGAGAGACGCCGCCCGCCCCCGCGGGTGCGCCCCGCGTCGGCGAGCACACCGACGAGGTGCTCTCCAGCGTGCTCGGCTTGTCCAACACTGAACTGGATGCCCTCAGAGGCGACGGCATCATCTGACCGAACCTCCCCCGCCACGGCTGCCCACCTGCGAAGAACCGTAAGATAAAAAAATGGCCGTATCTGCCTGGTCCCAACCGCGCGTCGCCATCGTGACTGGAGGCGGGTCCGGTATCGGCGCAGCCGTCAGCCAGCGATTGGCTGCCGATGGGGCTGCGGTGGCGGTATTCGACCTCGACGGCGACTCGGCCGAAGAGACTGCGGCGGCCGTGAGGGGCTTGGGCCAATCCGCCATTGGGGTGTCATGCGACGTGGCCGATCGGGCGGCAATTGAAGCGGGCGTCGCCGAGACCGTGAAGCAGCTCGGCCGCCCGACAATTCTCATAAACAACGCCGGCATCACCCCATTCGGGCGGTTCCTGGATATCTCCCGAGAAGCCTTCGACCAGGTGATTGCCGTCAACCTGCGGGGGACCTTCGAGTGCTGCCAGGTGGTAATACCCCACATGGTGGAAGAGGGCTGGGGCCGGATCGTCAACATCTCGTCGTCGAGCGCCCAAACCGGCAACTTCGGCCACACCCACTACTCGGCCTCCAAGGCAGCGGTGATCGGGCTTACCCGGTCGCTGGCCAAGGAGTTCGGCCGCAAGGGCATCACCGTCAACGCCGTCCCCCCCAGCTTCATCGAGACTCCCTCGCTTCACCGGGCAGCCGAAGAGGGCCAGCTCGGCCGAGGAATCGACGAGCACATCCCCACCACCCCCGTGCGCCGAGTGGGCCAACCGGAGGACATCGCCGCGGCGTGCGCCTTTCTGTGCCGCGACGACGCCAGCTACATCACCGGGCAGGTGATCGGCGTCAACGGCGGGCGGGTAATCGTCTGATCCCCCATCCCCATCGGGCAATATCCTGAAGCCTGCGGCAACCAGCCGCCCGCACATCCACCCATGAGCCTTCGACGACTCCTCAAGAGCCATCTGGCCCCCCACCGCCGGGCCATCGTGCTAGTGCTCATCCTCCAGGCGGGCCAGACCACCACCGGACTGCTGCTGCCGGGGCTGAACGCCACCCTGATCGACGACGGTGTGCTCCTTGGCGACCAGTCGGTGATCTGGCGGATGGGCGGGATCATGCTGTTGGTGTCGTTCATCCAGGTGGTGCTGCTCGCTGTGGCGGTCTGGTACGGGTCGGAGGTGGCCATGGCGTTTGGCCGCGACATCCGACGCGACGTGTTCGACCGGGTCACCCGTTACTCCACTCGGGAGATCGGGCGGTTCGGCACCCCCTCGCTCATCACCCGCATCACCAACGACACCCACCAGATCCAGACGTTGACCGCGCTGGTAACGATCATGATGATCACCGCTCCGCTCACCATGATCGCCGGCACAGTGCTGGCCATCCGCGAGGACGCTGGCTTGTCGGTGCTGCTGCTGGTGGTGGTGCCCCTTGAGATTGTGGTGGCAGGGGCGATCATCGTCGCCATGAACCCGGCATTCCAGCAGATGCAGGAGCGCATCGACCGGATCAACGCCGTGCTGCGCGAGCAGATCACCGGTGTCCGCGTGGTCCGGGCCTTCACCCGGGAGCCAACCGAGAGCGCCCGCTTCGCCGAGGCCAACCACCGCCTCACCGAATCCTCACTGCGGGCAGCTCGGCTCATGGCCGCGGTGTTCCCCGCGGTCACCCTGCTGGTGAACCTGTCCAGCGTGGCCCTGTTGTGGATCGGGGCCGATCGGATCGAAGACGGATCCACCCAGATCGGGTCGCTGGTGGCCTATCTCACCTACCTGCTCCAGATCCTCCTCGCGGTGACCATGGCCGCGTTCATGGTGTCGATGATCCCCCGAGCGGCGGTCGCCGCCGAACGCATCGTCGAAGTGCTCGACACCGAGTCGTCGGTGGAGCCCCCGTCGGTCCCGGTGCAGGAATTCACCCGGCCGGGGACGGTGGAGTTCCAAGAAGTGGGCTTTCGATATCCCGGCGCTGAGCATCACGTGCTCGAAGGCATTTCGTTCTCTGCCGTCCCCGGCGAGACCACCGCCATCATCGGGTCGACGGGCGCCGGCAAGACCACGCTGTTGACGCTGGCCGCCCGTCTGGCCGACGCCAGCTCCGGGCGGGTCTCGGTGGGCGGCGTCGATGTCCGCCGACTCGACCAGGCTCTGTTGTGGGGGGCCATCGGCTACGTGCCCCAGCGGGCTTATCTCTTCAGCGGCACGGTGGCCTCTAACCTCCGCTACGGGCGCCCCGACGCCACCGACGCCGAATTGTGGGACGCCCTGGAGATCGCCCAGGCCGCGGGCTTCGTCCAGACGATGCCCGAGGGGCTCAAGAGCCGCATTGCCCAAGGGGGCACCAACGTGTCCGGCGGCCAGCGCCAACGGCTGTCCATCGCCCGGGCCCTGATCGCCCAACCGGCGGTTTACCTGTTCGACGACTCCTTTTCCGCCCTCGACCTCGCCACCGAGGCTCGACTGCGCCAAGCCCTCGAACCTCGCACCCGCAATGCCGCCGTTTTGGTCGTGGCCCAGCGGATCTCCACCATCGAGACTGCTGATCAGATCATCGTGCTCGAAGGCGGAATCGTGGTCGGCCAAGGGCGCCACAACCAGTTGGTGGAAACTTGCGACACATACGCCGAGATCGTCTCCTCCCAGAGAGGAGGTGAGACGGCATGAACCAGCGCACCCCGGACGACCCTGATCTCCCCGAGGACGCCTTCCCCAGCGACGACGATCAAGACGACGAGGACCAAGAAGCCTTACAGAAATACGGCCGGGAAGCGCTGCGTTACTCCGGCCGCATGAGCGCGCCAATGCCCGCAGAGGCCAGCCGCAACTTTCGGGGCACAGTCCGCCAACTAGCGAAGATCACTGGGCGGGAGACCCCGATTCTGATTCTGGTCATGGTGCTGGCGGTGATGAGCGTGAGCTTGACCGTTATCGGCCCTTGGCTCCTCGGCGGGGCCACCGACATCATCGTGACCGGCGTCCGCGAAGGCGGCATCGACACCGGCCGGCTTCGGGATCGACTCCTCACCATCGGCGGGGTGTTCGCCCTGGCGTGGGCGCTGGGCCATGTCCAGAACTATCTGCTCAGCGGGGCCCTCCAGCGATCCATGTTCCGGCTTCGGGAGACCATCGAGGCCAAGCTCCACCGGCTTCCCCTCTCCTATGTCGACCAGCACGCCCGAGGCGACCTGCTCAGCCGGGTGACCAACGACATCGACAATCTCTCCCAGAGCCTCCAGCAGACCATCAACCAGATGCTCACCGCGGTGTTGACCCTGATCGGAGTGACGGTGATGATGCTCACGGTTTCCCCGCTCTTGGCGCTGGTGGCTTTCGTGACCGTTCCGCTCTCGGTGGTCGCCACCCGGATCTTCGCCACTCGGGCTCGACCCCGGTTCCTGCGGCAGTGGCGCACCACCGGCACGCTCAACGCCCAGGCCGAAGACGTGGTTAGCGGACACGCCATCGTCACCGCCTTCGGGCGCCAGCACCAAGAGCGCCAGCGGTTCGCCGATGAGAATGCCAAGCTCTACGACTCCAGTCGGGCGGCCCAGTTCCTGTCGTCGGCCATGCAGCCGGTGATGATGCTGATGGGCAATCTTCAATTCGTGTCCGTCGCCGTGGTCGGCGGGCTGCGCATCTCCAGCGGGGCGATCACCATCGGCGACATGCAGGCCATGATCCAGTACACCCGGCAATTCGCCATGCCCGTCCAGCAGGTGGCCTCAATGGCCGCCACCTTCCAGTCAGGCATCGCATCGCTGGAGCGGGTGGTGGAACTGCTCGAAGTCGATGAGATCAGCGCTGATCCCGAACCGGCACCCCATCCGCCGCCCACCCGAGGACGGGTGGCGTTCGAAGCCGTCCACTTCTCCTACGAGCCCGAAAAGCCCCTCATCACCGGGCTCGACCTCACCGCAGAGCCGGGCCAGACAGTGGCCATCGTCGGCCCCACCGGTGCCGGCAAAACGACGCTGGTGAACTTGCTGCTGCGGTTCTACGAGCTCGAGGGCGGGCGGATCACTCTCGACGGGGTGGACATCACCGCCATTCCCCGCCGAGAGCTGCGGTCGAAGTTCGGCATGGTGCTCCAAGACACCTGGCTGTTCGGCGACACCATCTGGGAGAACCTCCGCTATGGCAATCCCGACGCCACCGACGCCCAGATCATCGAGGCGGCCCGGGTCACCTACGTGGACCGCTTCGTCCACTCGTTGCCCGAGGGCTACGACACCGTCATCAACGACGAGGGCGACAACATATCCGCCGGCCAGAAGCAGCTCCTCACCATCGCCCGGGCCTTCCTCGCCGACCCGGCAATCCTCATTCTCGACGAGGCAACCTCGTCGGTGGACACCCGCACCGAGGTACTGATCCAAGAGGCCATGAACGCCCTGCGAGCCGACCGCACCAGCTTTGTGATCGCCCACCGCCTGTCCACCATCCGCGGCGCCGACACCATCGTGGTCATGGACGGTGGGCACATCGCCGAACAGGGCTCCCACGATGAGCTGCTCGCCCGCGGCGGCCCCTATGCCAGCCTCCACGCGGCCCAATTCGCAGGCCAAGCCACCTGAGCGCCCGGTCCACCCCGCTACGGGTCACCCCCAATGGTGCTGGCAGCAATCCCCGAACCTGTCACACCTCGACCCTATTGTGGATCGCATGAGTAGTCGATCCGCAGACACGTCGGCGCCTCGAGAATCGGAGGTCTACTGCGGCGATGCATTCGACCTGATCGAGAAGCTCCCAGAGTCGTCGGTGGACCTGATAGTGACGAGTCCACCGTATTGGTGCCAACGTGTGTACGAGGGGCAAGAGGATCACAACTGGGAGGTTCAGGATGCATGGCGTCGCGAGGGCGAATCACTTGACGTCGCCCCTCCGTACGACTGGTATCGAGCAAACGGTGGCATGCTGGGTCTTGAACCGACTCCTAACTGGTATGTGGCCCACCTCGCCGAATGGTTCGACCGAGCGCGCCCAGTTCTAAAACCCGACGGGAATGTCTGGGTCAACATCGGGGACACCTACTTCGCACGTTGGTCGAGCATCCGACCTGAAGGGCGGCAAGGACTTGGCGACACTCGCCGAGTTAGACGGCGAACGCCGATGGGCGACTATAGACAGGAGAAGCAGTTGCTGATGGTGCCAGCACGTTTCGCAATTTCGATGCAGGATCGTCGTTGGATTCTGCGGAACGACCTCATCTGGTCAAAACCGAACGTTCCTCCCCGACCTGAAAAGGATCGCCTTCGGCTGGCGCACGAGCATCTGTTTCACTTCGTCCACCGGCCGAGCGAGGGTCGCGCCTCCTATTACTACGCCCTACACGAAGCCGAACCAGGTGGTCGGGACGTGGTGACAGTCAACGCTCGTTCGGGAACGCACCGGCACTCGGCGACGTTTCCTCCAGACCTAATTCGCCCTCGCATCCTGTCGTCATCGCCCGTCGGCGGTGTCATTCTTGACCCATTCTGTGGCACCGGCCGCGCGCTTGCGATTGCAGCCGAGAATGCACGCATAGCGATTGGCTTTGAGAAGGCTGAATCATTCGCAGAGGTTGCTGCGCAAAACCTAGCGACCGCAATCACCACTCAACCTGATGCCCGAACGTAGTGTCCGTCCGCCGAACCACTACGTGGGAGAGTGGTTCGGGCAGCGCATCTATCCTGAAGTGCAATTCGGCGACGCGTCACTAGAAACAATGCGGACTTGTCGATGTCCGTTTCTGTCTGCCGCAGTTGGTGAAGACCAGGAGTGCATCAAGGCGACCCCTTCTCAGGGCGTTTGTACAATCACCAGCCAGGACGCGCGGCGGTATGGCGGAGGTGATGATTCGATCGACTGGCTCGTTTGTCCTCATCGCACACTTGACGATGGGTTGCTCAACGAGGTTGCACGGCGCCTGTTCAATGTCAGCGCCGATACTGGAACGCTGATCGTTGCTGCAGTAACGCTTGACGAATCGGCGACGCAGTCGCGTATTCAAGAAGCGCTTGCCGCCAAAGCAAGGGTATTCGTCTATTTTCGTGCTCGTCTTGGCGGTGAAATCTCTTTGAGCCCGACCGACCGGTCGCCGGAACTCTCGTTCGACATCACCATGGTGGAGCTGTTGCCGGGTTCGGGCGATCCCCAGATCGGTCGATACGCCATCGTGGAAGTGCAGACGATGGCGTTTCACGGGTCGTACGGAAAGGCGACAACGGCGCTGCGAAATGCGCTTGACCTGCATCCCTTGAACTTCGCCCAACAGGTCGGCGAGAACTCCGAGTGGGCGGGAAGAGCCATACAGGGACCAAGCATTGCCGACACGTTCAAGCGAACCTTCTACCAGATGATTTTCAAGTTCCAGTTGGGCCTCCACGCACGCTGTGCAGGAACCGTATTGGCGCTTCCGCGTGCCGTATGGAACTCCTGGCAGCCACATCTCGGTGGTCCTGAGCTTCAAGTCGATGATCGTGATCCGAACCTTCGATCACTGCCTCGACCGGAGGGTGTCGGGCTGGCTGAGGAAGCGACAGCATGGATTCTCGTGTTCGACACCGACAAGACTGCAGGCGTCTCACCCAACCCGTTGGTCATCGACATGGTGATCGAATCGGACACCCCCACACTGCTGCACTATGCGTTCGATGTCGCGCCAGAAGCTGCATTTGGGGGCGGCGCGACCGAGCGTCTTTTTGACGACATATGCAACAAAATGGTCGGCTGGTGGCCTGAGCTGAAGCGAGTTTCGACAGCGAACGACGACGCGTCCGCATTGAGCGACTCGTAGCGAATTCGCAGTCCTCCGACCGGATGGTGACCGGCGGCGGGGCTCGAGTGACCGTGATGGTGTAGGTCTCGACGGGGTTTTCGGCATTTCGAGCGACGATGGCGATGACCGTCTCGGTCGCCGCCGCTGGGCAAGGTTTGTGATTCTCCCCGGATCAGCGCTTCGCAGTCTAAAGATTTGAGCTGGATCGACTACGCAGCGCTAGAGGCACATGCGGAACAAGGTCTTCGTTCAGCTCTGGAGATGACCACTCGGATGACACTTCTACGGCCGCCGTTGCTATCGCCACACATACAGGGCAACCGTCGTCCTGGGATCGGCAGGCACCGGAGCGGAAGTGCTCAACGAAGCCCGCGGGGATTCGATCGCTCCGGATGTTGAGGGGATTGCTCTGCCGCTCTGAAGCACCCTTGATTGTCTTGTGATACTTGGTCCCATCGCGCTCAACCAACTGAAACAAATTAGGAGGCGACTTACCCAGTAAGTAGTACTGGGCAATCCATAGCAGTACCTCGGTTGGCGCTAGTCGATCCGCCAACTTGAAGTGGCCAATACCTTCGTCAACGTAGGCACCGATGTCCTCAGGGCGAATCCACGGCATCTGGATCCACTCCACGGCCGAGTTGAGCTTGGTAAGGGTGCAGCCGGCGAAATACGCGTCGCTCCGCAGCGTTGACTCGTCTGTCTGGTCTCCTGCGAACAGGTTGTAATGCTGACGGACCACAGGACACGCACTTATGCAGCTCATGTTTGCGTAGAGACGACACTCGATTTGAGCCGACGCAACAAGTTCGCGAAGCAACTTGAAGTCCCGGTTGACATAGACTCCGTCCAGGTAAGTCGCATCGCAGCCGGAATCGACGGCTTCCTGCAACTGTCTGATCGTGCGTACACCTCGCGTAATGGACATCGTTGTGTGCGCGTCTGGCACTACTCGTCGGACAATATCTGCGATCTCAGGGTTTCCGACTGTAAAGCAAGACACGCCCACGTCACGCAGACTTCGAACGTAGTCCTCGACACCAGGAATATCCTCCGAGCCCACACGCTGGTTGGTGTTCAGCAAGTAATTGAACTCAATGCCGATATCTGCCAGCTGTTGAACATGCTGCGTGAAAGCCCGCCAACTCACCTTTGGAATCCGGTTAGTTGGCCGCGCCGATGAGATAGGACCTCCTGCCAATGCGCCAAAGACCTCCTGGACCTGACGCGAAGGTGTCAATCCGTTCAGGGCCGCAAGCCCGCAAATTAGATCGTCCTCGAAATTGAATCCGAGGGAGAATCGCACTGGCGCAGAATGGCTACTCATGTAAGTAATTCGCGCTGGCAGTAACCGTCGCAAACTTGGGGAAGATCTGGTTCACGGCAAAGTCATGCACTTCTTGATTATTACTTGCACAGCAGTCCTCAAGAACCACGACATCGAAGCCCAGCGCAGCGCCGTTGCGAACAGTCTCCTCGACAGCAAGATTGGTTGCTACACCCATTATGACCAATCGGTCGATCCCCTGGAGCGCCTCCACCAATTCTGGATTCGAGAATGGGTTCACACGGTTCTTCTCGATGACCAACTCCGAATCTAGCGGTTGGAGGTCGCTGTGAAACTCTGTGCCCCACGTGTCTCGGACCAGCCAGCCGTTCGCACGGTGAGCGGCATAAAAGGGGGCGTCCAAACCATCGAGTTCAGAATGCCCCTCACTAAATGCCACACGAACGAAGACCACCTTTGTTTGTCGTTCACGGATTGAATCAAGAACGCGTCTTGCGTTGGCAATTGCCTGCTGCTCCACAACGTGGGCCGGAGTGCCCATTGCGGCAATCTTCCCTTCAGGATGGACGATGTCATTGACAAAGTCGATTAACAAGAGTGAATCGCTCATTTCCTAACTCCTTTTTCGTAGTCATTCGCCGGCAACTGAACGGCTCTCACCACGCCCGTCTCGCAATCCACTTCGACAACTTGGCCGTCGACGAGACACTTCGTGGCGATCTGGGTATCTATGAGGCAAGGCTTCCCAAGTTCTCTAGCTGTCACCGCTGCATGCGACAGGAGACCACCGTCGTCAGTAACAATCGCCCCGGAGCGCTGCATGCTTCCCACCAAACTGGGGAACGTCATTGTCGTCACCAAGATGTCTCCCATACCCACCTTCGCCTCATCCTCCCTTCCGCGTACAAGTCGCACGGTCCCCGTCGTCCTTCCCGCCGATGCCACAACGCCTCGGAGGATGACGTCGTCCTTTAGGTCACTTGGCCGTTCATTGAGGTCAGCTTCATCCTCAGCATCTAGGCCGAGCAGTTCGAATGCACCAGAGATTTCAGTTCGACCCGAGTAAACGGCGAATTCCCCATTGAGCATTGCCGTTCCGAAGCACTCTTGTCGTTGGGAGAGCACATCACGGTTGGGTTCTTGTCCTCCGACCCCGTCGAGAATCTCAAACGGAAGCATGTGTACGAATTCCGTGTAGGAAATCCCAAGTAACTGCGCGGTGTTCTCCAAGAGCGGCATTGCAGTCCACACGGCCTTGTTGACGACTTCGGCTCGGTGGGTCCTAAGGAATGCCAAATCGTTGACGACCTCGATTTCCTCAGGATTGCTCTGCCCAGAAAAGGCTTCACCCTCTGGTGCTACCGCCAGCGCGACCGCCGGCGCTTCAATCATGGCAACAACTCTGGAATGAAAGTCCTGCGCAGAGAACGGCGTACCCAAGTACCAACGGAGTCCGATCCACGAGTACTTTCGAACGTGGCCCTCAATCAAACGCTTCGCCTCATCTGATTCCGCCACAAGGTCCCCAGTGTCTGCCAGGTGCGCGGCAATCTGTTCGAGGTCAATTCGTTCGCGGGCTTCCTCCGTCATCTGGTGCCCAGATCCAACAAGGAAATCTGTGGTGCGGTCCTCGGATATCTGGGCAACTAGCACGCGGTCTACCGTTCTGAAAACCGGTACGAAGGCCATCGCTCGCCGATAGCAGGCGAACCAGTCAGCCAAGTCGGATGCGAGTCGGTCGCGGCGGCCCTTTTGGCTGGCCTCTTCACCTAGCCGAGTTGCTTCACCAACGAGGTCCTCAAGGACGCTTCTGCACCGAGCTACAAAATCGGCCAGGAAGGACCAGTCTCCCCGAGGGATCAGTTGATTGACCAATTCCTCAAGCGCGTCCTGCTCCGCCTGCGGTATGAATATGGTTCCGTCAAGCCAGACATGGCTGTTTAGACCAAACGGGATTCCCGTAACCGCTTCGAAGGTCGGCCTCCGTTGCGCCTCTTGGAGCAAGCGCGCCGATATTGGAGCATGCGCGCGACGGGCGAACGTCTGCCACGATGTCAAGGGAAGGCTCCGATTGCGGTCACCGGACGGGCCTGGAGAATGGACAGCGTTTCGTCCTCAATCGACCATTCCACGTCTACCGGACTCCCGATGAGGGTGTCGATGGCAATTGCTGACTCGATCAAGTCGTGGATCTCGGAGGTGGAGAGTACCTCTGTCGCTATTGCTCCAGGTCCATTAGTCCGGATGAGCCGACCCTCTGATTGGTCAAAATGAACCGATTGCTTCGGGGGCCGGAGATCAGTCGATACCACGAAGTAGTCAGAGAGGCGGACGGTGGTCCGCTGCGCTATGCCGCTACCGTCCACGACCGAGGTGCCCACCCCAAAGCATGCTTCCAAAACGGCAACATTTCGATTACCGGTTACCGGGTCGCAGGTGAATACGACACCCGAGGCTCGCGGACTCAGCATGCGTTGGAGGACCACCGCCATCTCATTCCGTTCAGACAGTTCCCCTCGCCAGTACGCAATGGCATGGGGAGAGAACTGTGACGCAACCACCCGGATCACTGCCGATTCGATGTCTTCCGGCGTCGAGACCCCCAAGACCGTGTCGTATAGCCCCGCCCCGGCCTGTTGGGAGCCGTCCTCTCTGGCTGACGAACTCCTTACGGCTACTGGTCCGATCGCCCTTGACCACTCTGTGATCTTCCCAGAAAGCTGCGGCGGCAGGACCGCCTCCTCAAGGACGTCCAGCAATTGTGCCGAGAGTTGCTCGAGGACTCCGCTGTCTGTCGTCGCTCTATTCAGCGAACGCAGAATCGCCTGAACCGGGCTTGGTCGAAGAACATCTTCGAGGGCGTCAGAAGGAAGCAGAGCTGCTTCCGGCACTGTGAATCCAGCTTGGTGCAGAAGAGCAAGCCGAGCACCCTTGCCGCCAAAGCGAGCTACGTCAAGGGGCTCGGCATCAGCTAACTGAACGAGGGGATCGAGGGTGCCCGACATGCTTTACTCACCACTAAGGTCTGTCATGCGAGCGCCCCGATTGCGGCTACGAAGTCTTCCAGCGTTACCTCGGGGTTGGGAATCTGAGAAGGCACAGGTTCAGAGACGCCGTCTACTCCACGCCCAAATTTAAGTCGGTAGTTTCGTTGGAGAACCTCGAGAATCCTGGGCAGCCCATCCTCCGATCCCTCGCAGACCTCATACAGGGATTGGTACCTACCCATGTTTTCCGATCCAGCATGGTTTCTTCGGATAATGATCGCCCACAACGCTTCAGCTGCATATTCATCAAGCTCGGCAAGCTTGTGGAGACGTCTGACCATTTCCCAAACCACTAGGCGAACAAATTGGTCGCGGCCCTTCCAGCAAGCCCAGAGTTCAGGCTCGATCCTCGCAACAAACTCTTGGAGCGCCTTTGTGTACGCCCCACGGGCTTCGGGAAACGCATTCGTAACCTCATCATCAAGGAGATCGATCAGATGCTGATGAGACTCCCTGCTATCGCGGCTCGACACAGCGCCCTTGTATATGTCCAGCAGAGCATCGATGCTCTCTGTGTATTGGCTGATTCCGTATCCCCGAGTTGTCTCCAATTCCAAAAACAGCGCTTGGTAATCGCGGGCTGTAGCCGAGGTTGGATCTGCGACCGAGATTATTCGCTCATCGTGAGCGAGGGTCGGGTGCCAACTTATGGTGGTGATGTTGAAGGAGCGGTCCGACCCCATGGCAGAGGTCGTCTGTCGAATGGCGTTTTGAGCATCTACCACTCGATCCGCTTCCTGCCAAGCGACAGGTGACATTGCGAATACGACGCAGTCAAGTTGTTCTGGCGCGAACATCTCGATGGCCGTTACCAGTCCTCGCAATGCTTGGCCGCTGGCTCCAAATAGCACGATGTAGAAGTCGGCCACACTATTGAACAAGGCTCCTGCGATCCGATGAAGCCCTGGGCGACTGTCCAGAAGAATCACGTCGTAGCCAGAGCGTTCGAACACCCGCCGAAGCTTGTCAGCTGTACTTGCGATTGACACATGAACATGTGGCAGTTGCTCCACATAGACGTCGAGTGCCTCAACGGTCGGACCTATGCCAGCTGGAAGTAGGTGTACATCTGAACAAGCCTCAAAGGATCGAGGGTCTTCTTCACGTTCTCGGTCGAAGAAGTCGGGGATCGAGCAGACATACCGGTCGAGGAAGGAGCCTGTAATCTCGCTCTCCGGCACGTCATCAAGTTCGAGCAACAATTGGACCAAGCCATTATCGGATTGTCCCGGCTTGTACGGGTTCCAAAAGGAGAGTCCTGGCGCCTCAAGATCGGCGTCGACCAGCAGCACGCGCTTGCCCATACGGCTGTACAGATATGCCATGTGGACTGCGGCAAGGGTGCGCCCAGCGCCTCCCTTGAAGCCGTAGAAGCTGATCAGTGCAACGTTGGGACCTGGGGCTTCTTCAGTCTCAGCCACTTGGGGTGGCTCCGGATTGAAGAAGTGCCGGCCACCCCCTCAGGGATGGTCCCACCTTGAGGGCTCGGGCACCTCGCGGGGGTTTAGCGTCAGATAGTTCTTTGGCAGCGGCCATCGCTGCCAAAACGAGATCATGGGCCTCCTCAGGGTCAAGGTTGCGCGCCTTGGCAAAAGCACGTGCAACTGCGCCAGCTACTTGGGCTGACGGATTCTGTTTCGCGCCGGACCTCAGACCCGATAGGTAGCCAGGGGAAAGCTCTGCCATGGCTGCGATCTCCTTGGCCTGGATGCCTGGCGTCTCGGCGAACTGCGATTCGAGCCAGGCACGGAAACCCATCATGGCGTCCGCTCCGAGATCAAAGGGGCGTCGGGCCCGTCGCCGGGCGACGGGTCTTCTCGACACCGTGTGCTGTCGGTTAAAAGAAATACTCCGAATTTCAAGTGACCTTCCCCCTCCTTAGCTGAGCGATTCTCCGCCTTGTCCATGTTCGCTGGCAAACAGCGACAGGCCGAGATTGAACCACATCATTCTACCACGCCGCAACCCAAAATCCGGGCGGCCTCACTACTTTCGTTAGCTGACAGAAACCACCGCTACAAACCCCGGAGTGGATGCATAATTCGCTGGGACTTGACTTCGTGTCAGCGAATCTAGTAAACCATCAGAGAAGTTCTCCAGGCCATGTTGGGAGAAATGGTGGGAGTCACAAGCACACCGTACCGTTTGGAACATACCCTCCTGGAGCGGGCGAAAGTCACCGTGTTGGGCCTGGAGGGCAGCATCACCGCCCTTGAAAATGAATTTGGCAGGGGGCGTTTGCTCAAGACCGTCAACGCCATCGCCGATGACCACGCCAACGAGCATGTCAGCCGCTACCGCAAGCTCATCCACGGCAACCAGTGGCCCCACCGTGACCAACCTGATGTGGGACCTTCCCAGTTCATTGATCTGTACGACGCCGCAGCCAAACTCTATGTGGATGCAGCAAAATCGGCTCTCCGCTACCTTACGGAACCCACCCCCTCCGGCTTGGTCGAGGCACACGGCCTAGTCCTCTTGTCTGAAGCGGCCCGTGGTCTGCACGGCAAGTCCGCTCCCGATGGGTTGGATGAGCGCCTTGAGGGTGCGATCGAAGAGCTCGTCGACCACCACCTCCACGATGAGGATGAGCTAATTGAGCTTTGCCGCCTCCCGGCTGGCTTTGAGTCCGCCGAGGACTTGATGATCAGCGACTTCCAAGCAATGACCATGGAGTTCGCCTCTCTACCCGACACTGCGAGCCTGAGTTCGCTATCGGGCGATTCGGCAACCTGGCGGTTCTTGCAGCGCCACTGTAGATGGCGCTTCGACAGGTTCAGACATTACTGGCACGAGCTGCACGCCTCGCCACTACTCGACCGCGTGGCCGTAGCAAGGCCAAAGACCAGGCGCAATGAGCTCCTTTTGGACCTTCCCCCAATTGCCCAGGCGCTGGTCGACTACATATGCGCCCTCAACTACCTGAACCTCCGACTCGAGCCCATTTTCTCCTTCAAGGGAGGACCTGGACTGCTGCACGCAGAGGTATTCCGAGCGGCGGAAAACCTCGCCGACACGCCGATGGGGTGCCAACTCGTGCTCCAACGCGATCAACTCCTCCAACAGTACCTTGCAATTCCAATTGAGGAGACAGAGAGCCATGCAGCATAGAGTTACTGGAAAGGTCGCGGCCCCGGGAGTCGCGTCTGGCCGTCCGGCCGTTGTCCGCAACGAGGCTGACCTAAGGAAAGTGGAGGTCGGCGACATACTCGTCGCAATCCAGACCGATATCGAATACCTCCCAGCCATGATTCGGGCCGCGGCCGTCATCACCGAGACGGGAGGTCGGTTCTGCCACGCTGCTGTCTGGGCAAGGGAAAACGGCAAGCCAACCATCCTCCAAGTGGACGATGCGACATCGATCTTCTCGGACATCGCCATCATCACCGTTGACGCCAATGCCGGCACCATCACGTGGGAGGACCAGCAGTGACTCTCAAGGGCAAAAACCTCGCCGTGCTCGCCAACAGGGGGATTCGCACTCCGCGAGGCTTCTTGCTCGGCACCCGTTACTACCAAACATTCATTGGCGACGCCATCAACGAGATCGAGGCTGTCATCGGCAATTACAGCGCCACTGACAAGCTGTTCCAGGAACTCCCCTTTCCGAACCGCACCCTGAAGGTCATCGACGCAGAGATCTCCAAAATCGCTGGTGCCGAGCGATTTGCGGTGCGCTCCTCTGGTTCGGTCGTCTCGGGCGGCATCGCCATCGAGGAAGACAGCTCCGTGACCGCGCTAGCCGGACAGTTTGAAAGCTGGCTCAACGTACGGCCTGTTCATCTCCCTACCGCAATTCGCTGCTGCTATGCGTCGCTCTTTGGTCCCAGATGTAGCGCCTTCTTCAAGGTCGACCGCTCCTACGTGACCAATAGCACCATGTCGGTGGTAATTCAGGAGATGGTTGACGCTGCTGCCTCTGCGGTCATGTTTACCGCTAACCCACTCGACGACGGCACGACCGGTTCAATCGACCTGACAATAGGGCCCTGCGAGGCCCTGGTGTCGGGCGCAGTCAGCCCCGACGAAGTGACTTTCGCTCGCGATACAGGCGACATCTTGAGTTTTGATATCGGCCGAAAAGAACGCAGCGTCGTCTACGACGACTTCATCGGCAGCAATAACCGTCGCTTCATTGACAACTCTGAGGCCGAGTCCGCCAAGGCGAGCGTGTCGGCGTCGACAGTGGGTCAGATCATTGAGATCGGCCGACGGATCGAGGCGATCTTCGGTGCTCCACAAGACGTAGAACTCGTAGTCACCCACGACGGCGAGATCGTCATCACCCAGGCACGCGCAGTGACCGGCCTAATCGGCGAGGTCACTCCGTTTACCAATACCAACCACGATATCAAGGAGAGCTAATACATGACCACCAACAACAACGCCATCCTGTGCATTGACTTGATCGAGGAGATCATCGGAGCCACGGGCAAACTGGCTGCGAAGGGCTATCGGGACTTCGCTGAGGCGAACGGCACTCTCAAGGCTGCCGCTGCCTTGCAACGAGACGCCCGTGAAGCCGGCCTGCCCGTCATCCATGTAGGCCTTGGATTCGCGCCGAACTACGTTGACCACCCGATGTACTCCCCATTGCTGGGAGCGGCGGCCAGCTTCGGCATCCTCCAAATTGGCACTGCCTCAACTGACTTTGTTGACGAGGTGAAGCCTGCGCCTGAAGACATCGTGATGACGAAAAAGCGCATTAGCGCCTTCTACGGAACGGGCCTAGAGCTTACGTTGCGCACGTTGGGCGTCGACGGCGTCACGCTGGCAGGGGTCGCGACCGACCTGGCCATCCAATCCGCCGCACGCGACGCACACGACCGTGACTTCGAAGTCGTGGTTGCCGCAGACGCCTGCGCCGCTGCCACCGATGAAGATCACAGCCACGCGCTGGCTAATCTCACCAAGATTGCCACTGTCGTCTGAGTCCTCCTAGACCTAACTGTCTGGGGCAATGGGACCGGGGTGCCGTCCAGGGCTAATGCGGCCAGCAGCGGAGCTGACGCGCTGACTTAGTTCTTGAATGCGACCTCAGTCGTGGAGGTCCGCCGGCGGCCGTCGGCGCTGTAATGCTGCACCACCTCGATGTAGTAGGTGCCGGCCTCCAAACTCACGTCGACGTAGGCCCTCGGGGCGCACTTGATTGCGAATACGCACAGACACTCTTCGTTGTTGAAATTGACGTGATTGAAGTGATGTTTGAGCAGAGCGCCGTCGGCGTCGCGCACCACGGTGTGGGTGCTGGTTGGCCCCTTCGTCGGGTGGTGGGACTCGACGGTGATCCTCAAGTCGCTTTGCTGGGTCAGGGTCAATTCGTAGAAGTGCGCGTTCCCCGTCCTCGTCCTCCCGGCGGGGTGATCGCTCCTCCACTCCGGGTATTTCAGGATCGATTGGCAACTACGCGGCCATTGCGCCGAATGCGTGAGCGTGCCGTCGTCTTGTTCCTCGAGTTGCTGGAGTTCGCAGCCCTCCGGCGGGATGGTGATCGGGGGCGGGGCTCGAGTGACCGTGATGGTGTAGGTCTCGACGTCGTTGTCGGCATTTCGAGCGACAATGGCGATGGCCGTCTCGGTCGGTTCACCGCCGGGCTGAGACTCGGCGAGCGCCACCTGGTGGCCTTCAGTTTCAGTGTCCGCGTCGGTGGGAGTGATCAGGTAGGTGACACCCGTAGGCGCGCTGGCGGACACCGTGACAACCCCGACGTCGCCGTCGACCTCAGCGGTGTAGGTGGTGGTACTTGCGGCAAACGCAGGGCTTATTGTCGCTTCGGTCAGGGCGAGGCTGGCAAGCACCGGCAGCGTCGATTGGCGGGTGTCCGCTTTGTTGTAGACGACGACGGATCGCGGCGACCCCAATCCCTTGTCGTTGCCGATGACTGACCGGTAGCCGGCGTTCTTCGTGGTGGCCTGCTGGCCAGAACCTTCCCGGCTAATGAGGACGACGTAGATCTGCTGGCGCTGTTCGTCGGCGGAGGTGACGATCACCAATACCAGGGTGTCGCCGTCGGACGCGAGGGCGGACTGATGACCATCTTGGTTGGGGTCGGCGTCGTCATAGCTCGGAGCGAGGGTGGGGTCGTTGCCCTGCACGGTGACGATCTGCACCGTGGCACCGGTGTCGTGGCGGGCCGGGATTATGGTGACCGTGTCGACGCCCGCATCAGCGGAGGTCTCATAGCGAGTGACCGCAGGGTCGAACCCCAGCTCGTTGGCACCGGCCACCGCGAGCCCGTTCAGCGTCGGCGGTCTCACACCGAGCACATCGGGATTGTGACCGGGGACATCGATCACCACCCAGTAGGTACGCTCGGCACCGCCGCCGGCAACCACCTTCACCCCGACTACGGTCTGGGCGCCCTCCTCGAGTGCGATCTGATGACCCGCTACCCCAGAATTCGCATCTTCAGGAGAGACCACCGCCACTCCTGACGGATGAGCGGGGTCTGCTTTCACCGTGACCTGCTGGGTGCCCGACGGCGCCGAAATCGAATACAGCGTTACCTCAGGATCGAACGCCGGGGACCAAACCGCCACGCCCATATTCAATGAGGCCAACCGGGTGGTCGTCGCTGGACCGTCCACCGTGGCTTGAGGGGTGTTGCGCAGCATTCGCCCGTCCGCGGAGCACACCGAGGTGACCGACACGCAATCCGATGCTGCGACAAGCGACACGGTCACATCGCCAGGCCCGTCGGGAGCCACGTCGAGTTCCCAGGTTCTGCCGACGGGCGACACTTCCGACACTGTCACCAGCGAGCCGCCGGTCACGACCAGCGCATCTGTCAGCAGTGCCGTGGTGACTCCCAGGTCGGACTCATCGAAGCTCACCCTCAGCGAGAACTCCGAGGTCCCGTCGTGGAATCCGGGAACCTGGGAGAACCACGCGCCCGGCGGTGCCGCGCCACGCTCACCGAGCGAGTCGGTACCCGCGTTGAGCGACACGGCCGCAGTGCTGCCTACCGAACCCGACAGCACGCCATCTGTGGGCCACCAGTACGTGCCGCGCAGCGGCAGCCCGTTCGGCACCTGGCTCTGCGAGCCGACGACCTGCTCGCCGTCGATCTCCAGCATGAACTCGGTGTCCAGCGATCTCCGCAGACCCAGGTACAGACCGCCGGCGATCTCCGCGAGCAAGATGACGTCATACGACGACCCATCGACTTCGAATAGAACCGGCGTCAGCGAGCCAAACTGCGCCCAGCGCGAGTAGCCCGCCCCGTCGTCATTCGCCCCCACGTCCAGCACGGCCGTCCACGCCTCGACAGGGTCCGTGCCCTGGTCAGTGCCAGTGTCGGATTCCGGCTGCGGATCATCGCCGGCGTCTGGATTGGAGGGCGACTCAGACGTCGACTTGCCGACAGGATCCCCCACCGGCTCGGTGACCTTGAGCTTCATCCGGTATCGCACCGGGCCCGAAGACTCCAGCCTCACCCCATAGGTCCCCGCTGCCAAGGTCAGGCTGAACCGCTCATCGGATCTCCCGAGTTCTGTGCCCGAGCCCAGCACCTCGCCGTCGGCGTCCTCCAAGAACACATCCGCATTCGCAGTCAACAACCGCAACACCACCTCCACCGACTGCGGCGATGAAAGATCAAACCGATAGCGCTCCACGCTGCCATCGGCATCATCAATGACTCTGTTGACAACGGTCTTGGGCACGTCGGAAATGTCGCCGAAATCCTGTACCTGTCCGTCGCCCGAAGCCAGATCCTTTTCCGCTGCCACCACAACCGGAGCCGTCGACCCCAAAAGCGCTGCCGCACTAAGACAAACCACAGCCACGGCCCACCCGACCTGCGACCAACCGCTCCGACGCCTGGAAAAGACACTCATTCCAGCGATAATAGTGGCAACTATAGCAAAAGGTCGTTGACTCCCGAACTGAGCGAAACACTCACCGAGCCGCCCGCCGCGTTAGTCGCGGAACAGTTGCTTGAATCGCCGTAAGGCGGGGGTCCACAGCCACTCGGTCTCGGTGAAGCGGCGGTAGTTCTCGCCGGGCAGCCCTGTGGGGTCGTAGAAACTCTTGTCGGTGTTCTTGCGCAGGTCGGCTGTCCTCTTCAATATCTTCCAAGAGGCGTACATCGTCCCTTTGTGGGTCCAGCCCTGCCGCATGTAGTTCCAGTTGTCGGGGGCTAGGTCTTCGGCTGCGGCAAAGTGCTTGAGGGCGCGCTCGCTGTCGCCCACCGCCTCGAAGTGCAGCGCCAGCTTGAAGGTCGCCTCGGCCAGCAGCTTGTCGTCGTCGACGGGCTTGAGCCGCTCGGCCAGCTCCCGGCTCGACCAGACGTGCTCGCTGTCGGCCCCCCGCTCAATCCAGTCGCGGGTGGCCTGGGCGAAGGAGTCGTCGCCGGCCCGGACCTTGCCGAGTCCGAACCCGATGGACACCTCGGACGGATACACGCCCTCGTTGCTGCGCACGATCTGGCCGTCCTCGTCGATCCAGGCGGCCGACGGCACGTTCACCCATCCAAAAAGCGAACTGATCTCATGGGTCGGGTCGACGACGCAGTGGTAGGTCGGCTTGGCCTTGTCATACCACTTGTTGATCGCGCTGGGGCCACCGGAGTCCTGGGCCACGCTGATGAGCTCGAAGCGGTCCGGGCCGATCGATTCGTACAATTCTTGCCAGACCGGCAGGCTGAAGCGGCAGCCTCACCAGGATGACCAGGAGAACAGCACCACCTTGCGGCCGCGGAAATCTGAGAGCTTCAACACGTCGCCGTTGCGGTCGGTCAACTCGAAGTCGGGGGCGACTGCGGACTCGAGCCCCATGCGGCGGACTTCAGGTATAGAGCCGAGGCTCCACACATCGCCGTCGCGCACATACTTCTGGCCCAGCAGGTCGGCGAACTCCGAGTAGTTGAGCCACACCCAGTCCTCGGCGTCGGCGATCCACTCCTCACGCTTGTGCTCCGGCACCGGCACGCACAGATCGCCCAGGCATGCGCCCTGCGGCTTCATCTGCCAGCCGGTGGCGGCGGGAAGCTCGCCGAGCCGCACCCACAGGGTCTCCGTATCGTCAGTCCGCTGGGCGGCTTCGGTAGTCCTGCCGTTTGAGAGGATGATCACGTTTGCTTTGGGAGTTGATGCGCCCGGCCTCCCAGGCGATCTGCTATCGCGTCATCATACTTGCGACTACATTGCAACGTACCGGGACCTACTTCGAGTGAACTGTGTCTGGCGGAGGGGGTGTCCCCAGCCACCATATATCGCTCGAAATCACAGAGTGTCAGCGGAGGGCCGTTATCCTGGGGATATGCCGCTGTTCAGCCTTGGGTTGTGTCACCGGATATCGGCCGGTCTCACCAAAAGAGTGACAGCAAAAGTGACAACGCACCCCGCCGTCTTTGAGGTGTCGGGCTGGTTTCAGTGTAGGCGCTATCACGGGGAGTCCGGTGGCGGGACGGGGTGAGCGGCTGACTGCGCTGTTCGTGAAAAACGTCTCCGAGCCGGGAGTGTACGGCGACGGTGGGCACGGCAGCCACGGTCTGCGCCTGGTGGTGCAGCCCGCTTCGGGCGGCGGGGTCCGCAAGAGCTGGGTGCAGCGCATCAGGATTAACGGTAAGGCCACAAACCTTGGGCTGGGTCCGGCCTGGGCGGTGCCGCTGGCCCAGGCGCGCGAGACCGCAGTGGAGAACCACCGCATCGCCCGAGGCGGGGGCGATCCCCGCTCCAAGGCCGCCCCGAGCCTCGCCGAGGCCGTCGAGACAGTCATCGCCATCCACGCCGAGGGATGGAAAGACGGGGGCAAGTCCGAAAGACAGTGGAGGGCTTCGCTGGACGCCTACGTTCTGCCGGCACTAGGTCAAAAGCCGGTTGACGAGATCACCACCGGCGACGTTCTGGGGGTGCTATTGCCGATCTGGTCCACCAAGCGTGAGACCGCCCGTCGGGTCCGGGGCCGCATCGGCGCGGTGATGAAATGGGCGGTCGCAGAAGGCTACCGCCAGGACAACCCCGCCGGAGACGCCATCGGGGCGGCGCTTCCCAAAACAGCGCCTCCCAAACAGCACTTCCGGGCGCTCCCCCACCCCGAGGTCGCAGCAGCGATCGCCGCAGTCCGCGCCTCCAAGGCCCTCTGGTCCACCAAAGGCGCATTCGAGTTCCTGGTGCTGACCGCCACCCGCTCTGGCGAGGCCCGTGGCGCCCGATGGGCCGAAATCGACCTTGACGAACAGGTGTGGACCATCCCCGTGGAGCGGATGAAGTCGAATGCCGCCCACCGCGTCCCCCTGTCGCCGCGGGCGCTCGAAATCCTCGTCGAGGCGACCGCATACGCCGACGGCTCCGGATTGGTGTTCCCGTCGGCGACCGGGCAGGTCATGAGCGACGGCACAATCGGAAAGCTGCTGCGGGAAGCGGGAATCGAGGCCGTCCCCCACGGGTTCCGCACCTCGTTCCGATCCTGGTGCTCCGACAACCTCGTACCCCGCGAGCTAGCCGAGCGCGCCCTCGCCCACACCGTGCGCGACAGCACAGAACGGGCCTACGCCCGATCCGACATGCTCGACCTGCGTCGCGAGCTCATGGCCGACTGGGCCAAATACATCAGCAGCTGAGCAGCACTACGGCCACGAAACTCAAATCCGCTATATCCACTGACACTCAAATCGACACGTCAGCTACCGCCGCATCACCGGGGCCGAGCCAATCCGCAAAGCCCTGCAGTTCGCCCCGTCGACGTACACCACCGCCACTTATGAGGTAACAAATGGCCTTTGACCTCAACAAATGCTGATTGCTTCGGATTCGATTATCACTACTAATACCGGTACAGACGTTGCTGCGATCCGTCTCCATCCGTTTGTCGCACCATCCGACATCAGACAGCCAGTAGAACTCTGCGATGTCTCCACCTACAGTCGCAGGGTGCCTACCCTGCTGCACATCTCTGACCTTCACCGCACAGCAGACCCACGCGTCAGCAACGACGAATTGCTCGCTGCGATGTCCAGCGATGCTGCCAGGTGGGAGTCTGAGGACATTCCGCGTCCGGATCTGCTGGTAGTGAGCGGCGACCTAGTTCAGGGTGTTGGGATAGCCGATGACGATCCAGACCCCGACTTGGAGGCGCAGTACGCTGAGGCACGCGACCTGCTGGACGGCCTGGCGGCGGAATTCGTTGACTCCGATCGTGCGCGTGTCGTAATCGTTCCGGGCAACCATGACGTTCACTGGGGGCGCGCCAGCAGAGCGATGACGCGCCTCGCTGATTGTCCGCCAGGAATCGCTCGTAAGGCCCTGAGACCCGACTCGATGGTGCGCTGGAACTGGGAGGATCAGCACGCATACGAGATCACGGACAACGGGTTGTACGACTCCCGCTTCGAACACTTTCGCCGGTTTAGAACCGACTTCTACTCGGGGCTGGAGTCAGGCCCCGTCGTCCACGAGAGCGATCTCATCGCTGCGGAGTACGGCTCTCTGGGTATGGTCGTTGTGGGATTCGCATCGTGGTATGGAAATGACTGCTTCTGCCGAGTCGGCGAGATCAACCGATCGGCGCTGGCCGCGTCCCAGAGGCTATTGGCGGACTCAGCGGCCCCGATCGCGGTTGCGGTGTGGCACCATAGCCTAGACGGTGGGCCTCAGGCTCAGGACTATATGGACCGGCGCGCCATCCACAAAATGATCGACTACGGCTTCAGCCTTGGTCTCCATGGACACCAGCACTACCCAGGGGCCGCACCTCACGAGTTGCGTTTGCCCAACCTAATGTCGATGGCTGTTGTTAGCGCCGGGTCACTTGCGGTGGGCGACGACGAACTCCCGGCTGGCGAACTCCGCCAGTTCAACATTGTTGTTGTGGACCCGGAGAGTGAATCCGTTAAGGTCCATGTGCGGACAATGTCACCCGCAGGGGTTTTCTTGGGCTCACCCAGAGCTGATTTTGGGGGAAAAACATCCATCACGCTCAAGTTGCCGCGCTCGCCTATTCGCCCAAAGCCGCCTACGGCCATTCAATTGTTGGACGAAGCGATGACAGCGACAAAACTCGGAGATTTCGAGAAGGTCCTTGAGCTCGTGCCGAAGATCATGAGTCCCGCTCATTCATCCCAGAAGCGCCAAATCGAAATCGAGGCCTTGGCTGGCCTCGGGAGACATGAAGCCCTCCTAGACTTGATTCGTCCTCCGCAAAGCCCCGATGAGGCGATAAGGGCAATCTCACTGCTGGTCGATTCCAACCGGTTCGACGAAGCAGAGTTAGAGCTCAATGGGGCGTTGGGGATGCTCGATCCCGGTACAGCGAACGACCTCGCTGCTCACATTGCTGTTGCAAGGACGCTGTCATGAACCCAATTGAGAGAAGAATTGCATTCAAGGTTGAGTTCTCTCGGATCCTCGAACTCCTCGCCGATCAGATATATCAATCCCCGCTAGCTCTCCTGCGGGAAAACACACAAAACGCCTTCGATGCGGTGCGCATGAGGGAGGCCATCCCGAACCAACGCTTTGAACCGCAGATCGAGGTGACGGTTAGCGATGAGGCCGTCACAGTTGTTGACAACGGCATCGGGATGACCGCAGAGGAGGTAGAGACCCACTTCTGGTACGCGGGCAAGAGCGGCAAAAACACCGATGCCGCTCGAGCAGCTGGCGTGGTAGGCACATTTGGCATCGGGGCCCTCGCGAACTTTGGCGTCGCTGAAGAACTCTCCGTTGAGACGGAGTCAGCAGCTACCGGCGAACGTACCTTGTCGTCAGTACGGAAAACCGACCTGTCCACCGATACTGAGGGCATCTCCGTTACCCCCGCCGAACCCACGGGCAATCCAGGAACAGTGGTCCGGGCTCGACTGAATTCCCAAAGCGGCGTGTCCGTTCAAGAAGCACGTCAGTATCTCAAGGACTTCGTCGAATTCGTAGACATCCCGGTCTTGTTCAACGGGGAGATTCTCAGCGGTTCGACCCATCGGGAGGTGCTCCCATCCGAGAGACACGCCTGGATGGAACGCCTCGCGGACGTGTCCGTGGCGGGAATCCTCTCCGGTGACATAGAGGTCATCGGCATGGCTTCGGGAGAACTCCGCGTTGTTGTCGACAACATCAGGACAGCAACAGGACTCGGGAGGCCTGGCGCGATTGTTCTGCTGCAAGACATCAACGCCCTTCGGACGCTCCGCTCGGGGTTTGGTCTGGCGACCGTTGGCATGCAGTCGCTGTACAGGTGGGGCGGAGTGGTTGATCTGCCCTTCCTCACGCCGACGGCAGGACGTGAGGCCTTGGACGCATCTTCGAACCAGCTGCTACAACAACTGCTAGCGGCCATCGACAAGCTGATCTCGCCGGTGGCCGCCGGTCATCCTGAAGCCTTCTCAAACGGGCATGTCCTTCAGTGGATTGCGTCCACGGGGCAATATGGCCTCTGCGGTCCACTGGAAGTCAGCTTCCGCCCGAGCGGCGATCCCGAAACCCTCCAAACCGTGGTCCAGCGCAGTGGACTCCGGTACTACGGTGGGCGTGACCCGTCGGTGATCGCCACATACGCCAGCGAAGACGAGCCCCTCGTCGTTCTGTCGCGCCGCTCACCGCGGCGTGATTGCGAAGAGGGCTATCTCGTGATGCAGGGCATCAAAGAAGTCGACATCACGCCTAAAGTGGAGGCGGAACTGGCCCCATCTGAGCAGAGCTTCTCCCACTCAGCTCTGGCAACCCGCGTTGCCAGGATACTCGAAGAAGACTATTTCCTGGCTGCTGAGATTCGGTTCGGCTCGATCTCCGGAGGACTGCCCATTCTTGTAACAGAAACCGGTACTCCGGTGGTCATGTTCCTGGACCCAGACTCCACCACGGTCGCCCCTTTGCTAGCGCTGTACCGCGACGACTACACCGCGTTCGGCGCCTTTGTGAAGGACTTCGTGCGCTCAGCAATCTTCCCCCGGATATCGAAGCTGGTACCAAGTAGCACTCGGGAGGGGGCGGAGGCCTTCTTAAGGCACCTCCGCTCCAACCGAGAGTGGTTTGAGTACGAATTGGACGACAAGGCGGACCTAGAGGAAATCCTCGAGGACTTGAAGGCGGGGCGACTGTCTCTCGCTGAAGCGACGCGACAATTGGTGGACAACAACCGGTCGGTTGTGGAGGTTAGTCCTGCTGGGACAGAGCCACTGTCGTCGGTTGTTGGCGGCGTTGAGGACCAGACTGAAGATGACGACCTCCCCGACCCTCTAGTTGCCAGACCAGCGATCGATCGTCGAGAGGAAGAAACGACAGCGCTCATTCTCACGAGCGATGAGGCAGAACTGAATGGCTACACATGCTTTCTGTCACTTAGTTCAAGAGTCCAACGTGAGAAGGGAGAATTCTTCCTACAGCCTCACGCGACAGAAATAGTTTGGGGCGGTAGGAAGGTGGTCTTTGTTTTCCAGCACCACTCCGGCCGATTCGGCTTGTATTACGACATTCTCTGTCCAGGTCTCATCGCTGAGACGGCAGGAGGCGGGCCGAGAGTCACATCCACCATTCTGACCAAGGACCGGACGTTCATCCCAATCCCCGCCGACATCGCCGATGCCTTCCTGCCGAAGGCAGGAGAAGTCACGCGGTTGGAGGTCAGATGCGACATCCTTTACGTCGATGAAATCGATGTCTCGGACTGAACTGATTGTTGACGCTTCGCGTTTGAGGATGGGGTGAGGGTGGTGGCTATCCGCGATTGAGCGTGAGGAATCCCCCAGAGTCAGCGCTGACAGGCAGCCGAGAACCTGGACGATCCCTGTGGAGTGCGACCCTACGCGTGTGTGAGTTGCTGGTGGGACTGAGCGATATCGAGGTGCTCGACAATGAGGATGAGGCGGGTGGTCCGCTGCGAGTGCGCATTAGACGGCGGGCGCCGAGGCTCGACTGCTACGGCTGGGGCTGGACTCCGGGGCTACTTCGATCAGGTGGATTAACTGCCGGCGCCAGGAGGGGTTGAGAAGAGTCTGGGGGCCTACGCGTGTGGTTTGCCACAGGGATTTGAGGACAGTGGTGCGGTGTAGCGTGCCGGGCCGTGAGCACAACAGCGATTCTCGATGGGCGAGGGCTGCTGGGGACGGCCGGCGCTTCCGACGCAGTACGGCGGTTTCTGTCGGACGGGATGCAGCGATGAGCCGTGGCGGCGAGTTCGAAGGGCTCGGGCCGCCGCTGGCGGAGGCGCTTGGGCTGGAGCGTCCTCGGGTGGTGTTCGATTTGGAGACAACCGGCACCAACCCCCACTGCGACCACATCGTCGAGTAAGACTACTTGAGTCCATGACAGCAGAAACCTGCATCAGCCCTACGCAAGACTCAAGGACGATCAGGCCGCGCGATATCCAAGGCCCTCAAGGTTGGGGGTTGGGGCTGCTACTTCTGAAGGCAGTTTCTCGCCACGGAGGGTTTCTTGCGAGGCTGCCCGACTCGTGTTGTTACGGCCTTTGTAAACCCAAGAGCTGACATAGGCTGCGGGTATAATTTTTGCCGTGTCCCGCCCAACGACTCCACTTCCCGCCTTCCAGAAGTCGTGACGGCGTCACCAGCGGATATGTCCAGCTCCCAGACTGACCCTCTGAGCGGATTCGTGCCGACAGATCTAGGTGATTTGAGCAACGAGCAGACTGCGATTCCCAGGATCGCGAGGGACTCTTCCCTCACGGCGCTCATAGCCAATGCGGTGGAGAGCGTGCCGACCACCCACCGCCTCTTTCTCGGGGATTCGCGGGACCTTTCGGAGCTCGAATCGAACAGCGTCCACCTCGTTCTCACTTCACCGCCGTATTGGACGCTCAAGCAGTACAACGATTGTGATGGGCAGCTCGGAGCTGTTGACGATTTCCAGCAATTCCTCGGCGAGCTGGATCGAGTGTGGAGGGAGTGCTTCCGGCTTCTGGTCCCCGGAGGAAGACTCGTCTGTGTGGTGGGCGATGTCCTCCTTTCGCGGCGGCGCAACAACGGGCGCCATGTTGTGGTCCCCCTCCATTCCTCCATTCAGACCCATTGTCAGGAAATCGGATTCGACAACCTCGCTCCCATCATCTGGCACAAGATCGGAAACGCCTTGTATGAGGCTGGCGGTGGTGGATTCCTCGGCAAGCCGTACGAACCGAATGCCATCATCAAGAATGACATCGAGTACATACTCTTCCAGCGAAAGCCGGGGGGATATCGGAGTCCATCGCTAGCAATGAGGCTGCTGTCTTTGATTCCGGCTGAAGAACATCAGCGGTGGTTTCGGCAGGTGTGGACAGATGTCACGGGTGCCTCAACTCGACAGCACCCGGCTCCGTTTCCGCTAGAACTGGCTGATCGGCTAGTGCGAATGTTCAGCTTTGTTGGCGACACCGTCCTCGACCCATTCCTTGGAACTGGCACAACGAGTGTCGCCGCCTCGCTCTATGGGCGTAACAGCATCGGCGTGGAGATTGACTCGGAGTATCTAAGTCTCGCCAAGTCGACGCTCAGTGAGCTCGCAGGGGGCCCCCGCCGAAACCTCGATGTCGTCCCAGGCCAGTTGGGAAACGCTGGAGGATCGCCCAGACTCTCTTACTCCGAAGTTGCCTCTCGGTGACTACAAAGACCCCAGTGTTTCGAGATGCTGTCGAGCATTTCTGGAGGTCGCGAGGCAGAGGCGCAGCCGACGAGAGCTCCGCTTACGCCGGTCGCCGAAGCGAAGTCGTGGGAGGAAGCCAGTTCGATGGCGTCCTGGAAACACTCAAACAAGAGCTGAGAACAGAAGGAGTTGCCGAGGGATCCATCTGCGTACGTCGAAGCCTCACCTATCTGCCTGGCTACTACCGGGCAACCAAGATGTGGGACCTGTTGGTCGTCACCGACGGAGAACTGCAGGCCGTGGTCGAGCTCAAAGCCCAGGTTGGGCCGTCTTTCGGGAACAACGCCAACAACCGAGCGGAAGAGGCACTCGGAAACGCTGTCGACCTCTGGAGGGCGTATGAGGCCGACGCCTTCACCGCCCGCCCAGCACCATGGGTCGGCTACCTCTTCCTGCTAGAAGACTGCGCTGAAACGAGACGCGAACTCAGCTACAAGGAACCGCACTACCCGGTTCTCGATGCGTTCAAGAAAGCTTCTTACGCCAAACGGTACGAACTGCTGTTGCGCCGCATGGTCGTCGACCGACACTACTCAGCAGCATGTCTTCTGCTCTCAGACCCGAACCGCGCCCTCAAGAAACGCAACTACACAGAGCCTGCCAAAGACCTAGACGTGGGAGGCTTCATTGAGGGCCTCTTGCGCCGGTGCTCCCCCCAAATCGGTCGCAATTCACGACGGTAGGACCCACCCGTAATTCACTGGCCACCGCAAGGATGTGGCTTTAGGAGATCCAGAAATTCGAGCCAGCAAGGGCCATCGCAGATTGGCTTTAGGGGCCGCTGACAAACAAGGGTTTCTGCTTCAGCAGTCGCAGTCGCTCAGCGCCCACCGGCGGCCTCCCTGGTGTTCGGCTCGTTGAGGCTGTCTACCCTTCTGGGCCGAGTCTGGTCGAATCCGGAAATCAGCTGCCGAACAGACTTGGGGTCTAGCGGCTGATTGCGCTGATGGAGGTGATCCAGCCGGGCACGTATTTGGCGGTGTCGGGTTGTGTGAGGACGGCGATGACGGTGGCGTTGTTGGCGGGGGGACGGGTGGGGAGCCAGGGGGTGTAGCCGTCGGTGATGACGATGATGACGGCGGGCCGAGGTCGAGCGGCTGCGGCGGTTTCTATGGCGGCGGCCATGTCGGTGCCGCCCCCTCCGGCGAGTTCGATTCTGCTGGCGCTGAGTACGCGCTGTGTGCTGTGTGTCTGCGTGTCGTGGCTGTGGACGGTGATGGGGTGTTGCCCGCCGGTTTGTCTGATGATCGCCTCGGTCTCTGCGACGGCTTGCTGGAGTTCTGTTCCGCGCATTGAGGCGGAGGTGTCGATGATTATGGCGATGTCGGCTGCGGGCTGGTGGGTGCCGGGTGCGATGATGGGTCCGAGTTGGGGTCGGCGAGGAGGGCGGGTGTAGGTCCTGTCGCCGGTTCCTGGTTGGCGTTGGATGCCGCGTCGCAGTTCTTGGGCGAGGATGCGCCTCCAGTCGGCGGTCGGGGCAGCGGTGTTGTCGGCCCATCGGGAGAGTCCTGCGGGGGTGGACCCCCAGCCGTGCTGGTGTTGGTGGTCGTGGATGGCCTGAGCGGTGGTGCGGCGCAAGTGTTGTCTTTTCGCTGTGCTGAGGCCGGGATGGGGGTGCGGCTCGTCGGGGCCGCGGGTGGCCGAGTCGCAGCAGACGACCGGCAGTTCGATGGTCTCGGCGCTCTTGAGGAGGAGCCGGTAGTAGCTTTCGGCGAGTTTCGCGGGCGGCAGCTCGTAGTCCTCGGGATAGACGATTCCGGGACGGCAGGACAGGCCGTCGGCTCGCAGGTCGTCGTTGATCTCGCAGTCTGCGGCCAGATTCCAGATGTAGTGGTGTTCGGGCGGGACTCCGGCTCTGCGGCTCCGGCCGTAGTGGCCGCGCAGGGCGTGGTTCAGTTCGTGGATAAGGCATCCGGCGACCTCTCCTACGCTGAGGTCGGCGGCTGTGGACGGGTTGATTTGTATGCGCCACACCCCGTCGATCGCGAAGCCCTCCACCTGGTCGGTGAAGCTGAGAGGGCAGGAGAACAGCGCTGAGGTGTAGTAGGGGCGGTGCCGGGCGATCCACAGTCTCGCGGCGATCACCTTCTTGCCACCCTCGGTCTCAGACTCGCAATCGGTCTCGGTGCCGCCTTGTCCGGGTTGGGGTTCGGGGTGCGGTGCGGGGGGTTGGGAGGTCATGCTGCGATGTCGCCGTCGGCGGCGGGTGAGGACACGAGGTCGGCGAACACGTCGTGTCCTGCGGGCAGGGCGATTCCGGCGGGTTTGATGTCGACGAGGCGCATCGCTGCTGCGGCTGCGATGTCGGGCGCTCCCTGGCGGGCGGCTGCGATGCACACCTTGAACGCTTTTTTCCAGATTCGTGTGCCGGGTTGCGCGGCGGCGCGGGCGACTATCGCGCTGAGCGCGGCGTGCTGCTGGTCGGAGCGCTCCAGGGAGGCAAAAAGGGCCGGGTCCGAGAGGAGCTGGTCTATACAGGGAAGATCGAGGTTGCGCTCGAAGGACAGGTACTCGCACGCCGCCCCGGTGCCCAGAAGCGACGACGCGATCAGCAGCTCGGTCTCCTCGTCGGCTGCCGCGGCCTGGGCGATTGCGAGGCAGCGGGCCGCGCGGTCCCAGGTGCGCGGGGAGGGGAATCCTCCGGCGGGGATTCCCTGGCGGGGCGGGGCGGACAGCAGGTCGGGCCGGGCGGTGAGGAAGGCTGTTTGGACGGCTTTCTCCTCGGCGACGAACTTGAAGTCCGGCGCTGTGTCGGCGGGAATGTCGAGCGGGCCGGTGTCGGCCCAGCCCGACAGGTAGCCGTGCTTCCACTCGTCCAACACGACAGGCCAGCGCAGGTGGGCGAAGCGGCTGGCCAGCGGGGCGGACAGGTCCCACGCGCCCACGTTCTGCTCGGGCGGGTTCGCCGCGGCGATGAACCGCACGCCCTCGCCCAGCTCGAGCTGGGCTACGCGGCCCTCCAAGACCACCCTCATCAGCGCGTTCTGGACTGCTGGGCTGCCCGTGTTCACCTCGTCGAAGAAGACCAGCGACGGCTCCGGGCTGGCGGCGATTTCCTTCGCCCACATCGGCGGCTCGAACACCACTCCGTTGTCGGTGCGGACGGGCAGCCCGCCGAAATCGGTCGGCTCGTGCAAAGACACGATCACGGTCGTCGTCCGCCAACCGGCCCTGGCCGCGTACCGCTCGATTGTCTCGGTCTTTCCGGTGCCGGGATCGCCCCACAAGAGCACCGGAACTCTCGCGGCCAAAAGCACCTGCATCGCGGCCAGCACGGTCTGTTGGGATTCGGCGACCAGCTCGCCCGAGGGCTGCTCATCGGGCTGCTGGTCCTCTTGGTCGTCGCTCATGTCCTGTTCCTTTCCTCATTCGGTTGTCGATCGCGTCCTGGTCCCGCCGCTGTGGGCGGCGGCGCTTTGCGTTGCCTCATGCGACTGCTCCCAGCGGTTCCGCGCTCTCGCTAGCAGCTCTTTGGGCGCGGCGCTCGCGGAGGGTGTAGGCGGCTGCGGAGAACACCAGCACGCACTCGTTTTCGCAAAGCTGTTGCAGGAGTGAGTCGGGCACCGAAGGGTTCTCAATCACGGCGTGGCGGATGTACTGGTCCCGGTGGGCTGCGAGGCGCTCCAGCACGGCCACGTCGATGTTGGGGTTGCGGGCTGCGGTGTCTGCGACCTGGCTGTCGGGGTCGTCGACCAGGGTTTCGAGCACGTCGGGCGGGGCGGACGGGTTCGCGGCTGCACCCCACCGCAGCCAGGAGTCACCGGACGAGGCGTACCGCCTGATGGTGGCCTCGGGCACCGCAGGGCGCTGGCATACCGCCCTTTGCACCCTTGTGTCGGGGTCATCGGCCAGGTGGGCGACGAACTCCGGCGAGGCCGACTGGTTCCCCCCGAGGGCCTCCCGCACAGCCGGGTCGGGGTCATCGGCCAGAGCGGCCTGCACATCTTCGGGCAGGTCGGCCCAGCGGGCGATGGAGGCGCGCACCCTTGGGTGTGGGTCTTGGGCCAGCAGTCGCACCAGGCGCTCGCACAGCTCGGGGTTGGCCGCCGCGGCGGCGCGCACTTCCAGGCTGCGGTCCCCGGCCAGCTTCTTCAGGACTCCCTCGGGGAGGCTGCGGCGCTCTGCGACGGCGGAGCGCACCTTTCGGTGCTTGTCGGCGGCGAGGCGTGCGATGAGCCGGTCGGGGGCGGACGGGTTCCAAGCGATGGGTCGGCGAACCTCCCATCGCCGGTTCCGGGCGAGGCGCTCCAGTGTTCGCCGTCCGGCGCTGGGGTGGTAGGCCACCCAGCTCAACACGCTGCTGTCGTCGCCCCGCGACAGCCGTCCCAGCGCGTCGACAGGCGTGTTGGGGTTCATGGCCAGGAGCCACAGAAGCCTCGGGTCTTCTGGCTCCAGGACTCCGCGGTGGGGGTTTTTGGACAGCCAGCGCAGCACCGAAGGATCCGCCGAGGCGTTCTGCGCTACCCGCCACACGGTCCTGTTCTGGCGGGCCGATTGGCACAGGAACTTCAGCGCGTCCGCCGGTGTGCGCGGATGCGAGCACACTAGATCGACAACCTCCAACGACGGCGTGCCCGCCAGTTCGTTGAGCCTGGCCGGCGGGGTGTCGGGGTCGCTGGCCTCGGCTGCGAGGGGCACTCTGTAGTCGCTGTGGTGTGCCAGTTTCTCCCAGACTCCGCCGTCGAGGCCCTCCAGCCACCCGCACCCCGACCACCAGGCCCTCCTCGGCAAGAGCCCCGAGTTGATCTCCCAGCCCAGCCAGCCCGGCCCCACCCGCGCATCGGCCGACAGGTTCTCCTCCAGACGCGACGACAGAACCCAGCACAGCCACTCCGCAGCCTTGTGGTGGCCCCTCGACGAGCAAGCCACCGTCACCGCGGCTGCCAGATGCGGGGGCACCCTCGCCTCGAACACGTCGGTGCTCGACGCCACACTCTTCAGACACCGGCCCAACTCGGCGATGTCGCCCGGACCCGCCACACCGGCCTCCAGCGCCGCCCCCATGCCCCGCAGGCGGCTTATCGGCTCCGGCGGGCCGCCCAGGCCCTCCAGCACCGACAGCTCCCCCCCGTTGGCCAGGCACCACCGGCCGTCGGCCCGGCGGGCGAACACGGCCCGCACCCCATCGCACACCACCACACGACGGCTCCTCCCGCCGGACGCGACGGGCACTGCCCGATCGTCACCGGAGGAACCGCCGCGATCTGCGATCGAACACGGCTGTGAGGCTGCTGGCATGGGAGACATCACAGGCGGTTACGGGAGCCGCAGCAGACGACCAGCGCCCGACACCGCCACGGAGAACCGGCGACGACCCGTGCCAGCCTTGGGCACCAAAGACCGGGAAAGATCGCCGAGGCGCTGGGAAAACTGCGCCCGCGAGCCCCGCCGCCCAAATTGGCGATGCCCAGCACCCAGCAGGCTGCGCCCGACCCCGAGGGGCAAACGGCACATCATTCGCCCTGAGAGATCGGCCGCCGCGCCTCCTTTTGCTCCCCGCCCGTCGGGGGGTCGGCGTCGCCTTTGGTGCGCCGGCCCTCCTCTTGCATCTGGGGGATCAGCTCGGCGCACACGGCGTCGAGGTGCTCTGTCCACAGGGCGTGCTGGCGGTCGTACTGGTCCCACGCGTCCACAAGGTCGCTGCTGCCGCCTGCATCAACCAGTTTCTGCGCGTCCTTACGGCTGACCCTCGGCAGCCGGGGTCTAGCGGCCTTGAGGGGGCACGAGCCGCACATCTGGTCCATGGCCCGCTCGATGGCCCGCCTGTACATCTCCCCTTCGGCCTCGGGCACCGCCGGCACCCGCCCGCCCGTCTTCACCGTCGGCGTCTGCGGGTCGATCCAGTCCCCCTGCGAGCCGGGCGATTTCCCGCCGCGAGGATCCATGCCGCCGGTCACTATCCGCCCCGGATCGTCGTGGTCGCACACGCACACCACGGCCTGTTTGCCCTCCAGCACCAGACCAGGGCGCACCTGCGACACAGGAATCCGCCGCTTGGGCCGCTTGGCGAACCAGGCGCGGACATTGCCGGCGATGTTCAACAGCCGGCCCGGAGCGCACCCCCACCCCCCAGGGGAAGCCGCTGCGGCTGCCGCTATCTCCCTGGCCTCTTTCCGCAAGGCCTCCTCTTCTGTGCCAGCCCCGGCGATCACCTCGTAGCCGTCGGCTTTGCCGTGGGCGACCACCGCCGGGTTCGCGCTGTCGTACGGCGCGCTGTCGCGCTTCTCGGGCGTGAACCTGGTCTGTCCGACATACACGCACCCGCAGCCCCAACTGCGGCGGTACACGACATAGGGGGCACGCTGCTTTTGCCTGCTGCTCATTTCATTTTCTCCTCGTTAGGGGTTCTCGTTCCGCCCGCTCGCCGGAAAACACCAGCTCAGCGGGCCTGTCACCAAACCTACAAGAGCGCTGTACCTGGACCTCCCGGACCCGCACCCGACCCAGCCGACACCCCCCGGAACACCGCAAACGGCCCGAACCCGCCGATTCCACATGCACCTGGCAACCAAAGAGCACGAGTTTCCACAGCAAAAACCACGTGATCGCCAGACCGGCAGGCGGCCCGCGCGACTAGCGTCGAGACAGCCGCATTCGGAAAAACAGGCAGCAGCCAAAGGGGGCAAGGTACATCCCGTCAGAGCGTTCAGCTCGACCGGCAAGCCCAGTGGGGACGGGCTGAGATAGGCTGCCCAGCCGTGTTCCGACTGAGCAGACTGGCCGCAGGGACCAGCCTGGTAACCGCCCTGGCGCTGGCTGCGTCGGCGCTGACAGCCGCAGTCTTGTCCCCCGCGGTCGCAGCCCAAACAGCCCGAGACATTGAAGTGAGGGATCAGCTGATCGCCGACCAGGAGAACCTGTTGAACACCTACCGCTGCCTTTTCGGGGTAGACACCGATGTGGTTCCCGGAGGGTGCCCGGACCCCGATGAGGTGTCGCCGGGAGTCGCCCCAGGCAACCCCACCCAACAAGACGTCGACGTTCGAGACGGGCTGATCCAGAGCCAGGAGGCGCTGTTGAACGTGTACCGCTGCCAGTTCGACGTCGACACCCAGCTCGTGCCCGGCGGCTGCACCGGCCAGGGCCAACCCGGCCAAGGCGAACCCGACCAGGGCGAACCCGGCCAGGGCGAACCCGGCCAGGGGGAACCCGGCCAGGGGGAACCCGGCCAAGGGGAACCCGGCCAAGGCGAACCCGGACAGGGCGAATCCGGCCAGGGCGGCATCCTCGCGGGCCAGTACTCCGCTGTGGGCGTCGGCGACAGCTATTCGTGCGCCATCGCCGCCGACAGCTCCATCGCCTGCTGGGGCTACAACGCCGCCGACCGGGCCGACCCGCCGACAGGCCAGTACACCGCCATCGCAACCGGCCTGTACCATTCCTGCGCCATCAGAGCCGACCAGACCATCGCCTGCTGGGACTGGCCCACCAATCTGCCCGAAGGGGTCGCCTGGGCTGCGTAGAAGCCCAACCGGCAGCGGGCGCCTGCGCCACTCGAACCCGGAGCAGGGGCGGCCCCTGGCAGTCCCGAACTGGCGCACGCGACGCCAAAGAGAGGGTGCGCCTGCGGATCGCTGCAATGCCTGGATCGATGGTCCTTCCCGTTCGGGAGACGACCACCCACGCGAGAGTTGACAGGACTGGCTGCCGGGCGAGGCAAAGTAGCTGCACCAGCCGGTGTTCCGCGAACCGTGGTTCATGATCACACCCCCGCCGTCAGGGGCAGCGGATTCTGGTGGCACAGCACAAAAGGAGCGCTCCGCAAGCCGCCTGGAGTATCTCCCGAACAGGCCCGCGACGAGGGAGAAACCGTCTACAGACTGAGGGACTGATCTCTCGCCCGCCACCGGTCGTTGGCCCTTGACCGTTCGCCCGCGGTCTGCGCCCCCGCCGTCCTTCTCGGCAACGGCACCGGCCGATTCAGCGCTCAAAGGGCCTGCGGCAGCAGAAGAAGCCGGGCGCTCGGGCGGCTCGCGCCGCGGCAGGCCACTCGGCGGACCAACACCACAGCGGTATTGAGGATCGGATGCCCAGCGGCTCAATTCACAAGATGCAGCCAACGAAGGACCTATCGTCTGCGCAGCCGAAAACCTGCGCTGTTCTGCCCGCCGCCGCTTACCAGCTCGTGCATCGGCTCCGAAGGCCTGCGAAAATCAACCAGGGACAGCAATCTGACAAAAGAGGGGCGGGGCAAGCGCACCGGGACGCACCGCAGTCTGAGAGCGGAAAACCGAATCGCATATCGCAGCCAGACCTTCCCTCCCGTCGGTGTGCGCCCCCGGATAGCGGGAAGCGCAAAGCGGGATGACAGATGACGCGGGCGAGGGGCAGGACGGGCGGGGCTGGCGCAACCAGAACACAAGCGGGGGGCGCGGACCACCAGGCGCACAGGCCCGGCAGTGGGTGCGACAGCGGGCGGCGATAGGCGATTCATACAGGCGCTCAAAATGCGCCGCCTGCGAAAGTGCCGCTCTCGCTTGATCAGTTTTCGATGTCCGGATTCGAACCGAAGCATCAACGTGTTTTGGGAACTGGGGAAATTGAGATTGATGAACTGGAATTTCCGCTTCGAGCCCCACTCTTGTTTCGGCCAAACTCCATCTAGATGGACTTCTTTGTTCTCGCAATTGAGTCTTCCGCGCCGATTCAAGTGATGGGATTGCCGAGTGTTCCGCATAATGCCTGGTGGACGCTGACCCCCGGCCGGCTCGACTACATGAGCGCTTCGATGCTCGGTGCCAACGCAGCGTTCTCACCAGACGTTGTCCTGCCGCTTTACCAGGTTTCGGCTAATGCCAGCGGGCTCCCTTAGCTGTTGCTCAACTATGTTGGGGTGATGGGGACGCCGCTGGCGTGGGTGCGGGCCGCAGTTAGCATTGCGCCTATGCGGGAGTGGGTGTCTATGCGGTTGGTTCGAGTTGCGGTGGCGGTCGGTTTGGTGGTGGCGGGGTTGGGGTTGGCGGTGTCGTCGGGGGCGGCGGGCCAGTCGGCTTTTGATGTTGTGGTGCGCGACCAGCTGATCGCCGACCAGGAGAATCTGTTGAACACCTACCGGTGTTTGTTCGGGGTGGACACAGACGCGGTTCCCGGCGGGTGTGCTGACCCCGACCAGGTGTCGCCCGGCGTTGCCCCGCCGAATCCCACCGCGCGCGACATCGCGGTCCGGGACCGGCTGGTGGCCGAACAGGAGGCTCTTTTGAATGTCTACCGATGCCAGTTCGGCGTCGATCTCCAGCTTGTTCCGGGCGGCTGTTTGGGCGGGCTGCCAAGCTCAACAAGTTCGGCTCAAGACCCAGCGACGCCGTCTTCAGAGCCAGGACCAACCAGCAGGCCTGAATCAGCAGTGAGCACATTTGCCAGCGTCGCCTCAGGAGATTTTCATTCCTGTGCTATTGGGACAGACCAGACCATCACCTGCTGGGGAAGTGACGAGTTCGGACAGGCTGATGCACCCGCGGGCCAATACATGGCCGTCACTGCCGGGATTTGGCACACATGCGCTCTAGGGGTCGACCGCACCGCCACATGCTGGGGCCATAACGACCATGGCCGAGCCGACCCGCCCGCAGGCCGATACACCGCCATCGCAGCCGGCGGCTGGCACACCTGCGCAATCAGGACCGATCAGACCATCTCTTGTTGGGGCCAAAGCAACAATGGCCGAACCGACCCGCCCGCAGGCCGATACACCTCCATCGCAGCCGGGGTTAACCACACCTGCGCAATCAGGACCGATCAGACCATCTCTTGTTGGGGCCACAGCTATGGTCCGCCCGAAGGCCAATTCACGGCACTCGATGCCAGCGAATTCTATACGTGTGGGATCAGGGTTGACCGGACCATGACCTGCTGGGGTCACCCAGACTATCCCGTTGGTGATGTGTACCTCTGCCCGGACAGAGATGGGACAGTAATGAGATCTCCCAGATACGATTTGAGCCCTTGCTCACCTGTAGCTGGCTTCACCGCGATAGCCGCCGGGCGCTTTCATGTGTGCGCAATCAGAGACCAGGCCATTGACTGCTGGGCACATGGCAGTTACGGCGAGACCCGCCCGCCCGCAGGCCAATTCACGGCTCTCAGTGCAGGCAACAATAGGTCGTGCGCTGTCCGAACCGACCAAACCATCGTTTGCTGGGGCGGCGGTTGGCACGGGCAGTCCACACCACCTGCGGGGAGCTACGACGCCATTGCCCCCGCACTTCAACACTCATGCGCTATCAAGTCCGACCGTACCGCCACCTGCTGGGGCATTGAGGACTACACACTTTATGGCCCAATCGGCCGGGTCAACAACACCCCTGATGGCCAATTCACCGCGCTCGATGCCAGTCAATATTTTGCGTGCGCCATCAGAGCAGACCAGACCATCGCCTGCTGGGGCCTTGCCCACTCGGATCTAGATCACATACCAACAGGTCAAGTGATCGCACTCGATGTCGGTGCTGCGCATGCCTGCGCCATCAGAGCAGACCAGACCATCGCCTGCTGGGGTGGACGTGACGGAAATGACATTCACCAAGCCAAAGCGCCATCGGGGAAGTTCACCGCCGTCTCTGCCGGCGGATGGCATTCGTGCGCCATCAGAGCAGACCAGACCATCGCCTGCTGGGGTCTAAATGATGATGGCCAAACCGATGCGCCATCGGGGAAGTTCACCGCCGTCTCTGCCGGCAGATGGCATTCGTGCGCCATCAGAGCAGACCAGACCATCGCCTGCTGGGGTCTAAATGATGATGGCCAAACCGATGCGCCATCGGGGAAGTTCACCGCCGTCTCAGCGGGCGCATGGCATTCGTGCGCCATCAGAGCAGACCAGACCATCGCCTGCTGGGGTATAAACCACCGGGGAATTTCCCTTGGCATGACAAATCCACCTGCGGGCCGATTCATTTCTATAGCCGTAAGCCTTCGCTACTCGTGTGCAATTGGAATTGACAAATCCATCGCCTGTTGGAGCTGGGCCACCTACATGCCCCCAGGGATCTCCTGGCTGCCTTGATGCCTGAGAACTGGCAATCAACGGGCTCCGTCATTCGGATTAGCCGGCGGGCTACCGATCCAGCGCAATACTCAGCGACGGCATTGCTGGTGTCCCGGGCCAAGATTTCTTGCTCAGGTCTAGGTTGGGTCTGCAGTGTCTCTGGGGATTGACTTCCTGCCTAAGAGTTGCGAAGGGATCGCTGTCGGGCTGTTGTGGATGATCGTGCTAGGGTTCGGCCCGTCGGAGACGTGCGTTTCGCACAGCCATATTTACCTTTGGTGAGTCGCCTTGCGCGGCTCCCTTCGGTGTGGCTGTGTGTGCGTCTCCGACAAGAGGCAGACTCGCCGACCGGAGGGGGCCACCCGAATGCAGCGGATCACAGCGCCATTGCTGTCCATGCTCGCCAAATTCCGCTTGTCAAGGACCGAAACTTGTGCTGAAAGCACACAGGCGCCAGAGCCGGTGGGGAGAGCGCCTAGAGGGCGGCCCAATGAGGCTGGATGGCGGCATGTGCTTGTTCGGGCCAGGGCGGTTCGGTTGAACAGGGGCTTCGGCTTCAGTCGTTGCTCGTTGAAGCCGGTTCTCACTGCCGTGTTCGCTGTCGTGCTGTTGGCTGTGGCGTGCGGCGGGGGTGGAGAATCGGGCGCTCCACCAGGGCACGCTGGAACCCCAGCAGGCGGCGAGGCCCGAGTTGCCGAGAGCGGCACAGCTGCTGTCACGCCGGCTCAGGGCGATGGGGGTGTTGAGCCAGCTGGCCCCAAGTACAGCGCTGTGGTTGCGGGCTCGGGTTTCACCTGCGGGCTCCGGCTTGACCGGACCGTGGAGTGCTGGGGATGGGTCCTTGGGAACGGGCACAACGCCGGGGGGCAGGCACCTCCCGGCGAGTTCGCTTCCATCTCGGCCTATTCCTCCCATGTGTGCGGGCTCAGGCCCGACCGGTCCGTGGAGTGCTGGGGCGACAACGACCACGGGCAGTCGTCTCCGCCGCCGGGCGAGTTCACCGCGGTGGACGCCGGGTACAAGCGCTCGTGCGGCATCCGGGCGGACCAGACCGTGGAGTGCTGGGGAGCAATCGAGTCGCCTCCTGCTTCTGCGAAGTTCGCCGCTGTTTCTGTCGGAGGCGGCCACGCCTGCGGTATGGGGGCCTCGGGGCAGGTGGCCTGCTGGGGGTCTATGTGGAGAATCATGAATGAGGCTCCCACCGGCGAGTTCACAGCCGTGTCGGCCGGCTCGTTGGAAACGTGCGGTATCCGCCCTGGGGGCCGCATCGAGTGTTGGGGCGACCCAGACGACGGGATCACCCAGGACCCGCCTCCAGGACAGTTCTCCGCGGTCTCCTTGAGGTCCCACGCGTGCGCCATCGGCGCCGGTGGGGCGGTGGAGTGCTGGGGCGACAACAGCCGGGGAGAGTCAACCCCGCCGCCGGGCGAGTTCACCGCCCTAGCGACCGGTGCCGATCACACCTGCGGGATCAGGCCCGACCAGACCATAAAGTGCTGGGGCGACAACTTCTCGGGGCAGCTGTGGCCCCCCAACGACGGGTTCATCGCAGCGGACACCAGCGACACGACAGCATGCGCAATCCGACACGACAACACCGTGGAGTGCTGGGACCTGGACACATCGGACAACGATGAGCCCGTGCCGTCCCCCCAGGGCCAGTTCACCTCCGTCGCCGTCGGCAAAGAGCACGCCTGCGGGATCACCCCAGACAACACCGTGGAGTGCTGGGGGGCCAACCAGCACTTCCAGACCTGGCCGCCCGAGGGCCAATTCACCGCCCTAGCAGCCGGCTCTGACCACACCTGCGGGACCACCCCAGAACACACCGTGGAGTGCTGGGGGGCAAACAACTCCGGCCAGTTGGACGCGCCGGTAGGCGAATTCGCCGCGGTCACCGCCGGAAACAGGCACTCATGCGCACTGGCCACAGACGGGACCGCCCGATGCTGGGGGCAAAGCTACGGCGGAAGGGCATTCGTCGCGTTTCCCCTCGTCGCGCTTCCCCAAGGCGGGTTCACCGCCATCTCCTCCGGTTGGGACCTGGCATGCGGCCTGCGGGAGGACCACACCGTCAAATGCTGGAGCGACACCGTCCAACGAGAACAGCCCCAAGGCGAATACACCGCCATCTCCACCAACCCGGTGGAAATCTGGTCCGGCTTCTGCGGCACACGCCCCAACGGGACGATCGACTGCACCAGCAGCCTCTCGAACTGGACCCTGCCCGAAGGCGAATACACCCACCTCTCCACCCCCTGCGCCATCAGAAAAGACGGCTCAATCATGTGCTCCCCCCGCCGCACACCGTATGTCCGGTGGGCCACCCTGCAATGACCCCCTCCAGCAGCGTGCGACCGCACCCACCCAACCCCGAGCCGCAACCAGCCGTGCATCCCCACCCCAGCCCCGCCTGCCCAGGCGCCAACGAAGACAGGCCGCTAGCCAGCTTGACGGGAGGCGCGAGCGCTTGACGCCCCAGCCCCACCGAACTCCCCCATCGACCGCTTCCCTGGGAACCGCCGCTCCCTCCGAAGCTCCCTGCGCGCCAGCAGGTTGCAATCCGAGCGGCCGGGCAGCTCTTGCGACCTGGCGTTGCGGTCGTTGAGGCGCGCCGGCAGGAACGTGCGCAACGGAAAAAAGGGAGGCTTGCTGGGTTGCCCGCGTTCTCCGAAACAAGGCTCAGCGGCTCGCGATGTCTTTTGCCTTGCGACGGGTGGGCTGCCTGCTAGTGGTTTGCAAGGTCGAAGCAGCAACCCGGCGTCTGTCCTCGTCTTCCTATTTTTGTATCCATCTGGTCTGCACCTCTATGTCGAGCCGCGCCAGGGGCCCCCAGACATTCATGCCGCCTCCCACCTGCCCTTTGCTGATCCGGTGCAGGCCGGTGCCGTCTCTGCGGAGATCGTCGCCTCCGTGCCGTTTGGCGATGGTCTGCACGGCCTGCTGGGTGAGGCAGTCAGCCAGGTCGCAACAGGAGCAGTGGTCATACCGGGTTCGGTAGGCGCACCTCCAGTCGTCGGGGCTGCCGTCGGCCCACCGGGTGCGGGCCTTCTCGTCGCCCCACTCGGCCACCACGCGGGTCTGGCGCACGCCGTCGCCCAGCAGGCCCTCGGTGGGGGTGACCACGGTCACCATTGGCTTCCGGCCGCGCCTACGCCCACACACCCGGTGCTGCTCGCGCCGACGCGCTCGTCGACCTCGGCTGTGAACAGCCCCCACAGGGCCATCTCAAAATCACTGACAAGACTGGCGAGCTCATCAGGGCTGGCGCCGGGATACCGGTCGGCGGCATCCCAGATCGAGTCCCCAACCCAACCATCACTGAAGTCTCCCGTGCCGCCCTCCTCGACGGCATCCTCGATCCACTGCTGGTAGAAGTCCCGGCGCACAGACGGGTCCTCGTGGAATTCCCTTGCCCACCTCAACGCACGCCAGTCGATTCCCACAAAGCTGGTCATGTTGTTGTCCTCCTCTGTTTTCTTGCGGCCTGGTTGCTCTGCTGGGAGGGCGGCCGCAGCCTCCCACACGCACACTAGAAGGCGATTGTCCTTAGACGTCCCAGCCCCCGAACCGCAGTCCCGCCACACCTACTACGAAAGGGGCATCGCTCCCTACAGGACGGCCGTCACCACCCCAGCCTCACCCTCTGCCAGACGGTGGTCTAGCTGCACTCGGCTGCTGGACCTCCATCATCCACGGCCGTCGGACCTGGCCGGTCGCCGCGACGGTGCGAAAGACCCAACCCCGAATCGAGGCTCCGGCTCTCGCCGCCTCGCGACGCCCGCCCGACCTCTCGCAGCCCAATGCGCCCCCTCGCTCGCGCTAAGCGCGAGACGCAGCACCTCGTTCGACGCTTCCCGCCGACGCCCGTATCGCCACCATGCGCCCCGCCCCACCGCCGACGCGGTGCCCGCAACGCCGACCAGCCGGGCCGCTCCCCTCAACCGGCGGGCAACCCCCCGCAGCGGGCACCGCGAGGCGCACAGCGCGAACAGCAGGGCGGCGGAGGGCGCGATGGGGGCGCAGGGCGGGGGAAGCAGAACGGGATAGGCGCGTCGAGGCGGGCAGCCAGATGACTCGATCCCGACGCGCCTATCGCCTCCCTCCTTTTGCCCCTCTGCGGTCCCTTCGCGCTCGCCGCCGTCCCGCTGTTTGCTTTTCCCGCCGCTCCTGCCTCAAAGCGGAGGTTTAGCGCGCAGCGAGGCGCGCCGGCGCATGAGGCGGGGGGAACATCGTCTGGGCGATGGGCTGAACGGCCTCCGCCGATACGAGCGTCGGCGGATTACGCGAGGCGCTGTCGGGGTCCGCCGCGCCCCATGAGGTTCTGCGGAGGTGGCGGTCCACCATCTTCCCGCTCGGTCTTACACTCCTGCCACATCACCTGGCACGACAAGGGATTGACGGCAAGTTGGTTCGGCTAGCCTGTACATCGTCGGCGCGAGCGGCTGCCAGGGCAGTGATGCCTCATCCAGTTGCTGAAGGCAAACTCGTCGTTGCCCGCCGATGGCAGCAGCGGTCCAGTAGCGGGAAGGCGAACGGCCTGCACCGTGCCCTTCCCGCTCGGCGCTCCCGGCAGGATTCGTACACTCTACAAAGTCCCTGATAGCAGGGATTTAGGAGCACGAAGAGTGCTCGTATCCCCCAATCCATCCCCCATCTGTGCTGCGATAGGCGAGGCGGCGGTCGCTGGGCAATGGGATTTTGCAGCAGCGGACGGATATTGCAGGCCGACGGAAATCGACCCACGCCGCCCGACCTCTGATAGTTGGTGCCATGGGGTTCCGACCGGCCTGGAATGGGCTTGCGACCGGTTGCGACCGGTGCGGCACTGCATAGTGGCGGGCATGGATACCGATGTTCGTGATCGCCGAGACGCTTTGTTGACCCGCCGCCAAGTGGAGGCGCTCTGTTGTTTGTCCACCAGTTCGATCTACCGGTTCATGCGCGATGGGCTGTTCCCCGAGCCGATCCGCGTCGGCCGGCGCGCCGTGCGCTGGCACGCGTCGGAGATCGAGGCGTGGCTCGCCTCACGGCCCCGCGCCACCGGCGACCGCCCTGCCGCTTAGGCGGCGCGCAACAGACAGCGGGCGCGGGGCCCATCCGTCGGGCTTCTGACCGCAGCCGCCCGGTTCTTTGGGCGCCAGATGTGTCGGCCGCGGCGTTTCGCCGGTTCTGCCGGTTGGGCGGGGCCGAATCCGTGGCGGGTTGCCCGTCCGCTCCGGTAGGTAAACCCGAGTCCGCGTTCTGCGATGGGGGTCCAATGCGCTCAGCCCGGTCGCTGGAACTTTGCTAGGTGTCTGGCCGGTCCTTAGCCTGCCGACCTATGCCCTCGCCTTGCAGTCTGTTCAGTCGGCGACAGCCGCGGGGAGCGATTGCTGCGCTCGCGGTCGTGGTGGGGTTGTTGGTGTCGCTTCTCGGCGTCGCTGGGGCCGGCGCGCAGCCTGTGTCTGAGGCCCAGCCCACACCCCAGGACATCCAACAGCGAGACCAGCTCATCGCCAACCAGGAGAACCTGCTGAACACCTACCGGTGTTTGTTCGGCGTCGACACCCATGCAGTTCCCGGAGGCTGCGACGCTCCTGACACCGTTGTGGCTGGCGCCGCTCCGCAGAATCCCACCCAAACCGACCTCGACGTCAGAGACGGGCTGATCCAGAGCCAAGAAGCGCTCCTCAACGTCTACCGCTGCCAATACAACATCGACACCCAACTCGTCCCTGGCGGTTGCGCAACCCAAACTGGCCCCCAGCCAAATGGCCAACCCGCAGGCGCCTTCACCGCCATCGCAGCCGACCGCCACTCGTGTGCGATCAGATCCGACCAAACCGCCGTCTGCTGGGGACCGGGCGGACAGTCGGACGCGCCCGCAGGCCAATTCACCGCCATCGCAGCTGGCCCCGGCCATTCGTGCGGGATCAGATCCGACCAAACTGCCGTCTGCTGGGGACCGGGCGGACAGGTGGACGCGCCCGCAGGCACCTTCACCGCCATCACCGCTGGCCCGTGCGGGATCAGATCCGACCAAACCGCCGTCTGCTGGGGCCACAACGGCAACGGACAGGCGGACGCCCCCGCAGGCCAATTCACCGCCATCACAGGCGGCAGCAGCCATACGTGCGGGATCAGAACTGACAGCACCGCCGTCTGCTGGGGCTGGAACGACGCCGGGCAGGCGGACGCGCCCACAGGCCATTTCACCGCCATCACCACCGGCGGAGGTCACTCGTGCGGGATCAGAACAGACCAAACCGCCGTCTGCTGGGGCTGGCACACCCATGGGCAGGCGGACCCGCCCGCAGGCCAATTCATGGCCATCTCAGCCGGCTCCCAGCATACGTGCGGGATAAGAACCGACCACACCGCCGTCTGCTGGGGCGACAACCGATTCGGCCAGTTGGATGCGCCCGCAGGGACCTTCACCGCCATCGCAGCTGGATGGCTCCATTCTTGCGGGATAAGAACCGACCACACCGCCGTCTGCTGGGGCCGCTTCATCCACAGGGAACAGGCGGACGCCCCCGCCGGAACCTTCACCGCCATCTCAGCTAGCGACGAGCACTCATGCGGGATAAGAACCGACCACACCGCCGTCTGCTGGGGCGACGACAGCTGGGGTTTCTTGGGGCGGGCAGACGCCCCCGCCGGAACCTTCACCGCCATCGCAGCCGGCATGGCTCATTGGTGCGGGATCAGAACAGACCAAACCGCCGTCTGCTGGGGCTGGAACGGCGAGGGGCAGGCGGATGTGCCGGCGGGCCGGTTCACCGCCATCTCCGCCGGCTATAGGCATTCGTGCGGGATCAGAGCCGACAGCAACGCCGTGTGCTGGGGCCACCCCGGTTTTGGCCAGTTGGATGCGCCAGCGGGCATGTCCGCCGTTGCCTAGCCCTTGGGCAGTAGTCGGGCGGTGGCGCTGTCGAAAGGGGCCAGCGCGCAGGGCCGGCCCGGTTGCACCACCGTCCCGTGCCGCCACCCTTCCATCCAGCTCGACGCCAGCTTCGCACCTGGTCCCCTCAGCGTCGAGTGCTGGTCGAGCCGCGACCCGGCCGCCCCTTGGTACTCGGGAGCCTGGCAGTGGCCTGCCTCTGGGCTGTGGACCGAGGGGGGCTGCTGGTTCGGCTACCCCGGCGAGCGGGTCTGGGTGGTCGTGGATGGCGTGAAGTCCAACGTCCTTAGCGTCCCCTAGCCCTCTCTGTGCATTTGACGGGTTCACTATTCTTCGTCAGCGCTTCTGTTCGAGCTCATGGTGGCCTCCACGGACCTGGCGGAGGAAGCGCTCCAAGTGTGCGCGGAGATGTATGTGCAGGCCAGTCTCTGATTCCTGCTCAGGAAGTGTGCGGGACCTTCAAGTAAGTGATGTCGGGTTCCATGTTGTTGACACTGCAAGCGGGAGGCTGTCGAGGGTCCAACGGGGCTCGGCACCCAGTGCTTTGTCCGTTCCTTATGATCCAGCTCAGGCCGCTCCTTCTGTCGAAAAGGCTGTGTCTGAAAAAGGAGTCATCCAGGCCAATAGCGAATATATGTCTATGTCCCAATGAGCTTATTGTGAAAGAGCTTACCGGTATTCGAAGTGTGTGAATGGTGAGGACATCTTCGCTTATGGCAACCTGGATTTGCCAGCACACGAGCCGAGGGGAGCTGTTCCCACATGCGAGTCCATAGCCATGATGATACCACCGAGTTTCCGCCATCTGAATGTTGTCGAATTGGATTGGCGGTGTGGGTAAGCGCCTCCATGAACGCGACCTGACGAGTGTGGTCTCGGGAGCTGATCGTCCCGTTTCGTTTTGGTATGCCTGGCGCCATGAGATGGATGTGGGCATGGTCTCTTCGACGTTTATGAAGGTCCAGCAGTATGGATAGTTGTCGGCGGTCAGAGCGCAATCGCCGTCGAGGTCTATGAATGTTCCGCTGGGAGGAGTCATTGGGGTAGGGTCACGGAAACCTGCCCGTGGATGATAGAGCTTAGGCGGCGTGTACCAAAATCGGCCCCAGCATTCTAGATTATTCTCAAAGGGCGCTGTGCCCTTGATCCCGCACCAATCGTAATTTTCGCGACTGGAAGCGGAAATTTTGCTGAATTGCCCGCGGGGTGCTGTTCTTCGATTGTGGTTTCCGCTGAGATAGACATTGCAATCACGCAAATTGCCTACTGCCGGAATGCCATAAATGCTGGAGATGCCTACACTGAATTCGCGATCTTGTATTGTGGGATCGAATTCAAGGTTGTCGAGGCATTCCAAGTCCCACACGCGCCCCCAGCAGTGGACTGTCTTGTCAATTCTTATAGCGCAAATGCTCCTAAACCCTATGTCGAAATCCGTGAACTGACCTGAAGGTACATCAGCCATAAACTCCCTGGCGCAATCCCCGCTCTCACGGTCGTTGCTGCACTCTCGGTCGATCGGCCTATGGTTGTAGCAATCTAGGGTCTGATCGGTTCTAAGCCCGCAAAATAGAGCCCCGCCATTGTCGATCTTTGTGTATGTGCCTTGCGGGAGTGGGTCGTATCGCTCGCTATGGCAGGCGATGGTTTGGTCGGCCATGATGCGGCAGTCGCCAGCTACTTGGCCTCTTGTCGTATCTAGCATTTGTGGTCCGTGCCGTGTTCCTCCTTGGCCGGTGATGTTCCAGGTTGTGAGTCCTTTGATTCCTTGGTGGAGCAGGTCGAGGCCGTAGAAGGCGATTTCGATGAGGACGAGGTATTTGACGGCTTTTCTGACGGTACGGCTCTTGCGCTTGACGCTGTCGAGGGCTTCGTCTAGGACGGTCGAGGCGGCGGATTCTTCGGCTTTGTCCTGCAGTTTCTGCTGGAAGAGGCTGTTGGCGTCGGTTCCGGGTTTGGGGATGTCAACGAAGCAGTCGGCAACATGCCCGGCGATCTGCGAGAACGACGGGGTGCCGGCGCCTTTCAGCTGGTCTTGGGCGCACTCGATGAGCACGTCTACTGCGGCGGCAAGCGTGTCGCTGTCCAGCGCGCCGAGCGGGTCGAGGGTTTCCACCACGAAGACGGCGGCGTCGGCCACAAGCGCTTCTGCTTCGGCCAGGTTCTTGAAGCCGATGGTGTGGTCGCCGGGGGCCGCTGGACGGGGGATGTCCACCTGCACGGTCGCCAGCGGCGGCACGAACACCCTCTGCTCGTCGCTGAACGCGCTGTGGGCGACCGACCAGGCCAAGCCCCCGAGCGTCGAGTCGACACCGCTCAGCACCGGGCGGAGGTAGCCGTCCCCGCCCTTGATCTCGATGAACTGGGCGAATGTGCGGTTGTTCGCCATCTTGGCCCGCACCGACTCGCCGGGGCCGTTCTCATAGCACATTCGGATCGCCGCCGCCGTGGTTCCCTCGTCTGACTCGGTGGCCTGCTCCACCCAGCTGGGCAACGCGCCGGATGCGCACTCGGGAGTGTCAACTCGCGCCCCTGCAACCTCCAGCGCGGTCTGCACAGCAGACTCGCCCAACTCGACCAGCTCATCGACGGCTTCGACGGCTTTGTCTATGGCCACCTCGGCGACCTCGACGACCTTCTTCGCCGCCTTCACGGCGACTTCGCCGGCCTTGATCACCGGGTCGGTAATCCAGCCCCAAAGCGACCACTGCTGGATCTCCGCGGTCAACACCCCGTCGTCGATCCGGTAGTCGGCCTCCTCGGGCACCCAGTCCTGCACCTGGTCGTCCCACCGCACCAGCACCAACACCTGCTGCTGCAACTCGCTTAGGTTGCTTACATCCCAGCGCACCGTGATCGGCGCCCGCACCGGCCCCGAGCGCTCCACGCCCACCGGCTCGCCGCCCACCTCATCGCCGAACTCGCCAAGCGGCTCGCGGATCACCACCTCCGCCCGCCCGTCGATAGCCCCGGCGGGAACCGACACCGACACCCGCCCGCCCGACACCACCGCCCCCGCGGCGCCAACCGACTGCTGCGCCAGCACTGCCCGATCCTCAGGCCCCGGCACCACCACCACCTGCTGGGGCGGTCGCTCCGGCTCGACAGGCCCCGCAGGGCGACCGTCCACGCAGCCGCCGGGCACAATCTGGGTGTCCACGCCGAACAGGCACCGATACACATTCAACAAAGCTTCCTGGTTTGCGACCAGCTCGTCGCGCACCGCCACGTCCTGGCGACTAGCAGTGCCCTCGAACACCCCCGGCCGCGTCGGCCCCAGCGCCGGCTGGCCGTCCGCGCAGCCGCCGGGCACCACCTCGACATCCACGCTGAACAGGCACCGGTAGGTGTTCAGCAGCGACTCCTGCGCCGCGATCAACTCATCGCGCACCACCACGTCTTGAACCGTCGCCTCGCCGGACGGCTCCTGCGCTGCCGCCCCAGCAGGCCCCAGAGCCGTCGCCGCCACGCACAAAGCGACAGCAACAGAAACCAGCCTGCGGCCGCGACGACAAGGCACGGCTGAGGATACTAGTGGGCACCCGTCCCGCAGCGGAATGCCCCCGGTCCTGCGCCACCTCGGAAACTGTCGGAGGCTCCCTTGTCAAGCGGCGGGTTTGAGGGGTTGTTTTCGGGTGTTTTCGTCTCGCCATATTCGGCGGATGACTCGGTTGGCGAGATGGCGATTGTGGGCTCGTCGGCCTCTCCTTTTCCATCAATGACATGGTTACCTCCTAATCGAGGTGACCGGCCAAAGGGGGGATACTCAAGGGGTGCTCGCAACACCGCTGTGCCCGTCCGCTCCCCGCAACCTGCGGGAACCCCCCGCAGCGGGCACCGCCAGACGAACAACGCTAACAGCAAAGCGGCGAAAGGCGAGGCGGGGGCGCAGGGCGCAGGAAGCAGAACGGGATAAGCGCGTCGAAGTGAGCGACCAGCGCTCACCCCTCGTTCTAGTGACGCTTGCTCTCTTCTTCGGTCGGTTTGGCGATGTCTCTGGCTCGGGTCGTCCTGTTACCAGCGTTCTTGGTGGTACTCGCGTGACAGGCGGGTCTCCTCGTGTGCCGAGTACCAGCTTGTTGTGAATGCCTCGTGTGCGTTCTCAAGCGCTTCTCCTGTGGATGCCATGTAGACGGCGCGCGTCAATTCCATGTGGGCATCTTCTGCTTCGGCTGGCAGGCAGCGGGCGCATTGGCCCTGTTCGCAGACGGATTGGGTGTGAAGGCTCGCTGTGGTGGTCCAAGGGCCTACGTCCAAAAGCAGGTTGTGGTGGTGCCAATTGTCGTCGATTCGTGTGTCACATATCGCCAACAGCCGGTGTGCGGCCTCGGCCACAGGTGGGTGATCGAGAGCGCACCTGTTCTCGCATGGCCCGTCTGGATTCTCAAAGTAGCCGCACTCGCCAACCGGCTCGCGCAGCCAGCGAGCCACCCAGCACCCCGGATACGCGGGTTCGCGTCCGCCTAGCTCGGCCTCCCACTCGCCGCACACGCGGCACCTGCGATGGCCCAACAGAGCGCGCTCGGCGCCGGTGATGTCTGGGGCGCTCACCCACATCTCAGGCGAGGCGCAAACCTCGCAGAGTCGTCTGCCGTCTCTGTGCGCCCACACTTGGTGGACGGGCCGGTCGCCGATTTCGCCAAAGGACAGCAAATCGCGAAGATCCGCCATGGAGCGCGGGCAGCGGGTGTTGGAAACACGCTTCCATTTCAGGCGCATCTTCTCCGCGTCGGCTGCTTCGTCGGTGGCCCAGTCTTCTGTCATCAGACTATTGGTTCCCATGTACTGGTCCGGGGCCTCGTACCCCTGTGGCGGCTTGGATGCCGCTAGCCGGTCCACTGCGATCGGCAGTTCGATTGGCCGGTCAATATGCCTCTACGCCATCGATGATGGGCGGGTTGATCTCGCCTGACGGCGGCGCGTCTACCAATCTCATCGTCGGCTCAGCTTCGTCAGCTGGAGTGTCGACCTCGATCGCCTGGTACCAGGGGGACCGCGGGCCTTCCCGTATTGCCCCGGCGAGGGTGACTTTGAGCTTGATTGTGCGGTCGGGAATGTCGTCTGGAACCCCCCATTTTCTGGCTGACTCAATGATGCGGTCGGCATGCGTTCTCCAGTTCATTGATTGGTCGAACCGGCAGTGCTCGTGGAGCCACCTATCAAGCGGGCTCACTCCGGCCAGCAGCACTTGGTCGATCTGGCATTGGACCGCGATGGGGATCGGCTTCTCATCGGCCCGCCACTGCCGGTAGGCGTGCACAGCTTTGATGGCGATGGAGCGTCCCTCGGCTTTGGCTATCCGGGTTGCCAGGCTTTCATCGGGCTTGAGGCCTCTCGCCTCTAGGTCCTCATTCATCGGGATGAGCCGTTGTCGCCGCCGCCACGACGAGATGTTGTTGGCTGATGTCGCAAACGAGGGTTCGTGGTTTGTGGAAATCCATGTGGTGATGCTTGGCCTGCCGGTGTATTCGTCCCGCCCCTTTCGCTCTATGCTCACAAGGTCGCCGCCGCTCAGCTTTTTCAGCTCTTCGAGGCCGTCGCGGGTTTCTTTGGCTCGCATCCTCTCTCCCATCTCCGAGAGCGTCAAGAGACGTGCTGCCTCCACCACGCCCATCCCGAATCGGCCGCCCAGCTTGTCGAGACGCGATTCGGCCCTCACAGGCGGGCCTCCTGCCAGCTCGGTCACCAGGTTTACCAGGGTCGACTTCCCGCTACCGCCATTGCCCTTCAAGACGACCACGCCGTGGTCCTTCCAGGCCTCCAGCAAGGTCCACCCGATCTGCGCCAGCACATAGTCGGCCATCTCCGCTAGCCCCCAGTCAACGAGCGTTTGATCGAGCAAGGGAGTGGGCCGCGGCTGGCCATCGCCCCATTCGTAGGTTATGGCCGTCTTTTGCGACCACAGGGTGCGGTCTAGCGGGTCGACCTTCACACTTCTGTCGTCCTCGTCCCAACGGACGATGGCATCCTGCCAGGGAACGCCCTCCACCCTCTCGCAAGTGTCGATGTCGAATAGCGCCAGGGGATCCCTGCTGGCCTGTAGCTGCAATTCGATGGGGGCGGAGCGCACTTCGGCGGCCCTTAGTGCGGACGCCAGCCAGCGCTCGTCGTCTGCGTCGGGGTCCCACTCCTCGTCGTTCTCGCAATGAACCTTATCCATTTCCCGATTCAAGATCGCCTTGGCGTCGGCTTTGGAAATCCCCACGTAGGTGCGGCCGTCTGGTCTCCACCAGTTGCCGACCAGGTGCATCACCCCAAGATCGCGGAGCGCCCGTATTGCCTTGGCCTGCGCCTCCCTCCGGATGGCTGGGCGGCCTGGGTGCGGCTCTTCATCGCTGCCCGACTCCTTTGAGTGGACTTTGCACAGCGGCTCCTCAGCGCCAGAGTCGGCAGCAGGGTTCTTGCACATATGCCCCTGCCGCGTCGTCGCAGAGCACAGATGGCCGCTCTCCCGCAGCACCTGCTCCCGTGCAGCGGCCTGCTCTTCTGCCTCCTTCTCCTTATAGGCGCGCTGAAGCAGCTCGCAGGCCTCAACCTCTGCCTTTGTGGCTGGCCACTCGGCGCAGTTCGGATGCCCATACTCACACGGCATTCAGCGCGCCTCGCGTTTCGCTTGCAGCCCTCAAAGACATACCGGACAATTCACCTCTACCCTCGCCCGATATCTCATAAACCCCCGAGCCCCTTTTTCGAGATATCTCCTCTGAACGGGATTGAGTGTCGGGTATGTCGGCGAGTCGCTGTAACCCACGCGCCACTGTCCAGAGGTTGACGCGGCGTCTCCCGCTTGGGCCGAGGCGGTCAACTCCCACCACCTGATCCTCCCAAGCAAGCCAAGCAGCACTTGACCCGACCAGGAACCCACATGCCCTGTCGCGCTGGAACTGCCCCTTCTGATCAAGTCAACTGAAGCCGGCATTGCCCTCATCGGCACACCTCCTCCTCGGGAAACGCAGAGTCGGGGTAATTTCGCCTACGAGACCCCAGGTCGCGGTCGGCGGTCTCCGCCCGCCTTTCCAGCCACGCTTCGAGGTCGGCGATTCGCCAAACCGTCACACCCGGCGACAGCCGCAGGGGCCGCGGAAAATCGGAATGGCCGTGCCCGCGCGCCCACCGCCACAAAGTGGCCTGGCTGATGCCGAGCCACACAGCGGCCTCCGCCGGCCGAATGACCTGCGGTGATCTGTGGTCCATACTGCCTCCTGAGAGTGATGACGACTCATTGAGACCGTATCTATGAAATTTGCCCGTGCAGCCGGGTACACCGGGAGATTCGACGACTTTTTCCCAGATTCCTGCCCAATCAGTCCCAAAGCAGATCGCTTTCATGAGACACCAGCCAAGAGTTCTTCCCTGCTTTGTCCACGGGTGAAATCAGTAGGCCCGGTCCAAGGATGCTCGTGGGGCCAATCGAGCCAGTAGGGGTCCTGGATTGGCCACGACCTTCAAGAATGTCTCGCAGTTCCCCTCTTGATGCGGATGCTGTCGGGCTGCGCGCCGAAACAACAGCAAAACACCCCGACAACCAGTGGCCGATCACCCTCGACCTCGAACCGAAACCACAGGACATGAGGTACTGGTGCTGAGTTGCCGTCGCCGAAGCCACGCTGATGGCTGTTGTCAACCACACGCAATAGCGGCTATAGCTATTCGCCCGTGCGAAGAATCCTGAAGCTCCAACCCGTTGCGCTGCTTGTCGCTGCCGTTGGCCTGGTAGCGGTGCTGCTCACACCCGTCGCCTCCGCCCAGACCCAAAACGACGTGGAAGTGAGAGATCAGCTGATCGCCAACCAAGAAGACCTGCTGAACACCTACAGATGCCAGTTCGGGGTGGACACCGGCGTGGTTCCCGGCGGATGCCCGACGCCTGATCGGATCGAGCCTGGACCCGCTCCCGCGAATCCCACACAGAACGACATCGACGTGCGGGACGGGCTGATCCAAAGCCAAGAAGCCCTGCTGAACATCTACCGATGCCAGTTCGACGTTGACACCCAGCTCGTGCCCGGCGGCTGCGCGGCAGACGGCGTTGAAGGGGGCCAGCAGCCAGACGACGCACCGTCAATCGACCCGCCTTCTGAATCGGCTGTCATCGGCGTGCTCGACGGGCTGGCGGTAGAGGCCGAGTACGAGGGTTCGGGATATGTGCGCGCCGAATTCGAGCATGACCGGGGCTACCTGTGCGACAACGCAGGCACCGACCCCTACACAGGCATCTCGTTCAGCCCATCCACTTGCGACGTGGACCACATCGTCGCCGCCCAGGAGGCGTTCGAGTCCGGGGCCTGGGCATGGGACACAGCACGGCGGATGGCGTTCGGCAACGACGCTGAGAACCTGGTCGCCACCCGAGATTGCGTCAACCGATCCAAAGGAGCGCGCGACATGGCCGAATGGTCGGGCCGGATCGGAAGCGGCGTGTGCCAAGGAACAGAAACCACCGTTGAAGGGCGGTGCTTCATGGCCCAAAAGATGGTGCAGGTCAAAGCCGCCTACTCCCTCTCCGTGGACCAAGACGAGAAGGCAGCGCTGACAACAGCACTCGAAGCCTGCTCGGGCCGCAGCCTGCCTGCCACCGAAGGGTCAATCAGCGGAACAATCGAAGCCGACTCCGACTGCCACCCCGCCTACAGCCCATGCCTGCCCAACCTGCCCGGAGACGCCTTGAACTGCGGCGACCTGACCGCCGCTCAGAAACCAGTCACCGTTCTCGTGCCGGGTGTGGACCCATACCGGCTTGACCGAGACGGAGATGGACGAGGTTGCACTTCCTAAACCGGAGTCTTCAAATCCTAGACTTGTCAACTGACACATCTAGCTCAAACTTGTCCACCAACTCGCGCACGGTAGTTGTGATCCAATCCTCAGCATTAGGTGTCACCAGAATTTTCTTGACTAGCTTCGTCAAGTCAACAGGAGCGTTTTGATTTTCATACTCTAAGTTGTGAAAGTTCTTTACCACTGACAAACCTTCAGCAGGAAGATTCAGCCCCAATCTATCGGCCATATTCGCACTGACCATCAGTTCTTCAGCCCAAGGCCATCGTATTATTCTCACCTCTTGCTCGAAGGAGAATACATCTCTTTTGAATATGGTAGGAAGCATGGGGTCAGTTAGAGACCCATGTTCTTCGTTCCAGTCTTCATATATGACTGGAGATATGAATTCCTGTCCAGGTCCGCATAAACTCTCCTTCAAGGATTCCAAGTCCGTCATCATTGCGATTCCAAATTGGTCATCTGTATATAGTCCCCACATGGGAAGTAGCTCTTCTTTCGCGGCGCACCAGCAGCTCACAAACATTTGTTCGCGAAACTTCTTTCTGATTCTGGCAGTTTCCTCGGGATCAACGCTATCAGGGTCATCAGCTTCGGATGCTCCTCGGATGGGCCACCTTCCTTCTCTCGCGTCCTTAAGCGTGTCTATTCGAGAGAGATGCAAGGAACTAGTGGTCAATAGGGACACGAATTTATCGAAGTTCATATATCTCCACAAGATGTCGACCTCCCGTGATTCAAGCAAACGTTCAAATGTCTGATGCGAAACATGCATTATTTTTCTCCAATTTAGCTCGTAGGGTTCGATTGATAACTCTAGGCCCAACTAGACATTCGCCGAGCGTCGCAGAGTCCTAAAAACAGCTCTGATATCAGCGAACCCGCCTATGATATAGGACTTGAAGCGGTCCATACGCTTTCCCAACCTTCGATACTGTCTCCGAGTCTTCTGTTGTTTCCATCGTAGTCCGAGAAGTTCTCGTCGCACGAGGTTATAACACCCACGGAAGCTGTAGCGAAAATCAGAACCGTTCCCTCTAGCAGGCCCATTCTTATCCTCTAACAATTAGTATAGGACCCAATTCGAGAGATTGTTGCATAAGTTACTCAAATGCCGACCATTTGAACTAGGTACAATTCTAACGCATTATTGCCTATTCTGTCACCTGGGTTGGGCACACATATATCACCGGAATAGGAGAAAATGTGCGTCTCATTGACTCATCTCTGTGCTGACCTGCTACAGTCCGCACCGTCAAAGCACCGCACCGCTCCAAGCGGCTCAGCCAAAGGGCAGGAGAGTCCTCGCAGCTCTCTTCGGCGTGGTGGTGGCAGCGCTTGTGACGAACGCAGATTCTCCGACCGATGGGGGCTACCTTGGGCCGAATAGCGGTTGTCGTTGCTCTGCTAGTCGCGTTCTTCGGCTGTGCGGGCAGCCAAGGCGATCCCGCGGTCATGGCCCCTACAGGAGCGCCCAGCCCTGAGCCGACAGAGACTCCAGGAATCGTCCGCAAATGCCCTGCCGACAGGGAGAGTGCGGGAACCGAGTACCTGTTCGACAAGGCCGAGATGACCGCCGCCGAAGCAACTGAGAGATTTTGCGGGCCTCGTTCCCCGGTGACGACAGTGTGCCCGGACGTGTATGCCAATTCGGGAGAGGAGTTCTCCTACTCTCCCGACGAATACAGCCCCAGGGAGGCACAGATACAGAACTGCACTGTCTGGACTGCTTACACCGGCCAGAGCGATGGGCAGGTTGTCTTGGCCGCGGATTCCATCCACAGATATGGAGATGCTTGGACGCTCGCCATCTGGTGCGCGAACGACAACCTGTACGTGCTCGCAACTCGTTCTGAGGGAAATAGCCCGATCATGAACAACTTGGGGACGTACCCAGTCTCATATCAGTTCGGGGACTGGGAGAACTTTGAGGACATGGAGGCGGTCGGGTACAAGATGGCCTTGGACTACGAGGCAAAAGCAGAAGAAGAATATCAGCAGGATCGGGAATTCCAGCCGATGAGCGAAGAAGATTCTCCAGAAACGGACGTGGAGTACACGGAGGCGTTCTGGATTGTCGAAACTGCCGTATTCGACCACTCAGAGCCGAAAACTGTGCGCTATCGAAACGCATACAGGGAATTCGCGTCGAAGTGGGGATCCTACGGGTGGGTAGGAATCTCCCGACAAGATGTCCAGAATTTTGTGGGCGGGATTCGCAACCATAGAGTTGTTGCGTTTGTCCTAGCAGGATTCCACAACATCGCCTTCAGTCTGACTGGAGCCGAAAGAGATGTAGAACCCGTGCTGCAAGAGTGCGGCTACTGATAGAAAACACATGAGCACCGCCTCAAATCTAGCATTCAGATAACTCCGAAAATCGCTCCGTCGCCATCGCCTGCTTAAAGACATGGACTCTGAGTCACCAGTCCAGACCAAAGGTCAAAACAGCGAAGTCTGAGGACTAACAAACCACCTCGATTGCCGTGCTGGACCGAGCTCGGCAAAGCGCTCAAACAGCCCTCTACGGTTTCTTGGTTTCGCTCACGATTTCCGCCGCCCGAGGAACCCGGCCACGTCGACGCACACCCCGGACATGTGGCCCATCGCCTTTGCGCTGTCAGCTTCCGATCCGAACGCGGTGCGGGCTGCCGCAGCAGCAGAGGCCAAGAACGCGGTCTCAGCGGTGTCCGGGTCGAGGTCGGCCCTCGCCGCTCCCGCCAGCTTCCCGAGCGCTGCATGAAGGACGGTCAGAGCGCCTGCCAGCTCGTCGATGGCCGGGCCGAGCTGGCAGTGACATGCGGGGGCAGGCGGATCATTGAGCCGCCTCGGGGATTCGGTGGTCTTTAGTCATGGCGGTTGCCTTCCCTAAGGGTCGTTAGTCGGCCTGCTGGTGCTAGGCGCACTTGCAGCCGCGGAGGCGTATTCAGTTGTACTGGACTGCACGAGGGTAGCGGTCTGCTGAATCGGTCAGCGATGGGGTCGGGGAGCGGAAGCGCGAATCGCTTACCGTCAGCCATACCGCTCGACGACATACGGAATTCCGGGCACGGCGGCCGCTATTGTCGAAATGGGACTGCTGATGGCCCGGTTGTCATATGTTGCAGCTCCCGAGGACAAGAGTGACAACAAAATGGACAACACATCGCCCACAGGCCCGCATAGGCGCTGGTCAGAGGCGCAATGCCTCCTCTTGTCTGGCGGAGGGGGTGGGATTCGAACCCACGGTGACTTGCGCCACACACGCTTTCCAAGCGTGCCGATTCGGCCGCTCTCGCACCCCTCCCGGAGCAGTCAAATCTATCTCGGCTCGGCGGGCAGACTTGAACCGGTTGCCGCTATCCTGTTGCCATCTGGGCCGTGTGCCCGGTTTGGAATGTGATGGTCGGGTCCTGTGCAACGCCAGCCCGTGAACCGAGTCAGGGCCGGGAGGCAGCAGCTCTCAGCGGATCCTGGGGTGTGCCGCAGACCGCCTGGCCATCACTTTCGAGACCGGGATCACACGGCCCGACTGATTCTGCACCACTGATTCCGCCCGTCTGAGCCTCATTGTCACTCAGCCTGAGTAAAGTCGGCGCAATGGCCCTTCAGGCGCTCTATCGACGGTATCGGCCGGGCTGCTTCGCGGAGCTGCGGGGGCAGGAGCCCGTCGTTCTAGCCCTGCAAAACGCGGTCCAACAGGGTCGGGTCGGTCACGCCTATTTGTTCAGCGGCCCCCGGGGTACCGGCAAGACCAGCACGGCCCGCATCCTGGCCAAGGCCCTCAATTGCACCGACTTGAGCAGCGACGGCGAGCCCTGCGGCCAGTGCCAGTCGTGCCTGGACATTGCCAACAACGCCTCCTACGACCTCATCGAGCTTGACGCCGCCTCCAACAACAAGGTGGATGATGTCCGCGACCTCATCTCCCGGGTGGCGATGGGCTCTCCCGGCAAGGCCAAGGTGTATGTGCTGGACGAGGTCCACATGCTCACCCCCGGCGCCGAGAACGCCCTGCTGAAGACGCTTGAGGAGCCCCCCGACCATGTGGTGTTCGTGCTGTGTACCACCGAGCCCCACAAAGTGGTGCCCACAATCCGCAGCCGTACCCAGCACCTGGAGTTCAACCTCATCGACGGCGAGGTGCTGGCCGACCACGCTCGCTGGGTGGTTGAGCAGGCCGGACTGGAGGTCGACGAGGATGCCATAGACCACGCCGTCCATCGTGGAGCCGGTTCGGCTCGCGACACCCTTTCGGCCCTCGACCAGATCGCGGCAGCCGGCGGGGTGGCCGATCGGCTTGATGCCGTCGACGCAATCGTCGACGCCTTGGGAGGCCAGGACTACGGCCCCGCATTTGTGGCAGTACACGATGCCCTACGATCGGGACGCGAGCCCCGGATAATCGGCGAGGCCGTTCTCGACCGGCTCCGCAACGCCTTTCTGGGCGCGATGGGTGCCGATCTCAGCCACCTCACCGACGCCCAACAGGAGAGCGCCCGAGCCACCGCGGCGCTGATCCCCCCGGCCGGGCTCACCCGGGCGCTGGAGGTGTTGGGCACCGCTCTGGTGGACATGCGCCAGGCCCCCGATCCCCGAGTCGACTTGGAGGTGGCTTTGGGACGGCTCACCCGCCGCGACCTGGACACCGACATCAGCGCCCTGTTGGAGCGCGTCGAACGCCTTGAGCGCCACGGGCCGACATCGTCTGCCGGGACCTCTGGCCGCGACAACCCGGCCCCTGCCGCCGAGGCCTCGTCTCCGGCCCGGCAAGCCCCTGGCCCCAGCAGCGGACACGAGCGGGCCCGGGCCGCCATCGCCCAAATCCAGGCCAAGCAAACCGAAGCCGAAGCGAGTTCCACCGCCCCTCCCGCTCAGGACTCCGTATCCGAAGCTGCCCAATCTCCCGATCGGAGCCCCCGGCCCACATTGGGAGCAGTGCGGGCGGGCAAGGCGCCCGCTGCTCAGCCGGCCGGCCCCGAGCGCTCCGAGGCTGCTTCAACCTCTGAGACCGACGCTGGTCCCGCAGAGGCCGGCGAGCCGCTGCCCTCCCGCGAGGAGATCGTCCTCGCTTGGGGAGACACCATCTTGGCCAACCTGTCCAACAAGGCCAGGGTTCGCTTCCAGGTCGGGCGCTTCTTGGCCAACGACACCGACGGCGCGGTGTTCGCCTTGCCCAGCCAAATCCAAATAGACCGCTGCGACGAAGTCCGCGATGAGGTCGACAGCGCTCTTGGCCAACACTTCGGGCGAGCTGTGCCCATGCGACTGGTCTTGGACGACGACAGCACCGCTCCTCCCCCCGATCTCAGGCCCGCATCGGAGCGCTCGGCCCCCACCGTTCACGACGAGGCCGAGGCCATCGACCCCAACGAGCTCATGGATGAGGAGACCGTCGCCCAAGAGGCCCTCTCCAACCTCATGGCGGCGTTCCCAGACTCCGAACTGGTTTCTATTGAACCGCCGGCGGCCGCAGGCCAACCGGCCGCAGGCCAACCGGCCGCAGGCCAACCGGGCACTGGGCAGTAAGGCCTAGGCAGTAGGGATCGACGGTCCGAGCATGAGCAGCGTCTATACCGCCCCGGTTCAGGTGCTCATCGACGAGTTAGGCCGCCTGCCGGGCATTGGCCCGAAGTCTGCCCAGCGCATCGCCTTCCATCTATTGAAGGCATCCGAGCAAGACGCCTTGAAGCTGGCCGAAGCCATCAAAGAGGCCAAGGCAAGAGTTCGGTTCTGCCAGCGGTGCTTCAACATCAGCGAGCACGCCGAGTGCGAGCTGTGTGCTGATCACCGGCGCGACCCAGCCACCCTGTGCGTGGTGGAAGAACCCCGCGACATCGTGGCCTTGGAGAAGACCCGAGAATTCCGAGGCCGCTACCACGTGCTCGGCGGCGCCATCAATCCCATCGAGGGCATCGGCCCCGATCAGCTCCGGGTCAAAGAGCTGCTGGCCCGCATCGACGACGAGAACGTGACCGAGGTCATCTGCTGCACCAACCCCAACATCGAGGGCGAGGCCACCGCCATGTACTTGGCCCGGCTCATCGAGCCCCTCGGGGTGGCCGTCACCCGCATCGCCAGCGGTCTGCCGGTGGGCGGCGACCTGGAATACGCCGACGAGCTCACCCTCAGTCGGGCTCTGGAGGGACGCCAGCGCATCTCCGCGGGCTGAGCCCCTCATGTCCCCCAAGGGCCCTTCATCTCCCTTGAGGCCAGAGCCGCTCCGGAAGGGTCGACTGCCCGTCAAACGCAAGACACCGCCTTAGCGAGCCGGGCGGGGGGCATTGGGAACCGGCACGCATAAGGCGGCGCTTGTTTGTTGCGATTACATTACAAAGATGACGAAACAAAGTCAAGTCATATCGGGTCTGTAACAATCAAACTTGAACCAGCAGGGCGTCACCCTGACCACCGCCTCCGCACAAAGCGGCTGCCCCTGTTCCACCGCCTCGGCGGCGAAGCTCGTGCAACAGGGTGAGCACAATGCGGTTTCCGCTCGCCCCGATGGGATGTCCGAGGGCAATGGCGCCCCCGTTGACGTTCACTACATCGTCTGAAATTCCCAGGTCGGCCATCGACGCCACCGCCACTGCGGCGAACGCTTCATTGATCTCGAACAGGTCCACGTCACCCAGGCTCACATCCGACGACTTGAGTGCCTGGAATATGGCCCGCGACGGCTGGGTGAGGAGCGAGGGATCAGGCCCGGCCACCTGCCCGTAGCCCGCGTACGTTCCCAGCGGCTCTACGCCGAGCTGCTCGGCCCGCTCCCGGCTGGCCACCACCAGCGCGCTGGCCCCGTCAGAAATCTGGGAGGCGTTGCCCGCGGTGATGTTGCCCGATTCGGCGAATGCTGGGCGCAGCCGGCCCAGCGATTCGGCGGTCGCCTCCGGGCGCACCCCCTCGTCGGCCATCACCGATACTGGGTCTCCCCGGCGCTGGGGCACCTCCACCGCCACCAGCTCGTCGTCGAACAAACCCGCAGCTGCCGCGGCCGCGGCCCGATGGTGCGACTGCGCGGAGAAGGCGTCCTGGGGCTCGCGGTCCAGCCCGCTCGACGCCGCATACTTCTCGGTTCCGGTTCCCATAGCGCAGTGGTCGAATGCGCAGAACAACCCGTCGTACATCATGGAGTCCACCAATTCGCCGTCACCAAGGCGGTACCCCTCTCGGGCCCGAGTGAGCAGATAGGGCGCCTTGGTCATCGACTCCATCCCCCCGGCCACCACAATCTCGGCATCGCCGGCCGAGATCATCTGGTGGGCCAGATAGACGGTGTTGATCCCCGACAGGCACACCTTGTTCACCGTGGTGGCCGGCACCGTCATGGGAACACCGGCTCCCACGGCCGCCTGTCGCGCCGTGGCCTGGCCCTCTCCGGCCAACAGAACCTGCCCCATAAACACGTAATCCACCTGTTCGGGGGCCACGCCAGCTCGGTCCAGCGCCGCCCGAATGGCCAATGCCCCCAGCTCCGTGCCCCGGAATGACGCCAATCCTCCTGCCATCTTCCCAATCGGAGTACGGGCTCCGGCCAAGATCACCGTGTCGCTCATTGCTTCCCCTTGTCTGCTTGTGAACGCTGCCGAACAGGATACGGTCAGGGCGTCAACCGCCATACCGCTCAACCTGTCGGATACCGATTCACAGGATACGGTCAGGGCGTGCGGATTCACCTGGTCGACGGCACATACGAGCTGTTCCGCTACCACTTCTCGCCTGGCAACCGTGATCCTGAGCATGGAGCGGCCCGGGGAGTGGTCCACAGCATGCTCCAACTGATCGACGACGGGGCCACCCACGTCGGAATCGCCACCGATCAGGTGATCGAATCGTTCCGCAACCAATTGTGGCCCGGTTACAAGACCGGCGAGGGAGTGCCCCCGGAGTTGATGGGCCAATTCCCCTTGGTCGAAGAGGCCCTGGCCGCGGCCGGGTTCTGCGTCTGGCCCATGGTCGAGCACGAAGCCGACGATGCTCTGGGGGCTGCGGCCCGCAAAGCCGCCCACGACCCGAGCGTGGAGCAGGTGCTGATCTGCACTCCCGACAAAGACCTGGCCCAGTGCGTTACCGCCGACGGTCGTATTGTTCAGTACGACCGCCGACAGCAAAAGCTCATCGACCACGATGGCGTAGTGGACAAGTTCGGAGTGCTCCCCGAATCCATACCCGACTATCTGGCCCTGGTGGGCGACACCGCCGACGGCTTCCCCGGACTACCCGGCTGGGGAGCCCGCTCCACCGCGACGGTTTTGTCCCACTATCGCCACCTGGAGAACATCCCCGACGCCGTCGGCCAGTGGGAGGTAAGCGTGCGGGGCTCGGCCAAGCTCGCCGCTACCCTGTCTGAGAACCGGGAGCTGGCCTTGCTATTTCGGACGGTGGCTACCATCGCCGACGATGCCCCCACTTTCGATCGCCTGGACGAGTTGCGCTGGATGGGCCCCACTTCCGAATTCCCTGAGTTGATGGGCAGAATGGGTGGCGAGCACCTGATCGAGCGATCTGAGAAATCGAAGGCCCGAATCGGGCAAGACTGAGAGGAAGAACCACCCATGCGAACTGCGGTCACCGAGATGTTTGGCATCGAGTTTCCGATCCTCGCCTTTACCCACTGTCGCGATGTGGCTGCCGAGGTCAGCCGGGCCGGCGGATTGGGCGTGCTGGGCGTTGTCGGACACACCGAGGACGATCTGGAAACTGATCTGGCCTGGATCCGAGAGCAGGTCGGCGACCGACCCTTCGGCGTCGATCTTGTGGTTCCCGCCCGCTACGAGGGTGTGGAACAAGGCGGGCTGGACGTCGAACAGGCCAACTCACTCATCCCCGATGAGCACCGGCAATTTCTCGACGAGTTGCTCGAGCGCTATGACGTGCCGCCGCTGCCGCCCGACGACAGCTCACCCCGAGACTGGGGTCCCGCGGCCCCGCTGTCAGGCCGCCGTGCCGGCCGCCAGCTCGAGATCGCCTTGGCCTACGAGCCTGCCTTGTTGGCAAACGCGCTGGGTCCGCCTCCACCTGAAATGATCGATCAGGGCCACGCTGCCGGGGCCAAGGTGGCTGCCCTAGCTGGCCGGGCCGCCCACGCCGAGCGCCATGTGGCCGCGGGCGTCGACCTCATAGTCGCCCAGGGATACGAAGCCGGCGGACACACTGGAGAGGTGGGCTCCATGGTGCTCATCCCCGAGGTGGTGGATGCGGTAGCTCCGGTGCCGGTATTAGGCGCCGGGGGCATTGGCCGAGGGCGCCAAATGGCCGCAGCCATGGCATTGGGCGCTCAAGGGGCGTGGTGCGGCTCAGTGTGGCTTACTACCGAGGAGGCCGAAACCCATCCCGCGGTCAAGCAGAAGTTCCTGGCTGCCGGATCGTCCGACACTGAGCGGTCCCGCACTATCACCGGCAAGCCGGCCCGAATGCTGCGCTCGGCCTGGACTGAGGAATGGAACCGGACCGATACTCCCGACCCTCTCCCCATGCCGCTTCAGATCATGCTGACCGGCGAGCCCCGCCGCCGCATCGACCGGGTGGCCCACCACCCCGGCAGCGGTGCCGAGAAGTTGACCAACTACTTCGTCGGCCAAATCGTGGGTGCCATGAACCAATCTCTCCCCACCCGCCAGGTGGTCTACAACCTCGTCGAAGAATTCATTGAGGCCGTGGAAGGACTCACAGCTCAACTCGACGACTGATAGAGCAACTCCAAGGCCTGGTCAATCGAACCGGCCCGCTGGATGATTCCCGCCTTGTCGGGCTTTACAAATCCGTTCTCGACCAGCCCGGCGTGAAACTCAGCCAGCGACTTCCAGAACCCGTCCTCGTCCAAAAGCACCACCGGCTTGTACCGCCCGCCCTCGTGCAGTCCTAGCTGGGTCCATGTGGCCGCTTCGAACAGCTCCTCCAGCGTGCCCAGCCCGCCGGGAAGCGCGCAAAAGCCGTCCGACAGCGAGTACATGAGCTGTTTCCGCTCGTGCATGTCGTTGACTAGGTGGAGCTCGGTCAGCCCCTGGTGGGCCACCTCGATTTCGTCCAAGAAATTGGGGATAACCCCGATAACCTCGCCGCCCGCGGCCATTACCGCATCGGCCATGACCCCCATGAGCCCGATCCGCCCGCCGCCGAACACCACCCCAATGCCCTCGTCAGCCAACCGTCGCCCCAAATCGGCGGCCAATTCCGCATAAGCCGGCTCATTCCCCAGCGATGAGCTGCAAAACACCGCCACCCGCCGCTGCGCTTCCCCAGTTTCCATAGTCACAAGAGTGAGGCTACCGACCCGAACCCCATGTAGCCTGTCACGACAATGGCCGAGCATTCGATGAAGGACCGCCTCAACGACCTGGAACGTCGCAAGCACGAGGCCCTCCATGCCGGTCCCCAGCGGGCGGTCGACCGCCAGCACGAGAAGGGCAAAATGCTGGCCCGGGAGCGCATCGAGTACCTGCTCGACGACGGATCCTTCCACGAGCTCGACATGCTGGCCCGCCACCGGGCGCTGGACAGCGGGATCGAGGAGCGGCCCTACACCGACGGAGTGATCACCGGTTGGGGCACCATCGACGGCCGCAAGGTATTTCTATTCGCCCAGGACTTCACGGTATTCGGCGGGGCATTGGGAGAGGTGTTCGCCGAGAAGATCCACAAGGTGATGGACTTGGCCCTGTCGGTGGGCGCCCCCATGATCGGCCTCAACGACGGTGCCGGAGCCCGCATCCAGGAAGGCGTTGTGTCGCTCGATTCCTACGGCGGAATCTTCCATCGCAACGTCAAGTCGTCTGGGGTAATCCCCCAGATCAGCGTGATCCTCGGACCGTGTGCCGGGGGAGCGGTGTACAGCCCGGCCATGACCGATTTCGTTTTTATGGTGGCGGAGAAGTCGCACATGTTCATCACCGGCCCCGATGTGGTGAAGACGGTCACCGGCGAAGAGGTAACCCTTGAGGAACTGGGCGGGGCCCGCTCCCACTCCACCAAGTCGGGCGTGGCCACCTTTGTGGGCCCGACCGAGGAGGAGGTGCTCGACGAGGTCCGGTTCTTGATCAGCCACCTGCCGGCCAACAATCTGGAGGAACCCCCGCAGGTCGCTTCCACCGACGATCCCGAGCGGCTGACTCCTGAGCTGCGCGACATCATGCCCGACAGCCCCAATCTGCCTTACGACATGCGCACGGTGATCCAAGCGGTAGTGGATGACGGGGAGTTCATGGAGTATCACGCTCACTGGGCCCAGTCGATCGTGTGCGGCTTCGCCCGGCTGAACGGCTACACCGTCGGCGTGGTGGGAAACCAGCCCATGGTGTTGGCCGGCGTTCTGGACATCGAGTCTTCGTCCAAAGCAGCCCGATTCGTGCGGACTTGCGACGCCTTCAACATCCCGCTGCTGACCTTCGTGGATGTCCCCGGCTTTCTGCCCGGCGTCGACCAGGAGCACGGTGGCATCATCCGCCACGGGGCCAAGCTGCTGTACGCCTACTGCGAGGCCACCGTGCCCCGTATCCAGGTCATCACCCGTAAGGCCTACGGCGGGGCCTACGTGGTGATGGACTCCAAGTCGGTGGGCTCTGATCTTTCCTTCGCCTGGCCGGCTGCCGAATTGGCTGTAATGGGGCCGCAGGGGGCGGTGGAAATTATCCATCGCCGCGAACTCCAGTCGGCTGCCGATCCAGTCGCCCGGCGAGCCGAGCTGGTGGACGACTACACCGAGCGGTACGCCAACCCTTACATCGCCGCCGAGCGAGGCTACATCGACGACGTTATCGACCCGGCCGACACCCGCCGCCTCGTGATCTCCGGTTTCGAGATGCTCCGCTCCAAGCGCGAGGAGCTGCTGCCCCGAAAGCACGGCGTTATTCCTCTCTAACCTCCACCGTCGGAAAATTCACTCTGGCCAGACCCATAAGACCAGCTAGAACAGCCTCATGAGCCTCATTCAGATCACCCCGCAGCCCACTGAATCCGAAGTAGCTGCCATTTTGGCCGCCTATGAGGCTCTCTGGCCCCGTCCAGCAACAGCAGAGTCATCCGCACCCACCGCCCCTCGCTGGCGGTTCAGCGGACGCTGGTGGACTGCGCCAGCCACAACCCGCCGCCAACGACAAGCTCTGAAGCGATGACCGCCGATTCCGCTCACCATCGCACGCCCGAAGAGCTGGAAGCCTCCCTTTCCCACATCCGTCAGGCACCGGCCGACAATGGCACCCTGGAATTGATCGTGCGCCGTCCGGCAGTAGACGAGCGAGAGGTGTTGGAGTCTGGGATGCTCAGCATGGAAGAGGGTCTCGTGGGCGACACCTGGAACCAGCGGGGTTCCTCAAAGACCCCTGACGGGGGTCCACTGCTCGACGCGCAGCTCAACATCATGAACGCCCGGGCCGCGGCCGCGGTGGCCGGGCCTATCGAACGTTGGGCTCTTGCGGGCGATCAGCTCTACGTCGATCTCGACATCAGCATCGAGACCCTGCCACCGGGCACCCGCCTCGCCCTGGGCGAAGCGGTCATCGAGGTCACCGCCGAACCCCACACCGGCTGTGGCAAGTTCTCGTCTCGGTTCGGCCTCGACGCCCTGAGGTTTGTCAACTCCCCCACCGGCCGCGCCCTCAATCTCCGTGGCATCAACGCCCGAGTTATCCACCCCGGCCCCATCCACGCCGGGGACAAGGTGACCCGCCTGCCCTAACCCTCTAACCAAACAAGAGGAGCTGGTACCCAACATAGGCAGGCTGGGGGGTGGCGCCGGAGGCGGACTTGGCGCACGCGAAGCACGCCAAGCCGCCGTAGAGCGACAGGACCCGCCAGCCTGCCGGGGGATTATCGAGGCCAAGGAGCTGATGGCTGCTTAATTGCCAATTTCAACCGAGCCAAGTACTCGCTCCGAGCAATCTCCACCGCCCCCAAACTCACCATGTGCTCCGTCGCCCATTGCACATCCAACAGCCGAGCCACCCCTCCGTGATTCAGCCTCCCCACCAGAGAAACCAGCGCCACCTTGGACGCGTCCCGGTCGACGTGGAACATCGATTCTCCGGCGAACAGCCCACCAATCGACACCCCGTAGAGCCCGCCTACCAGCTCCCCGTCCTCCGACCACGCCTCCACACTGTGGGCCCATCCCAAGCGGTGCAGCCGCACATAGGCATCCCGGATGTCCGGCGATATCCATCCGTGGGGCCGCTCGATGGTGCGACAAGCATCGATTACGTCGCCGAAGGCGACGTCGGCGGTGATCCGGTATCGGCGCAGCGAGCGGCGCAGCGAGCGGGTGACCCGCAATTCGTCGAGCGGTATCACCCCGCGGGGATCGGGCGACCACCAGCCCAGCTTGTCGGTGCGCCCCAGCGGCATGGGGAACAATCCGGATTGGTAGGCCGCCAGAAGGGTGCCAGGCGCCAGATCGGCGCCCACTGCCACTAGCCCGTGCTCGTCGGCCGTCTCCGCGGGCGGAAACTCCCACTGGCTGGGCTCGGGGACAAGCCTCACCCCAATACTCTGCCCCACCCAGCGAGGCCGGAGTGGGGGGTTAGCCGGATTCTTCGATGGTTACCGAGTTGACGATCACCTGGGGCTCTGGCGCCCCTCCCAGCCGATTGCCGGGCTGGTCAACGTGGCTGGCCAAAATGGCTTCGGCCACTCCCAGGCTCTCGGCGTCCATCTGGCCGAACACCACGTAGGTGCCCTGATTGTTGAGCAGGGCGGTGTTCTCGTTGACCGCGAAGAAGAACTGGGCGCTGGCGCTGTTGGGCGCCCCGGTGCGGGCCATCACGATCTGGCCCGGCTCATAGGTAAAGCCCGAGCCTTCGTCGACGATGGTGTAACCCGGTCCGGGGTCCGACGGCGAGTTGGTGTGCGGCGCCCCACCCTGGATGATGCCAATGCCGGGGTCGGTGCGGAACAACAGGGTGTTGTCGTAGTAGTGATATCGGGCCAACACCGCGAAGTTGTTCGCCGTGATCGGCGTGTTAGCCATATCGAGGGCGATTCGCATCTCCCCTGCGGTGGTATCGAACACCGCGGTGTACTGCTTGGACGCGTCCAAGCACATGGGCTGAGGGCCGTCGAAATCGAGAACCTGTGGTCCTGATCCGTCAGCTGGTGGACATCCGCTCAAGTCAATGCTCCCTTCAGGAGATGGGTCGGTGGATTGAATGGAAATGGAGTTGACGATGACCGACTCCGAAGGCCGCCCCCCAAAGGCGGTGTCGGGGTTATCCACATGAAGGACCAGGGCATCGAGAACCACGGCCAAGCTGCCGTCGGAAATCTGCCCCAGGCTGGTGAGCCCCGACACCGGTTGGGACGGCAGGAACTCGTCGAAGGCCAACAAGAGGAACTGTCCGGTCGAAGCTCCTTCGCCCGACCACAGCAACTGGCCCTGCCGATACTCATCGGGGTCACTTGCAGCCACCGTGAAACCCGGCCCGGGATCGTCGGCATTGTTGGTGTGCGGCGCCCCGCCCTGGATGTAGCCGCCGCTGGGATCGGAGTAGAAAATGGCAGTTCCGTCGTAGTAGCCGTAGCCAGCCAACGCCGCGAATGCGTTTACCGCCTCAGGGTTGGCCTCTTGGTCAAGCGCAACCCTGATCTGTCCCAGGCTGGTGTCGAAAACGGCGGAGTAGCTGAGGTTGGGATCGAGGCATTGAGCGGGCGCCGATTCAAACGAGGTCACTCGGAATGCCGGGCCCGCCGGATCGGGGCAAGGTGTGACTTCACCGGTCAACTCCCCGCCGGGCTCCGGTGGTGGGGGTAGATCGGGGAAGCCGCCGGTGACCGGCGCGGCGTCGGCGCCATCGCTTTCAGTCGTATCGCTGATCGCAACGTCCCCGCCGGTGTCGTCGCTGCCGTCGCCTCTTGTCGAGTACCACCACACGATCACCACCGCCACCACGATCACCGCAGCGATCAGGGCGACCCGCACGCCCCTAGAGCGGATTCGTCCGCGGGTTTCGGTTACCTTGGCCCGCTGCTGCGCAACCTGCCTGCGCTCCCGCTGACGCTGCCTTTTGTCGGTGGCCATCGCCTGAAATCTACGGTGGCAATCGCCCAAGTGCATATCAGCACAAGAAACTCGGATAACAACCACAAAAGTGCCCATAAGCGGCCGGTAGCGTTTGTTCGTGGCCTTGGTGGTTCAGAAGTTCGGCGGCACGTCGGTAGCCAATGCCGACCGAATCCGCGAGGTAGCCGACCATGTGCGTCGGTGCCGGGATCGTGGCGATGGCGTCGTGTTGGTGATCAGCGCCATGGGCAAGGAAACCGACGAGCTGCTGTCGCTGGCTTCGGCGGTGTCCACCACCCAGCCGGGTCGGGAGATGGACATGCTCATCACTGCCGGAGAGCGCAAAGCGTGCGCTTTGGTGTGCATGGCCCTTCACGACCTCGGCGTGCCGGCCGATTCCTTCACCGGCAGCCAGGCCGGGTTCATCACCGACACCAACCACGGCAACGCCAAGATCCTGGAGATCACCCCCGACCGCGTTCAAGCCGCGCTTGACGCCAATCGGGTGCCGGTGGTGGCCGGATCGCAGGGGGTCAGCACCGAGAACGACGTGACGTTTCTTGGCCGTGGAGGATCCGACACCACGGCGGTGGCACTCGCCCACACCCTCGGGGCCGATGCCTGCGAGCTCTATACCGACGTACCCGGGGTGTTCACCACCGATCCCCGGGTGTGCCCCGATGCCCGCAAGCTGGGCTCCATCTCATTCGACGAGCTTCTGGAGATGACCGCGGTGGGCTGTCCAAAACCGGCCATGCGCTCGGTGGAAGTCGCCCAGAACTATGGAGTCAAGCTGCACATTCGATCCGCATTCACCTGGGAGCAGGGCACCTGGGTGGTCAAAGAGGAGTCTTCCATGGAGCAACCCATCATCCGGTCGGTCACCCCCGACACGTCGGAGGCGAAGATCACAGTCACCGGCGTGGCCGATAGGCCGGGGGTAGCCGCCACCATGTTCCGCAAGCTGGCCGACGCCGGCGTGAATGTGGACATGATCGTGCAGAACGCTTCCGAGCACGGCGTCACCGATATCTCGTTCACGGTTCCCGACGAGGATGCCGACACGGCGGCTGAGCTGACCAAGGCAGTGGCCGATGAGATCGGGGCGACCGGCGTGACCGCTGATCGCAAGATCGCCCGGGTCAGCCTGGTTGGGGCCGGGATGAAATCCCACCCCGGCGTGGCCGCCACCATGTTCGAGACGCTGGCCCGGGAGAAGATCAACATCGAGATGATCTCCACCTCTCCCATCCGGATCAGCTGTGTTATCCGCCAAGATCAGACTGATGCGGCTGTTTCTGCGCTGCACGAGGCCTTTGCCCTCTCCCGTTAACGAACGAAGTTTTCTGCCTTGTCGGCAGTAGGATTTTCGCCGTGCTGCTTGCCTCTCCCCTCATCTGCGGACATGCCTTTGAGATTCCGAACGGAGGATTGTCAACGTGAGAGTTGCCATTGTCGGGGCCACCGGCCAGGTCGGCGGGGTGATGCGCCGCCTGTTGGACGAGCGCGATTTCCCGGTTGACGAGCTGCGGCTATTGGCCTCGGCCCGCTCCGCCGGTCGCACCATGTCATGGCGGGATCAAGAGCTGGCCGTTGAAGATGCCGCCACCGCCGACTACCACGGCGTGGATATAGCCCTGTTCTCCGCGGGGGGCGGCACCTCTCGGGAGCTGGCCCCTCGGGTGGCCGATGCCGGGGCCACGGTGATCGACAACTCCTCGGCGTGGCGCATGGATCCCGATGTGCCCTTGGTTGTGCCAGAGGTCAATGCCCACGCGCTGGCTGAGATTCCTAAGGGGATCGTGGCCAATCCCAACTGCACCACCATGGTGGCCATGCCGGTGCTCAAGCCACTGGCTGTCGAAGCTGGACTGCGCAGAATGGTGATCTCGTCGTATCAGGCGGTTTCGGGGGGCGGCTTGGCCGGGGTGGCCGAGTTAGACGAGCAGGTGCGCAAGGTGGCTGACGACGCCATCGGGCTAACCCACGACGGCCAGGCCGTCACTTTCCCAGCACCTTCGGTCTTTGCCGCACCCATCGCCTTCAACGTGGTTCCCGAGTGCGGGTCCTGGATCGATGACGACTCGGGGGAAACCTCTGAGGAGCGCAAGTTGGTCGACGAGAGCCGCAAGATCTTGGAATTGCCCCAGTTGGCGGTCAGCGCTACCTGCGTGCGAGTGCCGGTGTTCACCGGCCACTGCCTGGCCATCAACGCCGAGTTCGATCGCCCCCTAAGCCCCGAGCGGGCCACCGAGCTGCTCAACGACGCCCCGGGCGTTGTGGTCGACGATGTACCCACGCCCCTGGTCGCGGCAGGCATCGATCCCACGATGGTTGGCCGCATCCGCGTCGACTCCACCGTCCCCCACGGCCTGTCCTTTTTCGTCGCCGGCGACAATCTCCGCAAGGGCGCCGCCCTCAACGCCATCCAAATCGCCGAAACTCTCCTCCCCCGCTAGCGCGGCGGATTGTCCCTGTATCTCAGCGCCGCCTCTTCCAAGCTCAGCCCTAGCTGATTGGCCAACGACGCTAGCCAAGCCAGCACATCACCCATCTCGTGCAACCGTTCGACGTCGTCGCCTTTGCGCACCGCCTGGGCCAGCTCCCCCAACTCTTCGCACAGCCAGGCAACGGTGGCTGGGATTCCCCGTTCCCGATCTTGGGGACCGTACAGGTCCTCCATTAGCTGCTGGAAGGCCGCAATCTCCACTGCGGCTCTGTTTACTCGATTGGTGGACCGTTCACGGTGACCCGATGCATTAGGCGGCGTCCCTCGGTCCAATCGGGAACAGCAGCATGCTGCACGGCCCGATTGTCCCAGATGGTGAGGGTACCCGGCTCCCACTGCACCCGGCACTGGAACTGAACGCTGGCGATGTGATCCCACAAGAAATCCAAGAGCCAGCGGCTCTCCGCTGGGTCCATTCCCTCGATGGCCACGGTGAACTGCGAGTTCACGTAGATTCCTCGACGCCCGTTGTAAGCGTGGGTGTGCACCACCGGATGTGAATTCTCCACATCGGGGTGTTCGTGGCGGGGCTTGTCCCAGTGTCGCTTGTAGGTGCCCTTCGGCCCGAAAGTGGCGGTGCTGGAGTGAACCGCTCGCAACACCTCCAGGCGTTGTTGCCACTCCGGTGACAACGCCTCGTAAGCCGCCTGAGTATGGGTGAAGAGGGTGTCACCACCCACCGGGGGCACTTCCAAGGCGTACAGAAACGACGCCATTGGAGGAGCAACCTCAAATGTGGCGTCCGCGTGCCACTTCAGCACCTTGGTCATCTTCGTGGTGTCCAAGATGAGGATCTCAGGATGCTCGGGCATGTTCACTGCGAACGGGTGGGTATGCAGCGGTCCGAAGAACTCGCCGATCGCCTTGTGCTGAACAGGGGTGAGGTCCTGATCTCGGAAGGCGATCACCCCATAGGTGAATAACAGATCCCGCAGCCGCTCCTGCCAAGACTGGTCGTTCAAGTGCTGAGCCAGATCGACGCCCTCCACATAGGCCCCGATGACCCCGGTTATCGGTGTGACTCTCAGATCTTCGGTAACTGTCATCAAGGCCATGTAATCAACTCCACGCAGTTGCCCGCCTTTACCGTAGTCCTACCCTTGCGTCAGAGGCGATAGCCGCCATCCACGCTTATCACTTGTCCGGTGATGCCCCCGCCCGCTTCTGAGGCCAAGAGTACGGCCATCGGGGCCAGTTCCTCAGGCTCGAGAATGCGGCGCTGGGCGCTTTCGGCGTGGGCATCAGCCTCAGCCTGGGCCGCGGTGATCCCCTTGGCCGCGGCCAAGCGTTCGAAGTCCACCAACGCGGTGTTGGTCCACCCTGGACATAGGCAGTTCACCGTGATCCCATGCGGTGCCGCTGACATGGCCATCTGCTTGGTCAGGCCTACAAGACCGTGTTTGGCCGCGGTGTAGCCCACGCTGGCCGCCGCTCGCTTGGAGGCACCCGAGCCGATGTTGATGATGCGGCCATAGCCCTGCTCTCGCATAGGGGCAAGCGCTTCCTGGCTGGTCCAGAAAGCTGAGATGAGATTCAGCCGCAACGTGGCCATAAACGGCTCCGCGCTCCCCGAAAAGGGATCGTGATTTCCCCCCGAAGAACCCCCCACGTTGTTCACCAGCACGTCGATTCGCCCGAATTCGGCCACCGCCGCCCGCACCGGTGACCGGGCCTGATCTTCATCAGCGGCGTCGGCCACCACCGCCAACCCTGTAGCACCTACGGCGGCAACCTCATTCACGACCGAATCAAGCTGCTGTCGAGTTCGCGACGACACCACCACTGTCGCTCCCTGCTGGGCCATCCCCAGCGCTATGGCCCGCCCGATACCCCGACCACCGCCGGTCACCACTGCGACACGATCCTCTAAGGCAGATTGCCCAGCCTCTTGCATGCTGGGCAATCTACAAGTTCACTTGGCTCGCGGCGGTCACAATGAGCTAGCTGTCGTCACACCCGTTTGCCTCGGTCTCAGTTGTGGCATCGCCCTCGTCGGACCATGGGGTGTGCAGATCGTCGTATTCGACCTGCACAATCACCCAATACTGGAGGCCGCATTCCACATCATCGATTGTGACGGAATTGGTGGTAACTGTGCCCGGGTGGGTGAACCAGGAACTGGTGTCGCGGAAGAAGGGATCCTGGTACTGCACCTTGTAGCCGTCCGCATCGGTTACCGCAGGCCAGGTCACCGTCAGCTGCGGTGCATCGTTGGCATCCAGGCTCGCCGTCACCGTGGTGATCCAGCTGGCTGGGATCGTGACCGCTTCGGCAATGTCGGACCAAGCGCCGTAGGTATTGTCGCTGGTGTCTGAGCACGAATCGTTGTCGGCCACTCCTCGCACCTGGAACTCATAGACGGAATTGGCATCCAGCCCAGTCACCGTTTTGCTGTCCGCTACCGCCTCGAGTGACACCGGACCGTCGAAGTTCGTTCCGAAGATTCCTTGGAAATTGGCCCTGAATTGGTCCCTCTCGGTGTCGGTCGCCTCGTCCCACACATTTTCGAAATAGAGGCGGACATAGTCGTCTTGGGTGGGACAAGCCAGGCGAGACGACCAACTGTTAGTGCCTTTCTTGCGATATTGCAGCTCAAAGGCATGCGCCCCGCTTGGGTAGGTCCAGTCCACATAGATCGAGCTGCTGGATTCGATGCGCAAGAACGTGATCTCTGGTTTTCCTATGGCACTGCCCGTCTGGCCCACCACGATCTCGGTCCACGGAGTCGCGGTGGTGGCGTTTGCCGCTCGAACCTTGACGTCGTACTTCGTGTTGGCCACAACCTGCGTGAGGTTGATCGACAGCTTCTGACCTGCTGGGTGGTCGGCCGGTGGGTAGTAGACCGTCTGGACGTACACATGGGAGCCCAGCTTCCAATACTTCCTGCCTTGGAGCATCTTGCTGGAGTCCCTGAGCTCCGCGCCCCACCAAATGTCATAGCACGCTGACCCGGGCACCGGATCCCACTCAACGGTGAGCTTGCCGTTGACGGCCAGAAGGCTCCCGCCATCACGGCCGGAGACTTCAAGATTCTGTGGCGCTGTACCGGTGTCGAACGTCGCCCGGGTGTCCGTGCACTTCGTGGGGTCAGCCAATGGTGGGGGCTCCTCCGTACTGCCCTCGACCTCGTCGTCGTCTTCATCAAAGGGAGTGGCTACCTCGGTAGGCGGCGGAGGCGGAGGCGGAGGCGGAGGCGGAGGCGGCGGCGGTGGCGGCGGAGGCGGAGGCGGAGGCTGGACCGGCGGCGCCGGGGGCGGTGGCGGCGGCTGTTGGTCATTCACTACGGGCACAGATGCCGTCGGCACTGGCTTCGGCTCTCGGAAGTCAACACAAGCGTCGATGGCCTCAGCCGTTGGCTCCCCATAGCTCTGGGCCACTTCCTGGCATTCCTGCTCGAGGTATTGTCCGAACATTCCCGATTGCTTTTCGGCCAATCGCTCCAGTGCCCACTGTCGCGCTACGGAGGCTCGCCTTGTGTTGTACAGAGAGCACACATCGGCCACACCGTCGCCGTCAGAGTCAAACTCATAGAGCCGAGGGGCACCAAAGCTGTAGTTGGTGCAGTAGTCCCGTCCGTTGATTGTCGGACCCGAGTAGAACACGATGGGATCGGTTGACAGCGGCGGCACCAGCGGCGGCGAGTCCGGAGGCCGGGACTCACCAGCCCGGTAGGCCGCACAGTCATCGTCGGCCTCATTGTTGGGATCGCCGTAGGTCTCGGCCACGTTCTGGCATTCCTCATCGAACAGTTCGACGAACCGCCCGAACTGGCGCCGGGCCAGTAACTCCATGGCCAGCTGACGGGCTACGGCCTCCCGGCGCGAGCGGGGCAGCGAGCAGGTTTCGGCTATCCCGTCTTCGTCATGGTCGAAGGCGTAGGTGCGCTGACCGCCCAAACTGCGGTACCAGCAAAACTCCGGCCCGTCGATGACCGGACCCGAGTAGAACAACTCGGGATCAGCTGGCGGGGGCACTTCAGGCGGGCGCGGCTCCTGGGCCCAAACGGTTACGGCTGTGAGAGTGGCGACAACCATCGCCACTGTCGAGACAAGCACCGGGATTGTTTTGCGGACAGGCATAGCACTTACGTGCCGAGCACCCGTCCTTGCCCCATGCGTCAGCAGTCAAAACTATAACGATAGTTATTACTCTAAACAGCGATGCCTTCAACATCTCCGTTGACTTGAGGCTTGACCCGCTCACACTCCGTGTGCCCGCGCCTACCCAAAGGCGATTGTTCGGTGGGCCAGCTTCCACTCGTCGCCAATACGCACCAGCCGATCCCGGTATGTCCCGAACAGCGCAATCGATGGCTCCGTGGCGGTGTTCACCCAGAACTGCCAATAGGCATCAGACACGGCCTCATCGCCGTCCACCTCCACCGCCTGGGTAGCGATTACGTGCCGCGTGTTGCTGCCCGGCCCTACCGTCCCCGCCGCTCGACGCTCAATGGCCCCTGCCAGGAGATTGTCTCGCCCCTGCAATTCTCCACCCGGCATATCCCACCGAGCGTCGTCCGTGAACAGGTCCACGTACTCCTCCAAGTCCCCCCCATCCGACAGCATCGCCAGGCGCGCCACAACATTCCGAATCGCCAGTTCATCACTCATGCCCGCCCACACTAACCTCGGCCTATGCACGACCTCGTCATCCGCGGCGGCACAATCGTCGACGGCACCGGCCAACCCAGCTACACCGCGGACATCGCCATCAGCAACGACACCATCGCCGAGATCGGCAGCAAACTCGGCCCAGCCCGACAAGAGCTCGACGCCGACGGCCTCCTAGTAACCCCCGGCTTTGTCGACATTCACACCCACTACGACGGTCAGGTTTCCTGGGACCCCGACATCACTCCATCCGTCTGGCACGGCGTTACCACCGTGGTGATGGGTAACTGCGGCGTGGGCTTCGCCCCGGTGCGCCCCGGCACCGAAGACTGGCTCATCGGACTCATGGAGGGCGTGGAGGACATCCCCGGCGCGGCACTCGCCGAAGGCATCGAATGGGAATGGGAGAGCTTCCCCGAGTATCTGGACGCCGTCGAGCGCAAGCCTCGCACCATAGACGTGGCCGCCCAAGTACCCCACGGCGCCCTTCGGGCCTACGTCATGGGCGAGCGGGGCGCCGACCACAACAATCACCCCACCGAAGCGGAGATTGCGGAGATGGCCCGGCTGGCCGCCGAGGGCGTGACCGCCGGCGCGGTGGGCTTCACTACCAGCCGCACTGTCAATCACAAGACCAAGGCCGGAGAGCACACCCCGAGCCTCACCGCCAGCGCGCCGGAACTGTGGACCATTGCCGAAGCGGTGGGAGGAACTGGCAAGGGTGTGTTCGAGATGGTGGGCGACTGGGTCGACTTGGACGCCGAGTTCGACCTCGTCTCAGAAATGGCCCGGCGCAGCGGTCGACCGCTTTCCATGACCATTGCCGTCCCTGACTCGCGGCCCGAACTGGGATATCAACTCCTGGATCGCATCACACAGGCCAACGCCGCGGGCATCCCGCTGCGAGCCCAGGTGGCCAGCAGGCCAATTGGAGTGCTCGTGGGCCTTCAATCCACCTATCACGCACTCTTGTCCTGCCCCAGCTATGGCCAGATCGCCGCTCTCGAGCTGGACGAACGAATGGCCCTCCTGCGCGAGCCCGAGATGAGGGCGCTACTGGTGTCCGAACTGGCCGCCCAGCCCCTCCACACGTTCAACCAACTCGACAAGCTCTTCCCGTTGGGTGAGATCCCCGACTACGAGCCGTCGCCCGAAGCCAGCGTGGCGGCCGATGCCGCTCGACGGGGTGTAGACCCCCATGAGGCCCTGTACGACGCATTGCTGGCCCGCGACGGCACCGAGCTGCTCTACGTTCCGGTGATGAACTACAGCGATGGGGACTTCGAGCTCACCAGGGAAATGCTCTCCCACCCGCTCAGCGTCCCCGGATTGGGCGACGCCGGCGCCCACGTTGGTTTCCTGTGCGACGGCAGCATGCCCAGCTTCCTCCTCTCCCACTGGGGGCGGAACCGGACCCGGGGTGAGACGATTCCCGTCGAGCAACTCATCAAGTGGCAGTGTGCCGACACCGCGGCCTTGGTGGGCTTCGACGACCGGGGTGTGCTCGCGGTCGGCCATCGGGCCGACGTAAACCTCATCGACTTCAACCGGCTTCGCCTCCAGGCACCTGAGATGGTGTTCGACTTACCCGCCGGAGGACGGCGTTTGATCCAAAGAGCCGATGGATTCGTCGCCACCCTCGTCGCCGGCCAAGTAGTGCTCGCCGACGGCGATCTCACCGGCGCACGCCCTGGGAAGCTAGTAAGGAGCTGAACCGCTCTCAGACCCCCGGTTGTGTCTGATTTGTCCAGTTAGCGGCAACAGGCCGATAGTTGCACTTCCAATTATCGGACTTCCACGATAGAATTCCTTGATGGTCGAAACCATGTCGGGAATTCCCCTCGACCCCTCCTACGGCGACGGGTTGCAACCAGGCGAATATCCCTACACCCGCGGGCTGTACCCCACCGGCTACCGCAGCAAGTTGTGGACCATGCGGATGTTTGCCGGATTCGGAACTGCCACCGATACCAACGCCCGCTTTCACGCTCTTCTCCGAGCGGGGGGCACCGGGCTGTCCACCGCATTCGACATGCCCACTCTCATGGGTCGAGACTCCGACCACGAGTGGTCGGTGGGCGAAGTTGGCCGGGCTGGAGTGGCCGTCGACACTTTGGCCGACATGGAGGACTTGTTCGCGGGGATCGAACTGGACAAGGTCACCACCTCGATGACCATCAACGGGCCTGCCGCAATCCTCATGGCCATGTACATCGCAGTGGCTGAGAAGAATGGCGTCGGCCGGTTACACCTTGGCGGAACAATTCAGAACGACATACTGAAGGAGTACCAAGCACAAAAGGAGTACATCTTTCCGCCCCGGCCGTCGGTTCGACTGGTCACCGATCTGATTCGCTTCACCACTGCGGAAATGCCCCGCTGGCACCCGGTCTCCATTTCCGGCTACCACATCCGCGAGGCCGGTTCCACCGCCGCCCAAGAACTGGCCTTCACGCTGGCCAACGGATTCGCCTATGTGGAGGCTGCCGTCGCCGCCGGACTCAACGTGGACGATTTCGCCCCCCGGCTCTCGTTCTTCTTCAATGCTCACAGCGATTTTTTTGAAGAGATCGGCAAGTTCCGGGCCGCCCGCCGGATATGGGCCACTTGGATGAAGGACCGCTACGGCGCCACCAACCCCCGGTCGCAAATGTGCCGATTCCACACCCAGACCGCGGGCGTCTCTCTCACTGCCCAACAACCCGAGAACAACGTCGCCCGAGTAGCCGTGCAGGCTCTGTCCGCAGTGCTCGGTGGCACCCAGAGCCTGCACACCGATTCCTACGACGAAGCCCTGGCCTTGCCTACTGAGAAAGCCGCCCGCATCGCCCTTCGCACCCAGCAGATCGTGGCCCACGAAACCGGTGCCGCTTCGGTGGTCGACCCACTGGGCGGATCCCACTTTGTGGAGTGGATGACCGACGAGATGGAGCGCCAAGCCAACGAGATCTTCGACCACATCGATCAACTTGGTCGCGGCTCAATGCTTGAAGGGGTGTACGCCGGCATCGACGATGGCTACTTCGTAGGGGAGATCGCCGACGCCGCCTACCGCTTCGAACGCGAGGTGAACGCTGGTCGGCGCATCATCGTCGGGGTCAACGAATTCACCGAAAACGACGACGACGAAGCCAATCTGCTGTCCATCGGTCACGCCACCGAGGAGATGCAGATCAAGCGACTCGAGCAAGTCCGCGGCGACCGTGACGACGATGCGGTCCGAGTCTCTCTCGCCGCGCTGATCGAGGTCGCCAAACAGCCCGACGTCAATCTCATGCCCTCCATCATCGACGCAGTGCGGACCTATGCCACCGAAGGCGAGATCGTCGCCGCCTTGGAGTCGGTGTTCGGTACCTATGTCGAGACCGCCGTGGTGTGATCCGATGAGCGAGACATCCGGCCACTCACCGCGATCCGCGGACGACCCAGAGCCACTGAGAGTGGTGTTGGCCAAATTGGGCTTCGACGGCCACGACCGAGGTTTGAAGGTGGTGGCCCGCACCCTTCGCGATGCGGGCATGGAAGTGATCTACTTGGGCTTGCGCCAAACCACCGAGAGCATCATCGCTGCGTGTGAGCAGGAGGACGCCGACGTGATCGGGCTGTCAATGCACAACGCCGGTCATCTCACCCTGGCGCCTCGTATGGTGCAGGCGGTCGACAGCGCCGGATTGGACGTGCCGGTGGTGATCGGCGGAATCGTGCCCGCCGAAGACGTCAGTGTTTTGATCAAGGCCGGTGTGGCCGCAGTGCTCGGGCCCGGCGCATCAGCCGAGGAAGTGGTGGCCGCAGTGAAGGCTGCCGTGGGCCGCCATTCCGCCGCCCGGTGAATTGTCGCCTGTGAACCCCGAACTGGATTGCGAACTGTTCGCATGAAGAGTCCCAACTCACTCGACGAATTGTTCGAAGCAGCCCGAGCCGGCAACCGACGAGTGTTGGGTCGGCTGCTCACCATGGTGGAGCGCCAAGACGACAATGCCGTGATGGTGTCCGAACGGGCCCACCGCGATGCCGGACAGGCCCGAGTAATCGGGGTCACGGGCGCCCCGGGCAGCGGCAAGTCCACCATAACCGGCCATCTGGCGGCTGTCTCCGGCGCTGACCAGCCGGCCATCCTGGCCATAGATCCCAGCTCTCCTCTGACCGGAGGGGCCATTTTGGGAGACCGCATCCGAATGGACAACAACGTCAGCAGCAATACCTTCATTCGTTCGATGGCCACGCGGGGACACGCCGGTGGGCTGGCGGTGGCCGTGCCCGACGCAGTCCGGGTGCTCGACGCCGCCGGCTACGACCCGATCATCGTGGAGACCGTTGGAGTTGGCCAAGTAGAGGTGACCATCGCCGCCGCGGCCGATACCACCATGGTGGTAGTGACTCCCGGCTGGGGCGACGCGGTGCAGGCCAACAAGGCCGGGTTATTGGAGGTGGCCGATATCTTCGTCGTGAACAAGGCCGACCGTCCTGACGCCCGCGGCGCCCGCCGGGACCTGGAATTGATGCTCGATCTCGGACACCGGGGCGACTGGCGAGCCCCCATTGTTTTGACCACTGCCACCGAGGGGGAGGGCATCGACGATTTGTGGGCAGAAGTCGAGCGCCACACCTCGTATCTGCACCACTCCGGCGAGCTGGTTCGCCGCCGCTGTCGACGCCGTCGCAGCGAAGTGGCCGACCGGATCGAGCTCGGTTTGCGCGACCGGGCTCACCGCATCATCGAAGACCAGTCCAGTGAGTCTGCACTGAGCCGCGTCGAGCGCCACGAACTTTCTCCTGCCGCCGCCGCCCAGCAGCTGCTGGCGTCGCTGATTCCCGACAATCCCCTTGAAGACTGACATGAGCACCTATTCACCACCCTTGGACGACATCGCCTTCGCCCTGCGCCACATCGCCGGTTTGGACGATCTGGCCCAAATGCCGACATGGACCGATGTCGGACTCGACCACACCGAAGACCTCCTGGCTGAGGCCGGACGGCTAGCGGCCGAGGTTATGGCCCCCATCAATCGAATGGGCGATGAGGTAGGCAGCGTGCTCAGCGCCAACGGCGACGTCACTACTCCCGAGGGATTCCGTCAGGCCTACCAGCAGTATGTCCAAAGCGGCTGGACGGCAGTTTCGGCCCAGCCCGAACACGGCGGTGCCGGCTTTCCGCTGGTTATCGACATGGCCATCCAAGAGATGTTCACATCGGCCAACATGGCGTTCTCGCTGTGCCCGATGCTGAGCCAGAGCGCCATCGGCGCCCTCAGCGTCCACGGCAGTTCCGACCAGAAGAATCGCTGGCTGCCCCCGCTCACCAGCGGCGCCTGGACCGGAACCATGCTCTTGACCGAACCCCAAGCCGGCTCTGATGTCGGCGCGCTCACCACTCGAGCCGAACCCCAAGGCGACGGGAGCTATCGCCTGTGGGGTCAGAAGATCTTCATCACGTGGGGCGACCACGACATGGCCGACAACATCGTTCACATTGTGCTGGCTCGCACCCCCGACGCGCCGTTGGGCACCCGGGGAATCTCCTTGTTCATCGTGCCCAAGTACCTGGTGGAACAAGACGGTGCGCTGGCCGAGCGAAACGCAATTCGGTGCATCGGGCTTGAGCACAAGGTGGGCATACACGCCAGCCCCACTTGCGTGATGGAACTCGACGGAGCCATCGGTGAGCTGGTAGGGGAAGAGGGCGAGGGCATGCGCCTGATGTTCACCATGATGAACAAGGCCCGTCTGTTGGTGGGGCTCGAAGGCCTAGCGGTGGCCGAGCGGGCCTACCAGCAAGCGGCGACCTTCGCCGCCGACCGGCGCCAAGGGCGCCGAGCCGACACCCAGCCCGGAATCCAGGCACCGATAGTCGAACACCCCGACGTGCGCCGAATGCTGCTGGACATGCGGGCCCGCACGGAGGCCATGAGAGGCTTGCTGCTCCTCAACGCCGCCGCGGCCGACCGCGCCGCCGGCCATCTCGACCCGGACCAACGCCTACGAGCCCAACAGCGAGCCGAATTGCTCACCCCGGTGTCGAAGGCCTGGTGTACCGACCAGGGTGTCGAGGTGGCGTCGCTGGGTATCCAGGTGCACGGCGGTATGGGATACATCGAGGAAACCGGAGCCGCCCAGCATTGGCGCGACAGCCGAATCGCCCCCATCTACGAGGGAACCAACGGCATTCAGGCCATCGATTTGGTAGGGCGCAAGCTCCCAATGGCCGATGGCGCTCCTTTGGCTTCCCTGCTGGAAGAAATGACCGGATTGGACAAGAATTTGGACCAAGCAGTGGCAGCTGTGGCCGATTCTGCCCGCTGGTTGGGTGAGCACCCCGGCGATGACGCTCTGGCCGGAGCCACCCCGTTTCTCCAGATGCTCGGCCTCACCGTCGGCGGTTGGGTCATGGCGCAAACCTGGGACACGGCCCAGCGACTCCAATCGGCCGAACCGCAGCGGGCTGAATTCTGGGAGGCGAAGCAGACTTCGAGCCGCTTCTACCTCGATCAGATCCTCCCTACGGCCCCCGCCCTGCTCTCCGCCGTCACCTCTGGAGCAGCCGCCCTGGGCTAGCGGCTCAATTATCCGCCGAGACGCTCGCGAGCCGAAGCGCTGCGGGCTAAGAGATGCGCCGGCACCGTAGCGTCATTGACCACTACGTCCTCGTTTTCCCCATCATCTACGGCTGCGTCAGGCTGGTCGCCAGAGTCGCTGCCCAATTCGCCCCCGGACTCGGCGGCAACTTCGGCTGCGGCCTCGGCTTCAGCCCGCTTAACCAGGAAATCCTCCCATTCGGCTTCCCTGACCAGCTTGTCGCGGTGGATTGAGCCCCGTTCAGCTCCGCTGTCGAACCGCACCCAATAGCGCAGCCAGCGCATGCCGGTGTGCATCATCACCTCGCCCGAGGTTCCCTCAGCCACCCCGGCCAGGTCTTCGGCGAGGATGACTCGTTCTCGACGATCTAGAAGGTCGGATCCGCCGGCCATGCCCTCAGGGTATCCACCACATGAACGACTGGAGAAACCGCGCCAATACCACCTATGTCATTGACCACAACCACAACATCAGTCACACTGAACTGGTCGAGGGGTGCTTGGAATAATGTTGCAATTTGGTTACGTTTGTACCCGTCCCCGCCGCCGCGAGATGCGATAGCTCCCTATGCCCAAAGTCGTCCGGATTGTTGTCCTGCTAACGGTATTGTTGCCGCTGGCACTCAGCGCTCCTGGTGCGGCCCAAGACAATTTCTTCGAAGATCGCCAGCAGCAGATCGAGGACAAGAAGCGGGAGATCGAAGAGAAGCGGCAAGAACAGCTCGCACTCCAGCGGGAATCGCTGTTCGCCATCCGGGAACTGGACGTGACCAACACCCAGATCGAAGAGGTAGACCAGCACCTCAACCAGGTCAATTCCTGGATTGCCGCCGCAGAAACCCGTCTACGAGCTCTGGAACTCTCCCGAACAGCGGCAGAAAAGCGCGTAGCCGATGCACAGGAGCGGGCTGTCGATCTGGAGTTGGAGATCGCAGAAATCCGAGTGCAGCTGCAAGACCAAGTGGTGGCGATCTATCTCGACTTGGTGTACGAGCCCAACTTCCTCCTGGAAGACGGCGACCCCAACCGCAATGCTCGCCGCCAGTTCTATGTTGAGGAACTGGGGGCCGACGCCCAGGTTCTCATTGACCGGCTTCGCCGGGCCTACGACGACCAGCAGGCTTCGGTGCAGCAAGCTGAGCAGGCGCAATCCGAGATCGGACAGGCTCAAACCGAGATAAACGATGCGTTGGCGGAACTGGCCGATCTCAAGCAAGCCCAAGAACGGCTCCAAGAGGAGTGGAACCGAAAACGGGAACTCCTTCAAGCGAGAATCGAGCTCGAAGCCCAAGAACAGGCCGACATAGAAGGCGAGATATCTGGACTCCAGCAGAACATCGAAGAAATCGAAGATGAGATCGAGCGCGAGAGAGAGCGAATCCGCCTGGAAGAAGAGCGGCGCAAGCGAGAGGCCGAGCTGGCCCGCCTGGCTGAACTGGAGCGTCAGCGCCAAGCGGACTTGGCCCTGCTGGAAGAGCAAGAACGCGCTGGCCAGTTCGACGACATCGAGATTCCCGCTCCCCCTGCATTCTTCAGGCCAGTTGAAGGAGAAGTGGTTTCCGGGTACGGCAACCGGGTCCACCCCATCTTCGGCTACGTTCGCTTCCACGCCGGGGTCGACTTCGCCAACCACATGGGCGACCCCATCTTTGCGGCCGCCTCCGGGACCGTGATCCAAGTCAAGTCCCGGGAGGGCTACGGAAACACCATCATCGTCGACCACGGAGGTGGATGGTCCACGCTGTACGCCCACCTCTCGCAGTACAACGTGTCCCTCAACCAGCAAGTTGAGATCGGCCAGACCATCGGCTTTGTCGGCAGCACCGGGTGGTCCACCGGTCCCCATCTCCATTTTGAAGTGCGCTACCGCGGATCGCCCCGCGACCCGGCCAAATACGTCGACCTGTGAGATTGCCGCAGCCAGAATCGCCGGCAGTGCCCCGCTTGGTTGTCCTGGGGTTGAACGCACGGCAAGACTGATCGAATGGAGGCTCTGGTCTTCGAGCGAAAGCCCGTCCGCTATGTGGCCGCCGCGGCGGCCTCGCGGGTAGTTCCCGGCGCGGGGGGCGGCGTGGGACCCCTGCGTCTGCGCGACATCGACCCGCCGGAGTTGCCCGGACCGGGCTGGCATACGATTCGACCCCGGCTAACTGGCATTTGCGGCTCGGACCTGGCCACCGTAGAAGGCCGGTCTTCCCGCTATTTCGAGCCGCTGGTGTCGTTCCCGTTCGTACCCGGCCATGAGGTTGTGGGAGTCGACGACAACGGTCGCCGACTGGCGCTCGAACCGGTTCTGGGACCGGCGGCTCGCGACGAGCCCCTCCCCTTCCCCGGCGCTGCCCCCGGCGACGGGGAGGACTACGGCTACCTACTCGGGGGCGCCATCAAGGACGGCATCCAGATCGGCTTCTGTTCCAGCACCGGCGGCGGTTGGGGAGAAGCGCTGGTCGCCCATCAGAGCCAGCTTCATCCGGTCCCCGACAACTTCACCGATGAAGCGGCAGTGATGCTGGAACCCGCGGCCGGCGGGGTCCATGCTGCCCTCAAGGCCCAAATCCAGCCGGGGGACTCGGTGGCGGTGCTGGGAGCGGGAACAATGGGCTTGTGCTCGCTGGCCGCCCTGCGGTCGCTTACGGAAGCTGGAACGGTTATCGCCACGGCCAAATATCCCCACCAGCGGGATCTGGCCGCTGCCCTGGGCGCCGATATCGTGGTCGACCCCCGTGAGGTGCGCCGGGCTGTGCGGAGGTTCTGCGGCTGTCGAATGCTGGGCGACTACCTGTCGGGTGGCGTTGACGTCACGATTGACGCCGTGGGCAATCCGGGATCAGTGGCCGATGCCATTGCCATCACCCGGCCTCGGGGGCGAGTGGTGCTGTTGGGTATGCCGGAATCGGCCCGCATCGACCTGACGGGGCTGTGGCATCGAGAGACCGAAATGGTGGGGGCTTACACCTACGGAACGGAGTTCCTTCATGGCGGAAGGACGGCGACCAGCTTCGAGATGGCCTTCGACTTGGTGGCCTCAGCCAATCTGGAACAGCTGGTCTCCGCCCGCTATCCCCTGCATCGCTACCGGGAGGCCATTGCCCACGCCGCGGAGGCTGGCTCTCGAGGCGCCATCAAGGTGGTTTTCGAGCAGGACTGCTGAACTCAAGAACCCAGCGGAGGCAGGCCGAAGTCGGCCCCTATGGCGCTGATCTCCTCCACTAGCGCCACCGACAGCGGGATCCCCGAAGCCAGGCGCTCGGCCCGGTTCTCGTGTTCGATTTCACCGGGCACATAGATACGGTCCACCCCTTCAGCCCGCTCGGTGTTGTGGACGTCCCTTATGAGCTGGTCCATCTGCTCCCGAAATTGGTCCAATCCGCAAAATCGCTCCAAGTCCAGGGTCAAGAACATCCAACCCTTGGCCAATCTCCGGTTCCCCACCAATTCGCTCTCGGTTTGCTCGGTGTGGCCGAAGCTGCTTCCGGCAACGATGCCCGAGAGCACCTCCACCATCAGGGCTATGCCAAATCCCTTGTAGCCCCCAAACCAGCACAAATTTTGAGCCGACGCAGTGGCGGTGTCCGTGGTGGGGCGACCCATTTCATCATTGGCCCATCCCTCCGGAATGGTCGGGTCGCCCCGCTTCTTGGCCAGCAGGATCTTGTTCCCGGCCACAGCAGTTGTGGCGATGTCGTACACCACCGGCAGCTCTTGTCCCGCGGGAGCCGCCCAGGAAAACGGATTGGTGGAGAAAATGCCCGTCCGACCTCCATAGGGAGGGACGATGGCCGGACCGTTTTGCACTGCCATGGCAAAGCAGCCAGCCTCAGCCGCCGGGAGTGTGTAATAGGCCAACGCCCCCAAGTGGGTTCCCTCCCGGACCGAGACAGCTGCCACCCCATGGGCTTTGGCCCGCTCGACGGCCAATTCCATGGCCGCCACCCCTGACACCTGACCGAATCCGATGCCGCCGTCCAGCATCACGGTGGCGCCGTCGTCGCGTACAACCTCAACCTCGGTGACCGGCCGCAGATGGCCTGATCTCAGGCGGGCCACGTATAGCTCAATCAGATGGGCGCCATGGGAGTCAACCCCCCGCAAGTCGGCTTCCACCAGGTTGTCGACGACGATCTCAGCCTGATCGGAGGGAACCCCCAGTCCCTCCAGAATGTGCATCTCGTAGCGCCGCAAATCGCTGTGGTCCAACAGGACCACGCTTGAATCACTCACTGTTCAGGTGGCTTCCTCAGACTTTGGAGGGCGGTAGAACAGAGCGAGCTGAGTCAACCCCGCCAGCACGCCGCCTCCCGCTGCGATGGCCAGGCCAACGTAACCGTCCCAGTCGTCATCGATTCCCAGAGCGCTGTCCACTGACCACTCCATGGGCCCCAAGGTGGCCACTGACACGGCAACCAGAGCTAGCACGAAGGTGTACTCCCATCCTTCCCGCACGATCATGAATCCGTTGTGGCGGTGCACAGTCCAGGCGGCCACCACCATGACCCCGACCATCCCGGCGGCTGCCAGTGGGGTCAGGAGTCCCAATGCCAGTAACAACCCTGTGCTGATCTCAGTGAGCGCTGCCATCCAGGCATGCAGCTTGCCCGGCTTCATCCCCATGCTGTCGAACCAACCTGCGGTACCGGGGATTCGCCCGCCCTGAAAGATCTTGCCGTACCCGTGGGCGGCGAAGGTGAGCCCGATGCCCACCCGCAACAGCAGCATTGCCAAATTCATCTCGTCCATGGGCCCACAGTACCGGCAGGCCTACGCTTATGAGGTGCCCCTGTGGCTAAGCGTGCTCATTGCCGCCCTTGCCGGGATGATCCTCATCCGGGTGGGCATCGGCGTGTTGTTGATGATTCGCCAGCCCCTTCCCCCACCACCGCCGCCTGGTGAACTGCGCAGAGTCAAGATCACATACCGGTGCTCAATCTGCTACGCCGAGGTCCGCATGACCGTGGCCCCTGAAGAAGATCCCGAGCCTCCTCGCCATTGCGGCGACGACATGGATTTGCTCGCCCCCATCGACGAGTAGCCACCAACCAACCGCGCCGTCAGTTATCCACAGGCTGTGTACAAATCTGGGCACAAACTACAAGCTCGTAACTAGTGGCAACCAGGTTGCTAATGCCACTGAGTGGCTACCAGCATTCCCGCCAGCAGCAGACCGAGACCGGCCATCAAATACCAGTTGTTGGTATCGCCGGGAAGAAGAGCCACATAGTTCAGCACGATCACGATGGCACCCAGCGCCAATAGGGTGATCATCAACACCGGCACCCACATAGGGCTGATCTTCTCGGCGGAGACCGGCACCCGGGGAGCAGCCTCGTTTTCGGGCCGGGTGCCCCTTGGCGTTACCCGCCCGCCCTGCACTCTGCGCTTAGTCGGCTTGGCCATGGGCCAAGGATAGACCCCGAATTATCCGGCACTCGTGGTCAGCGGCCCCCGATATCGTTGGGATCCGTGAGCTCCAGAATTCTGGTGATCGACAATTACGACTCCTTCGTCTACAACTTGGTTCAGTACCTGGGCGAACTCGGAGCTGAACCGATTGTCTTTCGCCACGACGCCCTCTCCCTAGAGCACGCCCTCGACTTGGACCCCGACGGCGTGCTCATCAGCCCCGGGCCCGGACGCCCATCCGACGCCGGGCTGAGTAACGCCCTCATCAAAGAGTTCTGCGGTGTCCGACCAGTGCTCGGCGTATGCCTTGGATTGCAGTGTCTTGGCGAGGTTTTCGGCGGCCAGGTGGTCCGAGCCCCCCAAGTCATGCACGGCAAAACATCAATCATCAACCACACCGGGGAGGGAGTCTTTGCCGGGCTCCCCAATCCCCTAGAGGCCACCCGCTACCACTCGCTCATTGTGGAGCGGTCTTCGGTACCCGATGTCTTGGCCATAACTGCGGAGACCGACGACGGGCTAGTGATGGGGCTACGCCACCGCGATCACCCGGTGGAAGGGGTGCAATTCCATCCCGAGTCGATCCTCACCGCTTCTGGCCACGACATGCTGTCTAATTTCTTGGCCCAGACCGCCGCGATCCCCTAATTCCTAGTTCCAGGACACCGCGCAGCCATCGTCGACGCCGGGCGTATCGCCATCGATCCCCTCGGTCCAGTTGGCGGCATTCGCCGCCGCGGCCGGCATCGGATACGGGGGTTCCAGATTCCACTCCACGGAGAATCCCGGGATGTCGGAGTAGGTCGCAGCCAACGCTCCGCACTCTGATTGGAACCGGCCAGACAAGGCGTTCCAGTTGGCGATGCTGCCCAATGCCCCTGGTTGGCTTGCCGCGGCAATGGATCTCAAATTCACCTGCGAAGCCGAGTTCCTGGCCTCAGTTTGGCGGGGAGTGAGCACCTCGACTGGACCGCTAGTGGGCCTTGGCCCGGCGGTCGCCGGGGGCTGTATTGCCGAAGTCGGCTGTCCCAGACACGCGTTCACCTCTGTTCCCAGTGGGTGCTCTTCATCGGCTGGCGGAACCTGACCCATGATCCGACCAACAAGCTCTTGGGCATCGTTGGGGAAATCGCACTCGGGAACCGGCTGGATCAGTATCAATTCCAATTCCGCCAACCGCTGCGCGGCTGTTTCCGGATTCAGCCCTATCAGGCTGGGCACCGCCACGTACTCCGGTCCAGTGGAAACCACGATTGTGATCGGTGTGTCGGGCAACAGCAGCACGGGGGGTCCGGGCTCAGTGCCGATCACCAAGCCCTCCTCCACCTCTTGCGACGACTCCATGACGGGCTCGTCGGTAACCGCCAGCCCGGCCTGGGCCAATACCTGGGTGGCTTGCAGCAAGGTCATTCCCTTGACATCAGGCACTTCCACGGGCTGTATCCCCTCCGCCACATGAAGCACCACGGTGCTGCCCGGTGCCACCTCGCTTCCGGGGGCAGGTTCTTGGCGCAGCACTTGTCCAGCCGGTGCGGTAGACCCTGTCTCCACCCGCAATTCTGTGGCGAACCCACGGTCTTGCAGGAAGCGGGCGGCGTCGTTGGCGTTCTGGCCCACCACGCCGGGCACCGCCACTGGAACTGCTCCCGAGCTCACTGTTATTTCGATTTCGTCGCCCTGTTCCATCTCGGTCAACGCAGACGGTGCCTGAGAGATCACTTCGTTGGCCTCCACCGTCTCACTAGCCTCGAAGATTTGGCTGACCACGAATCCGGCAGCCCGAAGCTCTCGGATGGCCGCTTGGCTGGACAGCCCCACCACGTCGGGCACCGAAACCTGGGGGACAGGGGTTACGGTCACCGCCGGTGGGGCGGCGTCATCGCCGTTGTCGAGAACGTTTGACAGCACAAAGAACACCAGCACGGCCACCGCGATGAATATCACCGCGGCCGCGGTGTACAAACCGGCCCGCGACGAGGGCTCCAACACCGTCACCGGCGCCGCCGGCTGAGGCGCTGGCGGCTGGGGTGCCGGGGGCTGGGGCGGCTCCCCGGAAGCTGGCGGGGGGGAGGTTTGCTGGGCACCCGCGGGCTGCTCGGTTTGCTTGGCCGGCGGGGTTGCCGCTTCAGGCGGGGCCTGTGTTGCCGGCGGAGTCTCTTCCGGCTGCTTGCGGGAGGACAGTTGGTGGCGGCCTTCTCGATATCGCCGCAAGTCTCGTTGGAGGTCTCGAGCAGTCGGATACCGCTGTGCCGGATTCTTGGCCAGCAATTTCATGGTGATGGCCTCTAGCGACTCCGGCAGTACAACCCCCAGCGACGAGGGAGCGGGCACTGCTTGCTGGACGTGCTTGTAGGCCACAGCCACCGAGCTGTCGCCGGTAAACGGGGGCCGACCGCACAGCATCTCGTACAGCACGATCCCCAGCGAATACAGATCACTGCGGTGATCTAGCGACTGCCCCTGGGCTTGTTCCGGGGAGAAGTAGGTGGCCGTCCCCATAACTGAGCCGGTCTGGGTGAGGTTCGCCTCCGCCCCCCCAAACGCGGCAATGGCAATCCCGAAGTCGGTGACCTTCACCTTGCCGTCGGGCGACAGCAACACGTTGCCCGGTTTCACATCTCGGTGGATGACCCCGTTGTTGTGGGCAAATCCCAGCGCCGCAGCCACAGACAGGGCGATTTCTGCGGCATGTTCAGGCGGTAAAGGACCATCTGAGCGCAACAACTCGGCCAAGCTCTGGCCCTCGATGTACTCCATGACGATGTAGTACGTGCCCTCGGCCGATCCCCAGTCATACACCGCCACGATGTTGGGGTGGTTGAGGTTGGCCGCCGCCGTCGCCTCCCGCCGAAACCTCTCCACAAAGCTTGGGTCCGCGGCAAATTCCGGGAACAGGCGCTTGATTGCCACCGGCCGCGACAAGAGGGTGTCATGCCCCAAAAAGACATCAGTCATACCGCCGCGGGCAATTTGGCTGCGCAGCTGGTATCGACCGCCCAAAAGCTCCTGACCGTTGTCTGGCATGGCAGAAATATCGTACTTCTTGACCTGCCCGTTTTAGGGTAGGGCGACGTCGGCTACGTCCACAATCACCACCGTGACGTTGTCGCTCCCACCGTGCTGCAGCGCCTGGCCTACTAACGCATCCGCCGCCTCTCTTGGCGACTCGAATTGCAGCAAGATCGCATGAATGTCCCGATCGGTCACCTCGTTGGTCAGCCCGTCTGAGCACAGCAAATAGCGATGGCCGCTCACTGGCTCCAGAACCCAGTCGTCCACCACTATCTTCGACTCAATGCCCAGGGCCCGGCTGAGATGGTGCCGGTACGTGTGGACTTCTGCTTCTTGGCGAGTGAGGATGCCTGCTTTGACCATCTCCTGCACCACGGTGTGGTCCTCGGTGAGCTGGTGGAATCCGCTGTCATCGCAGCGATAAACCCGGGAGTCGCCGACGTTGACCACCGCCAACGCTTGGCTGTGTTCGTGCTCAACCACTGCCAACGCACACAAAGTCGTACCCATCCCTTCCAGCTCGGGACTCGACATGGATTTGGCCAAAATCTCTTCGTTTGCCCGATCCACCGCTTCCACCAGCTCATCGAGCGTCGGCGCCGCCGACTCATTCGGTCGACGGGCAAACAAGTGTCGGCGGCGATCTCCGGTCCGGGCCTGAACCTCGGTCTCGATGTGGGCAGCCAGCACTTCCACCGCCAAGGCCGAAGCCACTTCTCCGCCTTGGTGGCCTCCCAACCCGTCGGCGACCGCGAAGATTTCCCCTTCAACCAGCATCGAGTCTTCGTTTTTCTCTCGACGTCGGCCTCTGTCGGTGGCTTGTCCCGCCTCTAGCCGGATCATCAGAGTTCCATGACCGTGGTGCCCCCACTTTGCGCAGGACTATAACCAGCATCCATCAAAATTGGCATTCGGCTACGTACTTCGGCTCATTCTTCTGTTCGCCCGTCTTGTACGCTGACCACCCCGACAACCAGCGCGAGTGGCGGAATTGGCAGACGCGCAGGATTCAGGTTCCTGTGTCCGCAAGGACGTGGGGGTTCAAGTCCCCCCTCGCGCACCGTTGGCCTCAGCCAACCGTCCCCTCGGGGGTGGGAGTGGGGACTTCGGTCACCGGGATGACCGGGGGTGGGCCCCAGGCAATGGCTGCCTTGGAGAATCCGGCGGCCATGGCCACCGTCAGGGCCAGCTCAGCCAGCTCCGCTGGGGTGAACTCCTCGCTCAGCGCATTCTGATCGGCCTCGCTCAGCCCCGATGGGTCGGTGATCACCGCGTCGGCCATCCGCAAAGCCAGCTTCAACCTTTCCGGCAGATCGCTGTCGGCGTAGTCGTCTTCTATCTGCTCCACCAGTTCTTCGGTCAGTCCCTGCTGCTTCGCACCTGCGAAGCGGAGGTTCTTTCAAATGTTGCAGTCGTTTACTCGGGCATTGCGGAGCCGGCCCACCTCCTTGGTGGCCTGGTCGAGCTGCCCTTCGCTCCACAGCGTGCCGTAAAAGCGGTTGAACACCGCAAACAGCTCGGGCTGATGGTCGAATAGCGACATTCCGCCTTCGGGAATGGCGATCCTGGTCATTCCATGACTCCTTTCAACACGGCCCGGCTGCGAGCCAGGGCCTCGAACGTGGCAATTGCGGTGGTGAGTGCAGCCAATTCGGGGGGCAACAGATGCGCGTTCAATTCGGCGCACAGTTCATCGGTCACCCCGTGGGCATCCAGCACGTACTGCTCGGTAAACGCCAGCACAACCCTCTCTCGGTCGCTTTGGGGAGACGCAGCCGACGCCCCACCCCCGATCATCTGCTCAATACGCGCGGCGCAAAGTTCCAGCAGTCCTTGATCCAGCCCCACGCCATCAAGAGCCTGCACCAACTCCTCCAGCGGTCCGGCCACATGGGGGTCCAATGCAACCAGGGAGTTGTCGGTCGATGTCGAGCCCATTTCGATCACCCCCCGAACATGGCCAGCCACTGTTCGGCCGAGCGGGGCATGAAAACATAATTGGTGCGCCGGGTCTCCCCCATGGAAGCCGACGGCTGGGGCGAGTACAGATGGCCGGGATACAGAGTGGCGCTGTCGGGAACTCGGGCCAGGCGCTGGGTGAGGCTCTCATACATTGCCGCCGGATCGCTTCCCGGCAGATCGGTCCTCCCGCACCCTTCCAAAAACAGTGTGTCGCCAGCCACCAAACGACCATTGGTCAAAAAGCACTGGCTCCCGGGAGTGTGGCCCGGGGTGTGGATCATCTCGATGTCCACCTCCCCCACCGACAACACATCACCGCTTTCGTGCCGACACAGATCGTCTTCCCCGATGCCGGTGGTCATAGTGACATAGCGGGCCTCGTCAGCCTGCACATGCACCGGAACCGACACCAGATCCAACAGCTCGGCCACCCCCGCGATGGAGAACTGCATCATCGACCCGCCCACATGATCGGGGTGGTAATGCGTGGCCAGCACCCCTGTAAGCCGCATCCCATCAGCCTCGACCAGATCCACGATCCCCTGCGGGTCGTAAGCCGGATCCACCACTACCGCTTCGCCCGTCTCCCGATCCCCGATCAAGTAGACGAAATTCACCATCTGCCGGGCCATCATGTCTCCCAGAGCCAAGTCCCGCCCCGACAACAACTGCCTGAAGTACAACCGGTCGTTTTCCACTTCTTCGATACTAGGCAACCGGCTCGTCGTCCCCCTGCCGCCGCCAAGCCTCCTCCGCCAACGACACAACCTCACGCGCCGGCAATCCCAACAACTTGGAAGCCCGCACCGCCTCATCGTGCTCCACCTTCGCGCGCCCGGCGCTCACCTTTACCCGAACCCTTCGCCCATCCACATCAACCTCGTGCTCCAATCGCGCCCGGGGCCAACGCTCGATCAACTGCCCCCGCACCCCCAGCGTGCCCGTCTCCTCCGCCAGCGTGGCCGCCACCTGATCGCCCACCGCAGGATCAGCCAGCGCACTCACCGTGTAGGCCGGCCGCCCCTTTTTCATGACGATCGGCGTGATCCAAGCATCATGGGCTCCCGACTCCAACAACACTGCCACCGTGTGGGCCAGCGTTTCCCCGGTGGCATCATCCACGTTGGTCTCAAACAGCATCACCGGCTGGCCCGCGGGGCGAGACGCCGCCATCGTCCCCACCACCACCTGGGTCAGGTTGGGACGGTCCTCCAGTTGGTTGTCGCCCGCGCCAAACCCGCTCGCCGAAATCGTCATCGGGGGCATGGGCCCCCAGCCTTCCGCCAGCGCCGAAAGAATCGCCGCCCCGGTAGGCGTGGTCAGCTCCAAACCCACATCCAAGCCGAACGTCGGGCACCCCACTAGCAATTCCACCACCGCAGGGGGCGGATTGGGCAGTCGCCCGTGGGCGCTGCGGATCATTCCCCGTCCACAGGCCACTGCACTGGAGTAAACCTCGTCGATCCCCAATACCTCTAGCGCGGCGCAGGTACCCACCACGTCGATGATGGCATCGAGGCCGCCCACTTCGTGAAAATGGACCTGCTCTGGAGGACGGCGGTGCAGCTTGCCCTCAGCCCGGGCCAGAGCGTCGAAGACCGCCAGCGCCCGGTCGGCCACCCGGTCGGGCAGCCGGGCCTCTCCGATGAGTGCGTTGATGTGGCTGGCCGTGCGCACCACCGATGTCTCCTGGGTGATCACCCGCACGTCGGTGGCCGCGATGCCCCCTCGCTGGGTGGGGTGAGCTTGCAGATCCCACCCGCCCAAAGGCAGCAGCTCACACATCTCCCGCACTTCAGCAACATCGGCCCCGGCATCGATCAGCGCCCCCATAGCCATGTCGCCCGCGATTCCGCTGAAACAATGGAACCAGCCAATGCCGGCCGGCTCAGCCATCTTTCAACCCTGCCGACGACACCGCTCGATCCCTCGTCTTGAACAGCCGCAGCACCGCGCAGGCCGCCCCAAATCCATTGTCCACCCCGACCACGGTCACGCCCGCGGCACATGACGACATCATGGCCAGCAGAGGCGTGACTCCTTCCAGCGAAGAGCCGTATCCCGCGCTGGTGGGCACGGCCACCACCGGAGCCGCCGTTAGCCCTCCCACCACTGAGGCCAAGGCCCCTTCCATCCCGGCTACCACCACCACGGCATCGGCTTCGGCCAGTGAGTCGACCTCATTGAGAATCCGATGAAGTCCGGCCACGCCCACGTCGTTCAGCCGCTGCGGCGCCAGTCCGTGGGCGGCCAACACCACGCTGCACTCATCGGCCACCGGTAGATCGGCGGTACCGGCCGCGGCCAACACCACCCTTTCGGGTCGCGGCGGCGCAGGCCGCCAGACCACCGTGGTGTCGTAGCGCTCTCCCTCGGGATTGAGGGCCAAGGCCACGGCGGCCTGTCCCGCTGAGGCCCGGGTTAACAGCACAGGACCGCCTGGGTGATCGAGCAGTTCCTTCACGATGGCCGCGCACTGGTCGGGCGTCTTGCCCGGCCCGTACACAACCTCGGCCAGACCCTGGCGGAGGCTGCGATGATGATCAATCCGGGCAAATCCCAAATCGGCAAACGGCAGCCGCCGCAACCGCCGAACGGCGTCATCGGCCGATAGCGCGCCGCGGCGCACGTCGTCCATCATTTGTTGAAGAAAAGCCTCATCCACCTCGATATCCCGCCCCTTCTAGAAGTTCTCGCCAAGAGTCCTTGCCATTTTCTCACCGCGACGGCGTTTCTCAATACCACTATCCTGCCCCTTTGTGACTGGCTCTGCCCGATCCAATAGCCAAGTGGCCTATCTCGGACCTCCGGGCACGTTTACCGAGGAAGCACTTCTCACCCAACCCGACCTGGCTGAAATCGATCACCTGCTGTGCCGATCAATCCCCGAGGTGCTCGAAGCTGCCGCGTCCGCACGCGTCGACTTGGGGTTCACCGCCATCGAGAACTCCATAGAGGGCACGGTAAATGTCGCCCTCGACGCCCTCATCTTCGAGCATGATCTGCTCATCCAACGAGAGGTGATCATCGATGTCCGCCTTCACCTTCTCGGCCTTCCCGGCGCCTCTATGGACGGAGTCCAGCGCGTCATCAGCTTTCCCGTGGCCACCGCGCAATGCCGGCGATACCTGATTGACAACCTGCCCCACGCCGAAGAAATTGCCGCCAATTCCACCGCGGCGGCGGCCCGCGATCTGGCCATCTCTCACGACGTCACCGCCGCCGCCATCGGCACCGCCCTTTCCCAGGAGATCTACGGACTCGAGCTGATCGCCACCGACATCGAGGACCATCCCGAAAACCAGACCCGCTTCGTCGCAGTGTCGAAGTCCGGCATACCCGCCCCCACCGGTAACGACAAGACCTCCATCGTGGTCTTCCAGCGCGCCGACCGGTCGGGGTCTCTGATGGGCATCCTCGCTGAGTTCGCGGCCCGCTCCATCAACCTCACAAAACTGGAGTCTCGGCCCACCAAGAAGGCCCTCGGCGACTACTGCTTTCTGATCGACCTCGAAGGCCACGTCGCCGACCAGCTGGTAGCCGACTGCCTCACCAGCATCGTGGCCAAGCACGGCGAGGTGAAGTTTCTCGGTTCCTATCCCACCACCACCAGGGGCAGTGAAGAACAGAACAGCAACGCTTCCACTGCGTGGACCGAGGCCCAAGACTGGATTGAGGAATTGCGCGGCCAGGTGGATTCCGATTGATTTGACAGGTTCTAATAGCTTCCATTAGAACTGCTGCCGTCCACTTTCCCCCAAGGACGCGGAGGAGACCATGGAATTCGGCATCTTTGTCAACGGCTACATCCCCGGGCCGGCAGCCCACGACACCGAGGCAGAGCACACCGCTTTGATGCGAGAGGCCCATTACGCCATCACCGCCGACAAGTACAACTGGAAGTACGTCTGGTTCGGCGAGCACCACTGTCTCACCGAGTACAGCCACATGTCGGCCCCAGCCCCCGTCATGGGCTATGTGGCGGCCAAAACCGACCGCATTCATCTCTCAACCGGCATCACCAGCCTGCCTACCGCCAAAGAGCACCCGGTTCGCATTGCCGAGCGGGCCGCCATGCTCGACCACATCACCGAGAACCGCTTCGAGTTCGGCACCGGGCGAGGAGCGGGCAGCCACGAGGTGGCCACCTTTGGAGGGCTCACGCCACCGGAGACCAAGTCGATGTGGGACGAGGTCATCCGCGAGATCCCCCGCATGTGGGAGCAGCGCGACTACTGCTTCGAGGGCGAGCACTTCTCGGTGCCCAAGCCCCACAACGTGTTGCCCAAGCCCCACGGCAACGGCCACCCCCCCATCTGGGTGGCGTGCGGCAACCCACCCACGTTCGCCAAGGCCGGCTCGCTGGGCATTGGCGCCATTGCCTTCAATTTCGAGCCCATCTTCAACCTTAAGGGTCGCATTGACGCCTACAAGGAGGCCATCGACAATCCGGTGGAGCAGATCGGCCAGTTCAAGAACGACAACGTGATGATGACCAATGCAGTCATCTGCCTCGAGGACCGTGAGCGGGCTCGGGAAATTGCCAAGTCCAAGGGCCGGGGCTACCTGGTCACCATGGTGAACCTCTACCACGACACCATGCCCAAGTCGCCTGACGCCATCACTTGGCCGTCGGCGCCCACGCAGATCGAATGGACCGACGAGATGCTCGACGGCGCCATCGCCGGCGGCTACATGCTGTGCGGCAACCCTGAAGAGGTGTGCGAGCAGGTGGCCCGCTATCAGACAGTGGGCTGCGATCAGGTGGTATTCGGCCTCCCTGGCGAGGGCATGGAACACGACGAGATCGACGAGATGCTCGAGGTGTTCGGCACCAAAGTCATCCCCGAGTACGACCCCGATCCGGTTCACTCCACCGACCGCTACCGGGCTACTGCGCAGCGCCGCTACTCCGACTTCCAATTCCCGCTGCCTGAGGGCATCGACGTGGAGCTCATTCCTGAAACCGCGCTGTTGCCCTTAGGCCACGGCAATTAGGCCACTTAGACCGAGGAGCGAGCGGCGATGCCGCGCGACGCCACCGAAACCCGAAACCGACTGATCGCCGAAGCCGAGCGGCTATTCGCCGACCAGGGCATCTGGCGGGTACGGGTGCAGGACATCGTGGCCGCGGCCGGTCAGCGGAACAGCTCGGCGCTCTCCTATCATTTCGGCTCCCGCCAAGGCGTGCTCGACGCCATCCTGCGAGATCACGGGGAACCAATCGACCAGGAGCGGGGCCAGGTGTGGGCCGAGGAGGGCGACGACGGGACTCCGGCGCTCATCGAAGCTCTAATCCAACCTCTCACCCGTCGTCTGTCCACTTCGAGCGGGCGGTGTTATCTGAGGATCGTGGCTCAGCTCAGCGCCGAGTTCGCCCGCTGGGACCTCGACCCTACCCACGTCCCGGCCAACCTCAACGCCATCTTGCGCCTGCTGAGGAATCGGGCCCTGGCCGGCGACAAGGCCCAACGAGACGAGCGGGTGCTGGCCATGATCCAGCTGATGACCGCCTCGCTGGCTGAGCGAGCCCGCCGCATCGAGGCGGGCGACCCTCTGGACACCGATGAAGACGTGTATGCCGCCAACCTGGTGGACATGTTGACTGGGATCATCGAGGCACCGGCTCGTGCCGCGCTCACTGCGACCCCTGTCCGGTAGCTTTCTTCTGTGCCCGACAATTTGAGCGAGCGCCCCGTCACCGGCCTGTGGTTTGAGGAGTTGACCCCCGGTCTGGTTGTCCACCATGCCATCCGACGCACGATCACCGAGGCCGACAACGTGGCCTTCACCACCATGACCATGAACCCGGCGCCAATCCATCTGGATGCCGACTACGCCTCGGGCACCGAATTCGGTCAGCCGCTGGTGAACTCCCTGCTCACCCTGGGATTGACTGTGGGCATCAGCGTCCACGAGACAACCATGGGCACCACCGTGGCCAACCTCGGCTTCCAAGAGGTCTCTTTTGGGGCAACGGTGTTCGCCGGCGACACCATCCGGGTGGAGACCGAGGTGCTGGACGCCCGCCCGTCTGCATCCCGCCCCACCCAAGGAATTGTCACTTTCGAACACCGGGCCTACACCACCGGCAATGACACCCTGGTCTGCAAGGCCGTTCGCTCTGCCCTGATGCATTGTCGACCGCCGCAATAGGCCATGCTTTGGGCATGAACCGACTTGAGAACAAAGTCGTCATTGTCACCGGTGCGGCTTCTGGCATTGGACAAGCCACTGCGGCCCGGCTGCGGGCCGAGGGTGGAACCGTGGTGGGCATTGACCGAGACCCGGTCGACGACGTGGACATGGCCATCCAGCTTGATCTGCTCGACTTGGAAGCCATTGCCCCCGCAGTCGGCCAAGTAGTGGATGCCTTTGGCCGAATCGACGTGCTGTGCAACATCGCCGGGATAGGTCACTTCGCCAGCGACGAAGGCGAGACGCTCGAAGCATGGAATCGGGTCATCGGGGTGAACCTCACCGGCACTTACTTCATGTCCCAAACCTGTTTGCCCCACTTGCTCGAGTCACAGGGCTGCATTGTGAACACCGCCTCCACCGCGGGCACGCACGCCCAGCCGTGGAGCTCCGCTTACTCCGCCTCTAAGGGCGGCGTCATCGCCCTCACCCAAACCATGGCCATCACCAACGGGAGATCGGGCGTACGGGTCAACTGCATCGCCCCTGGCGGCGTGGAAACAGCAATCGGTGCCCAATTCACCCCTCCAGAGGATGCAGATCTCACCCTCATGGCCCGCATCATGCCGTTCGATCGTCCCGGCCAGGCTTCTGAACTGGCCGCGGCTTTCGCCTTCTTGGCCAGCGATGACGCCAGCTACTGCAATGGGATCGTCCTCAGAGTTGACGGAGGGACAATGACATGAGCCACGCAACACCGCCCCTCGGCGGCCTTCGAATAATTGAGAGCTCGCTGCTCGGACCGGGATTCTTGACCACGTTCTTCTCCGATCTCGGAGCTGACGTCATCAAGGTGGAGCCTCCTCAGGGCGACTACATCCGCCAAATGACCTGGCCCATTGTCAACGGGGTGTCGCTTCTTCATTTGCACACCCACCGAGGCAAAAAGAGCATCGTGCTCAACCTGCGCGAGCCCGAGGGCGTGGAGCTGTATCTCGACTTGGCCCGCAACGCGGATGCCGTGGTGGAAGCCATGCGACCGGGTGCCCTGGAGCGCCGGGGCTTGGGCTATGAGCAGCTCAAAGAGGTGAATCCCAAGATTGTGTTCGCCACCATCAGCGGCTACGGCATGACCGGCCCCTACAAGGACATGCCCAGTCACGGCATCGCCTACGACACTTGGGCCGGGCTCATCCCCCCTGCGTATGACGATGACGGCTTCTGCCGGATTCCAGAGATGCCCAACATCGGCATCAACATCGCCCCGCTCATCGGCGCCTTCGCCCTTTTGGCCGGCATCACCCGAGCTCGGGAAACCGGAGAGGGCTGCCGACTCGAACTGGCCCAGTCTGACGGCGCCGCCTACATGGACTGGTACCGCATCGAGACCTGGAAGGCCTACGAGCGCCCTGAAGACGAAGTCACCGGCAATCCGTCGGACAACTATGAGCGTCGAGCACCGGGCTTGGCCGGCATGTGGGAGGGCGTCCGCTACCAGATGTACGAATCCTCCGACGGCCACGTGCTGTTCATGGCCTCCGAACAGGCTTTTTGGCGCAACTTCTGTGAGGCCCTCGATCGCATGGACCTCTTTGACCGCTGGCCGGGGTCAAAATACGCCGACCACGCCCGGGGCAATCTGGAATTGCAGCGGGAACTGCGGGACATATTCCGTACCAAGACCAGCGCCGAGTGGCTGGAGTTCGGCGATCGGGTGAACACCCCCATCGCTCCGGTGAACAACGCCAAGAACGTGGTCGACGATCCACAGTTCCAAGACCGGCTGCCGCTGTTCACCACCGAGCAAGTGGGCTGCGAACAGCTCCCCCTCCCGGTCAAGTTCTTCAATGAGGAACTCCCTGTGCCTAGCCACGCCCCCACCGTCGGCCAGCAGACCGACGAGGTGCTGAGCCAGGTATTGGGGCTGAGCGAAGACCGACTGGCCGCACTTCGGGACCAGGGCATTCTCGGATGACCGACCCCGGTTCGGTATCGGGCGAATTGCTGGACGAGGCCGTCGAACTGGCTCGCCAGGCAGGAGTGCTGACGCTGGACTGGTTCAACGATCACGGGCTTTCCGTGAGCCGCAAGGACGACGGCTCCCCAGTGACCGAAGCCGACAAGGCCGCGGAGGCGTTTCTTCGAGAGGCCTTGGCTGAACGGTTCCCCGACGATGCCGTGATCGGCGAGGAGTTCCCCGAAGCCCAGGGCACGTCGGGACGAACCTGGGTCATAGATCCTATCGACGGCACCCGCAGCTTTGTCCGCGGCGTACCCCTCTACACCACCCTGCTAGCCCTGATCGACCAACACGGCCCCGCCGTCGGAGTCGCAGCCGTCCCCCCTCTCGACGAAGCAGTCTGGGCCGGCCGAGGTCTCGGCTGCTACCACAACGGCCGCCGATGCCGGGTGAGTTCGCAAACCGAACTCGGCCGGTCCTATCTGTGTGCCTCCGGCTTCGAGTGGTGGCCCGACGGTGCATTCGACCGAGTTAGACGAACACGAGACCGGCAGAACCGAACAGGCCCCCGACTTCGCACTTGGGGAGACGGCTATGGCTACGTGTTGGTGGCCACGGGCCGAGTGGAAGCCATGATCGACCCCGGCCTCAACCTCTGGGACATAGCCCCCATGCTGGTGATTGTTCCCGAGGCTGGTGGCCAAGTCACCCAATGGAACGGCACCGACACCCCATCCGCCGGCGACTGGCTAGCCACCAACGGAAACTTCCACGAAGAACTCCGTTCTCTCCTCAACCCCTAACCCCCAGCAAACTCCTCCGACACCACCCCATGCCCAGCTACCAGATCCAAGAACTCCCCCGCGTCCACAATCTCCGACAACCCCACAACCCCAGCACCGGACACCTTCCCCGCCCCAATCAACCCAAGAGTGCTCACCATCACAGCAGCAGCCACAAACCCCGGCGGCCCCGAAGCCCCCAGAATCCGCCCCGCCCAAGCTCCATCTCGCTGCCCTCGAACCTCTACTCTGACGGCGCCCAGCTTCCCCTCTGGATGCGGCGGCCGCAGCATCGGCAACCAGGAGGAAAACCGATCTCTGCGGGTGGCCGCCATGCGGGCCGTAATCCGATCCGCCCTGCTGAACTTCCGAACCAGCAGCATCGGTTCGGGCAACGCCGCCCGGTAGCAGTCCGCCGCGTCCACCGGACTCGGGAACCAACAGAGCTCCCGCCCCGAGCCACCCGGTCGCTGCTTCCAGCCACCCCGCCATTCCAGCGCTAGAGAGCTCAAGGCCCGGTGGTGCTGACGTGCGCAATCCGGCCCCCCAGTGCCGAACTTGGCAACGTGTACTTCCGTCACCTGGTCCAATTCCTCGGCTGCCCGAACCGCCAGAACGTCGCTCAACCCGGGAGCCATACCAACTCCGGCAACCACCAGCGAGTTCAATTGTCGAACCGCGCCGTTCATGCCCAGCATCCGCCTCACGTCAGACACCGAGTCAGACGAGGCCAGCACCACCCGCCCATCGTCGAGAAGCCGACGCGCCAGTCGGGCTTGGCTGCCTGACGCGGTGGCTAGAACTACCACATCAGCGGGATCATCCAAGCTGCCCACGGTTACCGGAGGCCCATGTTTCTCGGCCAAGTGCCAGGCCCGATCTGCACTTCGGTCGATCACAGCAACCCGGTTGACGGGAATTGACGGCGTGTCGGCCAGCTGTTTCACCACTCCGGCGCCGACCACGCCCGC